>PLZX01000364.1:43839-54638 GCA_003152325.1 Bryobacterales bacterium | reverse complement strand
GCCACCGCCGACCACCTGGAGCGCACCGGAGCGGCCGGAATGGAAGCGCTGCTCCGGGCCAACGTGCAGCCGGTGCTGTTGCCGGCATCGGTCTACGCGCTCGGGTCGAATGCTTATCCCGCGGCGCGGCGCATGATCGATCTGGGTCTCGCCGTGGTGCTGGCGACGGATTTCAACCCCGGCTCGTCGCCCACGGCTTCCATGCCGATGGTGTTGTCGCTGGCGGCGACGCAAATGAAGATGACGGCGGCGGAGTCCATCACGGCTTCGACCATCAACGCAGCTTACAGTTTGGGACGCGGCGGCGACTGCGGGTCGCTGGAGCGGGGAAAGTGGGCCGATTTTGTCGTTCACGATTGTGACGATTACAGGGATCTCCCCTACTTCTTCGGCCGCGATCCGGCGAGGGCCGTATATATCGGCGGTGCTTGCGCTTACAAATTTTCCGAATATTAATGATCGAATCGGCGAGTTCGAACGTCTAATCAGGTAGACGCATTTATGAGCCGTACCAAGCTGAAAGAACTGCGCGCAAAAACCGATCGTCAGCTCGTGCACTTAATCCGCAACCGCCTGGAGCGCGGGCTTGGCGACGAGCGGGCCCGTAGCGAAGTGCGCGCGTGGCTGCCATTCGTAGCCGCGCCGGATCGCGCCGCGCTGGAACAGATGCTGGCCGAGTGGGACAGACGAGCGGTTTGTGTCGTCTGTCAGGCAGCCGGGGCTTAGCTACCGCATATAGAACAAGCTCAGTCTGGGCAGCCCCGCCTTTTCCAGCAGATGCCGCTCCAGGTATTGCTTCTCCAGCATCGACAGTTGATCGGCCGTCATTTTGCCGCGATAGGGCCGCAACTGCCGGTCCAGTTCCTGGCGCGATTGCAGCATCTCTTCTTCGGTCTGGCGCACGCGTGCGGCGGCCACCATCTTTTCTTCGAGTACGGTCAGCCGCTGCTCCAACGCCTCCAGGTCGGCGAAATGCGGTTCCAGGTCGCCGGCCAGCCTGAACAGTGACGCCGCAATCTCTTCGTACCCGCCGGGAAGTGCGCCCGCATTGCGCTCCAGGTACGCGCGCAGTTCGTCTATGGTGAACGTCGGGGCGGTCTCCCGGCGCGCGCGTTGCGGCGCGGCCTCGGTCATGATCTGCGCTTCGGTGAGCACCGCCTGTGCGCAGAAGGCCAGCGAGTTCACCATCTGGGTCTTTACTTTGCGGCTGCGCCACTTTTCGAAAGCTTCGTCGATGCCGCGCAGCACCGCTTCGAGCGGCACTCCGGAATTCTTCCAACTTTCCAGCAGCGCCCAATCGAGCGGCGAAAGCAGAAACAGGCTGGTGCCCCGCACCCGCTGAAAATGGTCCTCCACTTCCGTGAAATAGTTGAAGTAGTTCAAGGGCGGTGATTACGCTCCCAGATCATCGCGAGGCCCTCCAGCGTCAGGTGCTCATCCACCGTTTTGAGAAAGCGCGACCCGCTGACAATCATGTGAGCCTGGCCCCCGGTGGCGACGGTTTTGGTGTCCGGCCCCATCTTCTCGATGATGCGCTCTAGAATTCCGTCGATCATGCCAATCGCGCCATAGTAGAGCCCGGACCGCATGCTGTCCACGGTGTTGGTGCCCACCACGCCCTTGGGAGGCCGAAAATCCACCATCGGCAGCCGCGCCGTCTTGCTGAACAGCGCGTCGATGGCGATGCCGATGCCCACCGCGATGGCGCCCCCCAGGTATTCGCCTTCGCGCGAGATGACGTCGAAGTTGATGGTGGTGCCGAGATCCACCACCACGCACGGCCCGCCGTATTTGTAGAATCCCGCGACGCCGTTCACCAGCCGGTCGGCGCCCACTTCATAAGGATTGTCGTATTTGATCGTGATGCCGAGATCCGTGCGCGCTCCCACAAATAGCGCTTTGACGTGGAAGTAACGCTCGGCCATGAAGGCCAGCGTGGAATCGATGGGCGGCACCACGCTCGAGATAATCATGCCATCCACCTTGGAAATCTCCAGGCCCGCGGGTGAAAACAGGTTATGCAGCAGGATGCCCCACTCGTCGGCGGTCTGCTCGTGGACCGTCCGCAGCCGCCATTGGCAGATCAGCTTGCGCCCTTCGAAAGCCCCGATGGTGATATTGCTATTGCCCGCGTCAAGAGCCAGCAGCACGTACGCCTCCCGCAACAATCAGGGTATCCGTTCCGTCGTCCTTCCGCACCATCAGGAAGCCGGAAGCGTCGAGCCCGGCGGTGGTTCCTTCAATCACGCCGTCGGCTTGCTGCACCCGGACGCGGCGCCCGGAAGCGTAACTGGAAGCGCGCGTGAAGAGACGGAGGATGTTTTCCGGACTCTCGGATGTGTATCGATCCACTTCGTGCAGCAGGGCGATCAGGATGCCGGCAGCATCTGCGTGGGTCTTCAATGACGTGGCAATGGCTTCCAATTCGGCCGGAAATGCCGTCTGATTGAGATTGATGCCGATACCCGCGATGGCAATTGCGCCCGAGAGCTGCACCAGAATGCCGGCAACTTTCTTGTCGCCGATCATGATGTCGTTGGGCCAGCGCAGATCGCACACCACACCGGAAGCGTGTGCGATGGCATCGGCGGTAGCGAGCCCGAGCGCCAACGTGAGCACAGGCCGCGGTGCGAGCGCCAGCGAGCAATAGAGCCCGCTATCAGCCGGGGAGTGCCAGGCGTGTCCGTGCCGTCCTTGCCCCGCAGTCTGCTCGCCCGCCACAACCACGTAGCCCGCCGCCCGCCCCGCCGCCGCGCGCATCGTGGAATCCACCGAGGCGAAATACTCGATCGCGCGCCCCGGAAATTCGCGCCGCACGCGCTCGAGGTCAGAGGACGTCATAACGTGAAGTCCATGCCCCACCAAGATCAGCCACCTTGGTGGGGCATGCTTTAGCTTGCCCTGTAGGACCGAGGTTTCTTCCGCCAAAGACGTGTCGACGCTTGTGGGGCAGGATGTTATCCTGCGCACCGATTGTCAATCGGTGCAGCCGGGCGCAGCCCGGCCCGTCTCGCACTGGCACTGTCATAGCAACTCCAATCGGAAGCTGATATCCACCGCGCGGGCCGAATGCGTAATGGCGCCCGCGGAAACGAAATCCGCGCCGGTTTCGGCATAGGCGCGGACGTTGCCCAGCGTGATCCCTCCCGAAAGCTCCACCTTGGCGCGCCCGCCGATCTCCCGTACCCAATCCGCCGCCTCCGAGGGCGTCAGATTATCCAGCAACAAGTGACCCGCGCCGCATTCCAAAGCCTCGTTCAACTCTTCGTGTGTCCGCACTTCGATTTCGATGGCGAGCCCGCTCGCCCGCGCTCTCTCGATGGCGGCCCGCACTCCGCCCGCTGCCGTGATGTGATTGTTCTTGATCAGAACCGCGTCGTACAGTCCCATCCGATGGTTCACCACGCCACCTGCCGCCGCCGCTGCCTTCTCCAGCGCGCGCAGCCCGGGCGTAGTCTTGCGTGTGTCGAGCACGCGGCAGCCGGTTCCCGCGACCGCATCGGCGAATTGCCGCGCCAGGGTGGCGACGCCGCTCAGCCGTTGCAGGAAATTGAGCGCCACCCGCTCGCGTTCCAGCAGCAACCGCGCCGGGCCGCGCACTTCGGCGATCACGTCGCCCGCCGCGCAGCGGTCGCCATCGCGCTTATGAACGATGAGCTCTTCGTAGAGTTCACCTAGCACCCCGAGGCCCGCCACCACCAACGGCTCGCGCGCCAGAAAGCGCCCGTGGCCCTGCTGCTGTTCGGGCACGCAGGCGCGCGTGGTGACGTCGCCGGAGCCGATGTCTTCATCGAGAGCCATGCGTACGATCGGGTTCATGACAACTTGGCGAGTTGCGTCTCGTAATCGGCCAGCTTGGCGCGGATGGTGTCCACCACCTTCTGCGGCGCTTTGCTGAGGAAGACCTCGTCGGAGAGCTGGCGCTTGGAGTTGGCGATGTTCTTTTCGAGCTGCTCGCGCTCCTTCTCCACCCGCTTGCGCTGCGTGTCCTCTTGCGCCTTAGGCACTTCGAGCACCAGGTCGAATTCCGCCGTGGAGCGGATGGCCGGGGCTTTGGGCGCGGCGCCGGACTGGAATTCCAACTTCACGTTTGCCAGCTTCTGAATCGCTTCGGCATGCCTTTGAGCCACTCCCAAAGTCGCGCTGCGCGAGTAGAGCGTGCCGCTGAGCTGCTGCTTGGGATCGAGCTTGCTCTCCGTGCGCAGCGTGCGCGCCAGAGTGACGATCTCCTGCAGGACGCCGACTTCACGCTCGGCGGTTTCATCCACGGCCTGCTGCCGGAACTGCGGGTAGCTGGCCAGCGCCACCGAGCCGCGACCGTCAGGGAGCGGAGGCTTCAGCCGCTGCCACAACTCCTCCGTAAGGAACGGCATCGCCGGGTGCAGCAGTCGCAGTGCACCTTCAAACGCCGCCAGCGTATTGCGCCAGCCGTCAGTCAGCCCGGAGCCTTCCTGGAAGCGCAGCTTCTTCAACTCCAGGTACCAGTCGCAGAATTCGTGCCACAGAAAGTGCCACAGCAACTGCGCGGCTTCGTGATAACGGTAGGTCTCGATGGCGCGGTTGACTTCGCCGGCACAGTGGTTCAGGCGGCTGAAGATCCAGCGGTCTTCGATGGGTGCGTCGGGCCCGGTTAAGTACTCTTCGAGCGAGTCCGGCACCCACGGCTCCACGCCGCAGCGTTCCATATTAAGGAAGAGGAAACGCGCGGCGTTCCAGATCTTGTTGGCGAAAGCGCGCGTGCTTTCCATGCGCGCTTCGCTGAGCACGATATCGGTGCCCGGCGCGGCCCCCAGCAGCAGGGCCATGCGGATCGCGTCGGTGCCGTACTTCTCCGTGACCACCAGCGGGTCGATCACGTTGCCGCGGGTTTTCGACATCTTCTGGCCCTCGGCATCGCGCACCAGGGCATGGATGTAGACCTGCCGGAACGGCACATCGCCCATGAATTCAAGGCCCATCATGATCATGCGGGCCACCCAGAAAAACAGGATGTCGAATCCGGTGATCATCAAGGTGGTGGGGTAATACTTCGCGAGATCTTCGGTCTGGTCCGGCCAACCCAGCGTGGAGAAGGGCCAGAGGGCCGAACTGAACCACGTGTCGAGCACGTCGGGATCCTGCACCAGGTGACTCGATCCGCAGCGCGTGCAAGTTGCGGGCGTCTCTCTCGCGACCACAATTTCGTGGCACTCCCGGCAATGCCAGGCGGGCACGCGGTGGCCCCACCAGAGCTGGCGTGAGATGCACCAGTCGCGGATGTTGTACATCCATTCGTAATAAGTTTTGGTCCAATTCGCCGGGACGATTTCGATGCGGCCGTTCTCCACCACCTCAATGGCTCTTGCGGCCAGCGGCTTGGTCTTGACGAACCATTGCGTGGAAACCAGCGGCTCCACCGGCGTCTTGCAGCGCGAACAGGTGCCCAGGCTGAGCTGGTAATCTTCCACCTTGACCAGGGCGCCGATTCTCTCCAGCTCCGCCACCACGCGTTTGCGGGCTTCGAAGCGGTCGAGCGAGGCGAAGGCGCCGGCCGCCGCGGTCATGGCGCCGTTTTCGTCGATCACTTTGATGCTCGGCAGGTTGTGGCGCCGGCCGGCCTCGAAATCGTTGAGGTCGTGAGCGGGCGTCACCTTCACCACGCCGGTGCCGAATTTCGGATCGGCCAGATCGTCGAGGATGATGGGGATCTCGCGGTCCATCAATGGCAGTTGGACAGTCTTGCCGTGCAGATCGGCATAACGTGGATCAGCGGCGTTTATGGCGATGGCGGTATCGCCCAGCATGGTTTCCGGACGCGTCGTGGCCACCGTCACGGTGCGGCCGGGCATGCCGTTGACGGGATAGCGGATGTGCCACAAGTGGCCGTTGACGTCGCTGTGGGCCACTTCCAGATCGGACAGCGCGGTCTGGCAGCGCGGGCACCAGTTCACCATATACTCGCCGCGATAGATCAGGCCCTTCTCGTAGAGCCGCACGAAGACTTCCCGCACCGCGCGCGACAGGCCGGCGTCCAGCGTGAAGCGTTCGCGCGACCAGTCGCAGGAAGCGCCCAGGCGAATCATCTGGCGCTTGATGGTGTCGCCGGACTGCGCCTTCCATTCCCAGATGCGTTTCTCGAATTCTTCTCTGCCCAGGTCGCGGCGGTTGATGCCTTCCTCGGCGAGCTTGCGCTCCACCACCATCTGCGTGGCGATTCCGGCGTGGTCCGTACCGGGCAGCCACAACGTGTTGTCCCCGCGCATCCGGTGCCACCGCGTGGTGACGTCGATCTCGGTGTGTTCGAGCATGTGCCCGATGTGCAGCGACCCGGTCACGTTGGGAGGCGGGATGACCAGCGAAAATACGGCTCCGGGTTTGCTGGCGTCGGCGCGGAAGATGCCGGAATCGATCCACCACTGCGCCCAATGCGGCTCAAACCGCTGTGGCTCATACACTTTGTCGATTTGCATGGGGGGACTTCCATTTTAGCAGGGGAAGCCGGTGACAAAAATCTTTGGCCTAAATTCGCCTTGTTTTCATTCACTTGCGGTTTTTCTCCCCGGGAATCGTGCTGGCCTCCATGCTACTTTTGAACCGGGTAAGGAAGTGCGCCCGGCGCAATCTTCCGAATCCCCTTGCTGGCCAGCAAGCGTTGCCACTTCGGTGGTGCTGAACCTTCCGGAGGTGTTAAAGCCTTGCGGCAATCACCGGGTTGTTTACCCGATGGGGGTCGACGGAAGAAAGGTGAGATCGCGGTTTCACATCCCGAAACGTCCCGGCATTCGTGCTCTGACGTAGTACGGTTCTCAGAGAATCAGTCATCGAATCGGGCAGCGTGGCGCCATCCAGCGTCGCAAACCTCGAAGATGCGGTTCAAACCATTGGCGGCCGCCCGTAATTGGGTCCGAGAAAATCCGGAGACACGCCCGGCGAAAAGTCCGAGAGCCCCGGCCGCCGCAACGCTTTCTTCCCCGATCTCACGCCATACGTGTCTCTTCTCTGCGCCTCCGCGTCTCCGCGGTGAATTCCTGAACTCCCGACTCCTGCCTGAGAGCCTAATCCATCCCTGGAAAGACACGAAGCTACTACAACTGATCAGAAGCCAAAATCTTCTGAACCAAATCCCACGGCGTGCGTTGTTAAGATTGTAGGAGGTTCCCAATGGACCGGCCTGCCTCACCTACTTCCGCCACCGCCCGCGATGTCATTCTCGAAATCGTGCGGAATATGAAGGAGGGGCTCGAGCCGCTGCACTATTCCGTTCTTCCGCCCGCGGTTTATCACGTCTACCTGCACCCCGACGATATGGAACGGCTGCGCGCCATCGTGCCGCGCATCGTCGAAGAAGCGCGCCGGGCGCTTGACGCGGAGGTTGAGGCCCTGAACGGGCCGTCGATCGTCGAACGTCTCAAGCTGGCGAAGCGCGCGGCTCCCAAAGTGGCGGCGCCGGAAGGCGGATGGCAGATCCGCATCCTGGAAAACACGGACGACGAAGTGGCGGCAGGCGACATCCTGATCTACTCGGAGCTGGCATTGCCGGCGAAGGCGGAACTGGGTGCCGGGTCGATGACCCGGAGGATCGCCACACGAAAACTGGGCGCCACGCAGATGACCACTTCGCCGCCCCTTGAGGCGCAAGCTGCGCCGTCCGCGGAACCGCCGGCCGCGGACGATGGCGCGTTTGCGGTGATCGAGTTTGCCGACAATTCCGGGCGGAAGACCTTCCGCATGACCAAGGACGAGATCGTGGTGGGCCGCGGCGGGCGCGATTACTGGACCGATATTAAATTGGACACGCTGCCGGATGTTTCACGGGAACATTTTCGCCTGCGCCGGGACGCGGCCAGCGGGAACTTTTTCCTGAAGGATCTGAGCCGCCTCGGGACCACGATTGACGGTCAGGCCGCGCCCTCCAGCATCGATTTCAGCGATGGCAGCAAGCGCGACCGGAATGTGGAAGCCCCCGTGCCGCCGCAGGCGCGCATCGGCCTGGCGGGAGTGGTATTCCTGGATTTCCGAAGTACCCAGCATGGATAAACCGAAAATCAGGTTCGCCGGAGCGAGTGATGCTGGGCGGGTGCGCCAGAACAACGAAGACGCGCTGCACCTGGACGCGGAGCGCGGCATCTTCCTGGTGGTGGACGGCATCGGCGGACAGGCAGCGGGCGAGAAGGCCGCCGAGATTGCGGTGGGGCGTGTGCGCGCGCGCCTGGAGCGCCAGACGGGCACCGTGGAGCAGCGCATCCGCGAAGCCATCACCATGGCGAACAACGAGATTCTGGAAGCGGCGCGCGGCAATCCGGAATGGGCGGGCATGGCCTGCGTCCTGACGGTGGCGGTGCTCGAGAACGGCTCGGCCGTGGTGGGACACGTGGGCGATTCGCGGGCCTACCAGATCCGGCGTGGCCGGATTCAGAAAATCACCCATGACCATTCGCCGGTGGGAGAGCGCGAGGACAGCGGCGAATTGAGCGAAGCCGAGGCCATGCGGCACCCGCGCCGCAACGAAGTGTATCGCGACATCGGATCGGAGGAACATGCTCCGGGCGACGCCGATTTCATCGAGTTGCAGCGCATCCCATTCGAGCCCGACAGCGCACTCTTGTTGTGCAGCGACGGGCTGAGCGACCAGGTGGGCTCGGGCGAAATCCAACGCGCCGTGGAGCGCCATGCGGGCGCTCCCGAGCTGGCCGTCGAAGAGCTGATCGGCGCGGCCAACGAAGCGGGAGGCAAGGATAACGTCACGGTGGTGGTAGTGGAAGGGGAGAATTTTACGGCAGGCGCCGCGGCTGCTCGAACGGCGGCGGCCGGCGTTGACGTGCTGGGCCGGGTCTTATGGTTTGTGGCCGGGTTGGCGGTGGCGGCGGGCGCCGCCTGGTTCTCGCGGAGCTTGTGGGTGCCGCCCCCGGTGATCGAGCATGCGCGTGTGCTCGCAGTGGGCCGCGGCGCGGCGTACCCGACCATCGCGGCAGCGCTCGCCGCGGCGCGCGCCGGGGACACCATCGACGTTGCGGCTGGGGAATACAACGAGCAGGTGCACCTGGCGAGCGGCGTGACCGTTCGCAGCCACCTCCTGGGCGCGGCAATTCTGCGGGCGGCTCCTCTCGCGAACGGGCCGGCGGTAATCGCGGAGAACGTGCAGGGCGCGCGCCTCAGTGGATTCCGCATTCTGGCGGCGAAGGACCTGCCGATCGCGACCGGCATCCTGCTGCAGAATTCCAACGTGGAAGTGGACGACGTGGAAGTGGACGGCGCGGGCGTGGGCGTGGAGATCCGCGGGACCGCCAACCCGGTGCTGCGCGCTAACGCGATTCACGATTGCTTGAACGAAGGCGTGCTCATTCTGGGTGCGTCCGAACCGTGGATTTCGCATAACGATATTCGCCGGAACAAGGGCGCCGACCTGGCCGCGCGGGATGGCGCGCGGCCGGCCATGCTGGGAAATGTTTTCGAGAAGCATGCGCTGGAAGTGCCGGAGGACATGAAACAGACGGTGGCGGATCGAAATACTTTCCTGGATTCGGGAGCGGCCGCTAAGAAGGCTGCCCCGCGGAAAAAAGAATGATCGCGCCGGCATCGCGCAAACTCGGGAAGTATGAGATCCTCCGCAAGCTCGGCCGCGGCGGCATGGCGGACGTGTACCTGGCCCAGGACACGGAGTCCGGCCAGACCGTGGCGCTCAAGCTGATCGAGCACAGCGCGGACGCCGACACGCGCGACGCCATCGCGGCCGAGATGCGTGGGGCGGTTTTGCAGGAGCGGCTGGCAGCGGTGGATCCGCGAGTGGTGCGCGTCTACGATGCGGGCGACGTGGACGGCTTCTTCTTCGTGGCGATGGAGTATGTCGACGGCCAGGATCTGGCGGAGTTGATGCGTCGCGGGCCGCTGCACATGGAATTCGCGGCGGATGTCGCGGCGGCAGTGGCGCACACGCTCGAGAACGCGCACCAACTCGAAGCCAGCATCGACGGCAAGAATATTCACGGCATGGTGCACGGCGATATCAAGCCGAAGAACATCCGCATCGACGCGCGCGGTGAAGTCCGCGTGCTCGATTTCGGCATCGCCAAGGCGCTTTCACTCTCGCGGCGGCTCACGCGCAACGAGTTCGGCAGCGTGCCCTATGCATCGCCGGAGCGGCTGGAGACCGGCGCGGTCAACGCCGGCTCCGACCTGTGGTCGCTGGCCGTGATGCTGTATGAGATGGCCACCGGAATGCAGCCCTACCACGCCGATTCCACGGAGCGGCTGGAGCGCATGATCCGTTCGCGGATTCCGCCGCCGCCGGCGCCCGACCCCTGTCCCGAAGCGGTGCGCAGGATTCTCATGAAGGCTTTGGCCTCGGCGCCCGAAGCCCGCTATCAGACCGCCCATGAGTTCGAAGATGATTTGCAGGCGTTCCGCAAGGGTGAGCCGGTAAAAGCGGCCGATGAAGATCTGGATGCAACGCGGCGGACCTTTCGGGAAGACCGGGACGAGACGCGGCGGACGGCGGAGGCGGCTCCCGACGACACTCCGACGCGAAAATCGACGCCCGCCGTTGCGAAGCCGGCGGAGCGCGGCGAACTGTTTTATTGGGGCATGCGGGCGTTGGCGGCTGTGGCGCTCTTGTCCGCGGTGGGCGCCGCGTGGGAGGCGGTGTCGGACTATCGCCTGTACCAGCGCGGCAAAGAATTCGAGCACGACGTATCGGCCGAACAGATCACCGACCCGAACCGGATCTGGGACCGCTGGGCGGAACTCTCCCAAGGCCAATCCACGTCCCTGTTCCTGAAGGGGCCGAGTCGCGTAGTCAAGCAGAAGTTTGTGGCGGCCGCGGA
>PLZX01000364.1:0-43752 GCA_003152325.1 Bryobacterales bacterium | reverse complement strand
AGGCGCAGCAGTTCATGCCGCAGTCGCCGGATCCGGCGCTCGGTTTAGCGCGGGTGTACGTGTACGGGCTCAAGGATATCGACCGGGCCGCGCAAGCCTTCGACCAGGCGGCCAATCACGGGTACAAGCTGGGGAATCNNGGTGGAGCAGAAGTTTGTGGCGGCCGCGGACCACGTGATCGATACCTACCGCAACAACGAAGCGCAGCCGGTGCATGAGGCGGACTGGCAGCGGGCGCGCACCATGCTGCTGCATGCGCTGTCGGCGGACCCGGACGACAAAATGGTTCACGGCAAGCTGCGCCTGGCGGAAGGCCACTTGGCGCGCATCAACGGCACCAGCCACAAGAGCGCGGCGGAGTTGAACCTGGCGGTGGAAAAGTTCACCGAGGCGCAGCAGTTCATGCCGCANNAATCACGGGTACAAGCTGGGGAATCGCGAGAAGTCGCAACTGGCCGATGGATACTGTGAACGCGCCGACCGCCTCTGGGGGGATTCCCGCACCGTGCGCGGGCTGCCGCAGGAAAAAGACCAGGTCCAGCGGGCCGCGGACGATTACAAGCGGGCCCTGGACTTGTACCAGCAAAGCGCGCCTTACGGAAACGCCACCGTGCGCGTCGGGCAAGTGCAAACCAGCCTGGAAAGCGTCAACTTCCGGCTGGGGGAGATTGACCAGGAAGGGCAGGCGGGCGCCGCGCCGGCGCACGGGCGGGTGGCGGGAGCCATCGTCGGCCTGATCGATGCTCTGCGCGGCAAAAAAAGCACCGGCCCGGGAGGACCATCGCACTAAATGGCGGTAACGCGAAGCACGGCGGCGGGACGGCCCCAGACCAGGCGCGCGGGCAAGCGCTGGCGGAGCAGGGAACTCGCGGGATTAGTGCTGGCTGGAGGCCTGGTGGCGGTGGGGCTGCACCTGGTTTACCAGGCGAAAGCGCCGGGGTTGGCCGAGGCTTCGCAGGGTCTGGCCGCCAAGCGGCTGCTCAATCTCAACGAGCTGAGCGCACGCGAAGACCTTCTGCCGGCGCTCGGCATGATCGCCGACGCGCATGCGCGCACGGAGTCAGCGCGGCAAATCTATTACGCGTCGGGCTCGCTCGCGAATGTTGGCGCGCTGGCGCGGATTCGCGGCCTGCTGACCACCGACCAGTTCCGGCAATTGAAGCCGCTGTTCGTGGTGCGGCGGCCGGAGCGCTTTGAGAGCGCCTTCTACCGATGGGCGGGCGCGTTCTTTCTCGGATTCCTGTTGGTGCATGTGTGGTGGAGCCTGCGCGGATTCGGCGGCGACCAGTGGCTGCTGCCGGCCACGCTGCTGCTTTCGGGCGCGGGTCTCATCCTCATGATTGCGCTGCGCGACCCGGTGCGGGATACGCTGCTGTTCGTCGATTTTGCGCAGGGTGTGGCGGGCGGGTGCCTGTTGCTGGCGGTATCGAGCGGCATCGATTATGAACGGCTGTTGGGGAAGCTCAGCTTCGTGCCGCTGCTCGCGAGCTTCGCGCTTTCCGCCATGCTGGTGCTGTTCGGGTCCGGGCCGGGCACAAGCGACGCCAAGGTGAACCTGCTGGGGTTCCAGCCGGTGGAGATCATCCGTCTGTTGCTGGTGCTGTTTCTAGCCGGGTATTTTGCGCAGCGGTGGGACGTGTTGCGTCACGCGCGCGAAACGCGGCCGCGCCTGGCGGCGCTGACCAGGCATCTGGATATTCCGCCGCTCGAATACATTTTGCCGGCCGCGGTCTCGGTAGTGCTCTCGCTGGTCTTCTTCTTTCTGCAACGCGATATGGGACCGGCGCTGGTCTTCGCGTGCCTGTTCCTGGTGCTCTACGGAATGTCACGGCGAAGCGCGCTGGCGCCGATGGCGGGCCTGGCGCTGGTGGTGGCGGGTTTCGCGGTGGGCTACTGGCTCGGCGTGCCTCACACGGTGGGCGAACGCGTCCGCATGTGGCTCTCGCCGTGGGACAACCTGGTGCACGGCGGCGATCAACTCGCGCACTCCTTGTGGGCCTATGCCACGGGCGGGACGGCGGGGATGGGAACCGGGCTGGGCGATCCGCAAGTGGTGCCGGCCGCGCATACGGACCTGATTCTGGCGGCCCTGGGTGAAGAGTGGGGCTTCGCCGGCGTTGCCGCGGTGTTCGTTCTCTACGGCGTGCTGGTGTGGCGCACGCTGCGTGCCGCGGTGCGCGCGCGAACGGACTATGAATGTTTTCTGGCGGTGGGACTGGCGGCGGCAACGGCGCTGCAGATTCTGCTGATTGCCGGCGGCTCGCTGGGAGTGGTGCCGCTTTCCGGAGTGGTAACGCCGTTCCTCAGCTACGGGCGCACCGCCATGCTGGCTAACTTCGTGGTGATCGGGATGGTGGCGGCGATTTCGGCCAGAGCGCAGGAAGAGCGAAGGCCGGCGGCGGGACCGGTGCCGGTGGTGGGCGCCATCTTCGCCATCGGCGCGGCCGTGGTGCTGGCCAAGGCGGGGTACGTGCAACTGTTGCACAGCGAAGCGGTGATGGGCGCGGGAACCCTGGTGACGCAAGCCGACGGGGCGCGGCGCTATCAGTACAACCCGCGGCTGCAGGCCGTGATGCGCGATATTCCCAAGGGCACCATTTACGACCGCAACGGGCTGCCGCTCGGTACCAGCGACTGGGACCTGCTCGAAAAACATCGCGCCGATTACCAGGCGCTGGGAATCGATATCGACAAGGCCTGCCCGCGCGGCGAAAGCCGGCACTATCCTTTCGGCGGGCTGATGTTCGATCTGCTGGGCGACTTGCGGACGCGCGAGCGCTGGGGCGCCACCAACACCTCGTTCGTGGAGCGCGATGAGGCGCGGCGGCTGCGCGGCTACGATGACCGGCCCACGCTGGTCGAGGTGAAGAATCCCAAGACCGGCAAGATGGACAAGGTGCTGCGCTACGATTACCGCGAGCTGGTTCCGCTGCTGCGGCATCGCAACGACCCGCAGAACCCCGCAGTCCGCAGGGTGCTCGACCGGCCGCGCGACGTGAACATGTCGATCGATGCGCGGCTCGAAGTGAAGGTCGCCGAGATCCTGCGCAACCAGCTCAAACAGGCCGGCAAGGATAAAGGGGCGGCCGTGGTGCTGGACCCGGCCACCGGCGATCTGCTGGCGGCGGTGAGTTTTCCGCAACCCGTGCTCATTGGAGTGCCGCAACCGGGAGAAGAGGCCAACCCGTGGCTCGACCGCGCGCGTTACGGGCTGTATCCGCCGGGTTCCACCTTTAAAGTGGTCACGGCCATGGCGGCGTTGCGCAAAGATATGCAACTCGCGCATCGCACCTATGAATGCATCCGGCTGCCGGATGGGCGCGTGGGCCAATACCTGAAAGGGTCCAACCGCCCGATCCGCGACGACATCCAGGATCAGTCGCCGCACGGCAAGCTCGACCTGGAGCGCGGCCTGGTGGTTTCGTGCAATGCCTACTTCGCGCAGTTGGGCACCTACGACGTAGGCGCGGATGCGTTGTGGACCACGGGCAGCGCGCTGGGCATCGCCACGGCATGGCCCAACCGCGCCGATCAGTTGAAGAAATCGCTGCCGCAATCTTCATACGGGCAGGGGCAGGTAGTGGCGTCGCCCTTCCAGATGGCGCGGGTGGCGGCTACCGTCGCCAACGGCGGCGCCATGCCGCAGGGCCGCTGGATTACCGATGAGAACAACACCCGGACCACTGAGCCCCGCGAGGTGCTGTCGGCGGATGCGGCCACGCTGCTGGGGCGGTTCATGCGGGAAGTGGTGACGGCGGGCACTGGGAGACGGGCGGCAGCCGTCGTGCCGGTGGCCGGCAAGACGGGCACCGCGGAACTGGCGGATGCGCCGTCGCACGCCTGGTTCATCGGGTTCGCGCCGTACGGAACGGGAAGCCGGAAAATCGCCTTCGCCGTGTTGGTGGAAAATGGAGTCTATGGAGGAACCAATGCGGCTCCGGCGGCGGCGGAGATTGTCAACGCGGCCGTCAAGCTGGGGTTGGTGCAATAAGGGCGTGCGTCTATGAGTTTGTTTTCGAAAATCGAGGAAAGCATCGAGCGGGGTTTTCGGAAGTGGACGGAGCGGATGTTCGGGCCGGCCGATTCCGACGAGTTGCTGCTGGTCCATCGCGCCATTCTCGAATCCATCGAGAGCCGGGTGCAGACCGTGGCGCGCGGCAAGCGCATCTTTCCGTACGGGCATGTGACCGTGACGTTGGTCTCGGCGGACGCCGACCGGCGCGCGCTTTACCAGACGGCCTTTGGCGAAGGCGGCCGCCTGGAGAGCGATGTCCAGGAGGTCCTGGATAGCGCCGAGTGCGAGGTGCCCCGCGGCTTCGGCGTGGAGGTCAAGACGGCGGAGGCGGGCGAAAAGAATTTCAGCATCGAGTATTCGGTGGCAGCATCGAAAGTGGCAACACCAGCCGCGCGCGGCGCGGGCCGGTTGATTGTGGTGAAGGGGAAGACCGGGCAGGGCGAATACGCGTTGGAGAAGGCGCGGACGAATCTGGGAAGGATGGCGGAGTTGACCGATACCGAGCATCGCGTGGTGCGGCGCAACGATGTGGTCTTCGAAGAGGGCGGCGACGAAGCCAACGCTACGGTGTCGCGGCGGCACGCCCAGATCCGCCTCGATGACGGTGAATACCGCCTCTGCGACGAGGGAAGCGAGTTCGGCACGCGCGTGTTGCGCGACGGGCGGGCCATCGAGGTCCCGGCAGGAAACCGGCGCGGCGAACGGCTGAGGGCGGGAGACGAAATCTTCCTGGGCCGGGCATGCCTGCGGTTCGAGCGATGAGAAGACTGGCGATGCTGGCCGGCTTGCTGCCGGCGGCGCTGGTCGCGCAGACGAATTTGCAATTTCAGCAGGGCGATCCGCTGAAGGCTCCGCCCGGATGGTACGTGCTGGACGCCCTGCGGGACACCGAATACCTGGCGGAATGGCATGCGAACTGCCGCGGTGATGCGCCGTGCGCCGTGCTGGCTGGGCCCGCAACGGCAACCGCCGGGAACCTCGGCAAGCTTTTGCAGGATTTCGATGCCGCGCCTTTCCGCGGAAAGCGGGTGAAGCTGCGCGCGTGGATCAAACTGGAGGCGGGCGCGGTGGGCGACCGGGCCCACATGCTGCTGCAGGTGAACCGGCCGAACGCGGAAACCGGCTTTTCGGACTACATGGAAGACCGCCCGATTGTCTCGTCGGAGTGGAAAAGCTACGACATTGGCGGGGTGGTGGCTCCCGACGCCGAGAACATCCGCATCGGTGTGGCGCTCTATGGCCGGGGACGGGTGTCGGTGAGCGGCGTGGAATTCGCGGAGGATGGGATCGTGACGGCCCACGGGGCAGAGGCGCGCGAGGCCATTCAGAAGCAATACGCGCGGCTCGATTCGGCGTTCGCGCGCGGCGATAAGGAAGAGGTCGCGAAGGTGGTGCTGCCGGACGCGCAAATGCGCGTCGGATCGGTTCGCGAGCCGCTCCTGCCCGCGATTCAGGGCGAAATGCAACAAGGAGCGAGGCTGACGGCGCGGACGAAACTCGTGTCGGCGCAACTGGACGGCGCCGACGCCGTGGTGACGGTGGAGCGGGAGGCGGCCGATCCAACTCCCGGCGGAAAGCGCCGCGTGGTGACGATGCATCGCGACACCTGGAGCCTGGTGAAGGACGCCTGGCGCTGGAGGGAATCGATCGAGCTGGCCTACCACTGGGTCCTGCCGCCCACCAGCGTGTCCGTAGTGCGGGTAATCGCGGCCGAGTTAAAAGCCCACGCCAAGCCTCTCCAGTCCGAGCAGCCGGGTGAGGAGTGGGCCAACCTGGAAGCTTTCGGAGCGGCCGTCGGCGAATCGCGGATTGTGGCGCTGGGCGAAGCCGCGCGCGGCACACGCGAGTTCAACGGTCTGAAGCTTCGCCTGGTGGAATACCTCATCAAAGACAAGGGGTTCACGGTGCTGGTGGCCACCAACCCGCAGGAGGCGGCGGGGGTATTGCAATGGCTCACCGCAAACGCCCCTCAAGCGGCGTTCGTGGCTCTCGATTCCTCGGGCGCGCAGGATATGGCGAATCGTTTCTCCAGCCTGATCGACACCACTTACCCTAAGGCCAAAGTCATTTTGTGGACCGACAACGGACACGCCCGGTTCGGCGACGAAATGGCCGACAAGGCCATGGGAGAATGGCTGCGCGAGCGGTACGGACGGAGTTTCTACGTGGCCGGTTTTGCTTTCCGCCGCGGAGAAGTGCGGGCGGTGGGAGTGGACAACGGAGATTCCAAGGGCTTGGGCATGTGGACCGTGCCGCCATCGCCGGAGGGCTCTGGGGACGCGGTGTTGAGCGCGGCCGGGATGCCGGCCTTCTTCCTGGATGTCGCGACATTACCGGCCTCCGGAACCCTGGCGCGCTGGCTCACGGAGGCGCATTTGTTTCACGACCTGGGAGCCTACTGGGTGGTGCAGGATCCGGATGCGGCGTTGCAGCCCGCCGAAGTGCGGAAGCGCTACGACGGACTGTTCTTCGTAGAGGAACTGCACGGCGGGGGCGAGTAGTTCCCGGCGCTATGATGACTAGAGCGGAGAGGTAGATATGCGCCTGATGATCGCGGTGTGGTTGGCGGCGGCCAGTTCCCTGTTGGCGCAGGACCCGGTGGATGCCCGTGGCTGGATCAACCGCGGCGTTCAGGAATTCAAAGCCGCGCACTATCCGGAGGCCGTGGCGGCCTTCCAGAAAGCAGTGGCTGCCGATCCCTCTTTCGTCACCGCGCGCCTTTATCTGGCGACGGCCTGGATGCAGCAGTTTGTTCCGGGTGTGGACACACCGGAGAACCGCGCCCTGGCGGCTTCGGCCGACCGGGAGTTCCGGCGGGTGCTGGACTTCGAGCCGGAGAACAAGGTGGCGCTCTCTTCGCTGGGTGGCCTGAGCCTCAGCCAGAAGCATTGGGACGCGGCCGAGCAATGGTTTGAGAAGCTGGTGCAGTTGGACCCGGCCGACACCAACGCCTGGTACAGCATGGGCTGGCTGGCGTGGGCCCAATGGCATCCGGCCTATCTCGAAGCCAGGCGCATCATCGGGATGAAGCCGCAGGAGCCCGGCCCCATGACGGCTGGGCGAGTGAAGGAAGATCTCAAAAAACAGTTCGGCGGGGTCCTGGAGACCGGCATCGAAGCGTTGCGGCACGGCCTGTTGATCGATCCGAAGTTCGGCGACGCCATGACGTACCTGAACCTGATGATCCGTGAACGGGCGGACCTGCGCGATACCGAGGAGCAGTATCGACAGGACCTCGCCGAAGCCGATGGTTGGGCGCAAAAGGCGAACGTGAGCAAAGGGTCACGGACCGAAATTCCGCTGCCGGGCGGCTCCCGGATTACGGTGACGCAAGGCATGGTGGGCGCGCCACCGGAGGTCGAACCGCACCGCATGACGGTGGCGGGCGATGTTTCGATCATCAACCTGGTGGAGCGTAAGGAGCCGGTCTATCCTGCCGAAGCGAAGAAGCGCGGCATAGAGGGCGTGGTCCATCTGGCGGTGACCATCGGCAAAGACGGGCATGTAACCGGCGTCAAACTGATCAACGGCCCCGACCCGCTGATCCAGGCGGCCATCGACGCTGTGAAGCAGTGGGTCTATGAGCCCACGTTGTTTAATGGCATTCCGGTGGAAATCGAGACGGTGGTCGACGTGGGCTTCAGCGTGAAGTAGCGGAGCTTTTCAGCGCGGCCTGCGTCTTTTTGGGAAGTTTGGCCAGCACCAGGTCGTACGATTTCTTTAGCAGTCTCTTGATCTCCGCCGCCGGCAGGGCGTCCTGGCTTTCCAGCGCCACCCACTGGGCGCGCGCTGCGTAGGGAGCCGGGATCACGCCGGGGCGCTCCGTCAACTCCGCGAAATCCTCCGGCGAACACTTGAACGACATACAGACCGGCGCGGGCTCCAGCACCGCCACGGCATACATTTTGCCGCCGATTTTGAACACCAGGTCGAAGTCCCATTGCACTTTCTCGGTGGTGTGCGGCAGCTTCATGCAATACCGGCGAACCCATTCGATGTCCATTTATGCCTCCTGGCCGAACACGCGCCAGCCGTCCCGCTTGACCACCAGGGTGGCATGGCTGCCGCAAATCACGATGCCATACTCCCGGCGCCTGCGGTCTTTTTCATAGGACGCGACGAACCCCGGATACCGCAGCGTGGCGCGGCCCGCGGCGTGTTCCGTCACCGAAACCAGCCGGGGTGCGTCCACGAGAAACTGGAGCGCGCCGAGCGAATCCCCTCGATCGCCCTGGAACGCGCGGCAGAAGACGATGCGCCCCAGAGCACCGCTGCGGACCAGTTCGCGCGCGGGAGCGAGGGTGGCCTTCGCCATCCCGATTCCCGCGGCGCCCGCCGTCAGGAGAAACGCCCGGCGGCTTAACGGTTGCTGCGCCATTCCCTCATAATGACATTATGTCTGACTATCGCGCACTTGAAGAGAGAATCCAGAGCGTACTCGGCGCGCCACGCCGGCCGGTGGCTATTGCTTTTACGGATGTAGCCCCGCAAGGGGTGGCACGGTTTGAGGGATCGGAGCCGTCCTCCTGCAGCTTCTGGCGCATCGCCGCCGGCGGCCGCACGTTCTACACGGTGCCGTCCAATCATTTTAACTGCCCCATTGGCGGGTACACGCACAACGCGCTCACGGCGGATCGCATGCCGGAGCTGCAGCAGGTGCTGACCCTGATGAGCGACATTGGATACGTTCGCATGGAAGAGGTGCCCGGCGTGTTTCATATGCAGGAGCCGGCGCAGGTGATTGTGTACTCGCCGCTGGGCGATGCCCCGATGGCGCCCACGGTGGTGCTGGCCGCGGGCAAGCCTGCGCGCGTCATGATGCTTGCCGAGGCCGCCACGCGCGCCGGCGCCATGTCCAGCCTGCCGTTGCTCGGCCGCCCCACTTGCATGGCCATACCGGCCGCGCTCTCAGGCGGCGCCGTGATGAGTTCCGGCTGTATTGGCAACCGCGTTTACACCGATATCGGCGAAGATGAGCTGTATGTGGTGCTGCGCGGAAGCGATCTGGAGCGCATCGCACAAGAGATCGACACCATCTATTCGGCTAACCAGACGCTGACCCAGTATCACCAGGAGCGCCGCCGGACACTGACCACGGCGTGACGTTATCATATGATAAAGCTGACGACCCTGTGACTCATCTGCATAGATTGCGGCCAGTTCGCCTCGCGCTGCTGCTTGCCGCGGCGCTGGGGGCTTGGGGACAAACTGCTCCCCCACCGACTCCTCCGCCGGCGGCGACGCCTCCGGCCGACCCGAACCAGCCCGAAATGGCCACCAAGGATTCTCCCGCCACCTTCACAACGCGCGTCAACCTGGTGATGGTGCCGGTGGTGGTGCGCGACACCAAAGGCAAGGCGGTGGGCACGCTCCACATGGAGGATTTCCAACTCTTCGACAAGGGCAAGCCGCAGGTCATCGTCAAATTCTCGGCGGAAAAATCTGGCCCGAAGAACCTGGACGCTCCGCCGGTCCCTCCGACCATTCAGACCGAAGACCAGACCCCGCCGCCGGACATTCCCGAGCGCTTCATCGCTTACCTGTTCGACGATCAGCACCTGCAGTTTGGCGACCTGGTGCGATCGCGCGATGCCGCCATCCGTCACCTGACGGCTCTGAAGATCACTGATCGCGCCGCCATCTACACCACCTCCGGCCAGGACCAGCTCGAATTTACCGACGATAAAGACAAACTGCAGAACACTCTGATGCGGATCCGGCCGCGGTCCATGCAGGAACCGGGCGGGATGGTGCAGTGCCCCGACATCAGCTACTACATGGCTGACATGATACTCAACAAGTCCGATTCCATAGCGCTGCAAGTGGCAGCGCAGGAAGTGGTCGCCTGTAACCCCGGAATGTCGCCCGCCCAAGCAGCCGCGATAGCGCAGGGAGCGGCCTCCCGCGTGCTGTCGGTCGGATCGCAGGAGACGCGGGTTTCGCTGATGGTGCTGAAGGACGTGGTCCGCCGCATGTCCGGCATGCCGGGACAGCGCATCATCATCCTGGTCTCGCCCGGGTTTCTCACGCCCTCGGAGCAAACGGAAAAAACGGACGTGCTGGACCGCGCCATCCACTCCAATGTGGTGATCAACGGGTTGGACGCCCGCGGTCTCTGGACGGACCCCATGGTGGACGCCTCCCGCCCCACCAATGCCCACACGCAACAGTACCTGCAGCTTATTCAGCAATACGATCGCGCCTCCGCCTCGGCGCAGGCCGACGTTCTGGCAGAAATGGCGTACGGGACCGGTGGAAATTTCTTCCAGAACAACAACGACCTGGACGAAGGATTTCGTCGCCTCGCGGTCGCGCCGGAGTATTACTATCTGCTGGGCTTCTCGCCGCAGAACCTGAAACTCGACGGCAACTTCCACTCCCTGAAAGTCACTCTCAAGTTGCGGGCCGGTCTCGACATTCAGGCGCGTAAAGGTTACTATGCGCCCAAGAAACTTTCCGATGCCGTCGAGACCGCCAAGCAGGAGATCGAAGAGGCTCTCTTCTCGCGCGAAGAGATGCACGATCTGCCGGTGGAACTGCGCACCCAGTTTTTCAAAACCAGCGACAAGGACGCCACTTTGGCGGTTCTCTGCCGCATCGATCCGAAGCACATTCAATTTCGCAAGGCGGACGGGCGCAACTATAACAACCTCACGGTCGTTTCCGGAATCTTCGACCGCAACGGCAACTTCATATCCGGAATGCAAAAAGTGTTGGAACTGCGCCTCAAAGATGACACGCTCACACGGCTGATGACCGCCGGGATGTCGGTCAAGACTAACTTTTCGGTGAACCCCGGAACTTACATGGTCCGGCTGGTGGTGAGGGATTCTGAAGGACAACTCATGTCGGCGACCAACGGGGCCGTCGCGATTCCGTAACGGGAGGCTAGCATGCGAATTCGAAACATCGTGTTGTGGACGGGCGTGATCCTGGCGGGCGCGGGCGGGGCGCGCGGGCAGAAGGTGGAACAGACTTCGAACCCCACGGTGATCCGGACGGAAACCAAGCTGGTGCTGGTGGACGCGGTGGTCACGGACAAGAAGGGCAACTACGTTACCGATCTGACGCAGAAGGACTTCGATGTTCTGGAAGACAACAAGAAGCAATCCATCAAGACNNCTGGTGTTGTTCTTCGACAACGCGTCGGCCGGCTATGGCGACCAGATTCAGGCGCGCCAAGCCGCAGCCAAATTCATCGATGGGAATACCGGGCCAAACAAATACATCGCCGTCGCCAACTTCACCGGCACCCTGAGAATCACGCAAAACTTCACCAACGATCCGGAGCGGTTGAAGGCCGTGGTCAGCGGCGTGAAGACTTCCAACGTTGCCACGGCCGACGACGGCTCGGGGATCGGGTCGGCCGGCGGCGGCTTTCCCAATATGAACAGCGCCGCTGCCGATTTCGGCGTGCGTTCGGTCTTGCTGGCCATCAGAAGCCTCGCCAAGGGCCTGGAAGGTGTGCCCGGCCGCAAGACCGTCATCATGCTTACCGCCGGCTTTCCGCTCACCAGTGAAGCCCGTGCGGAGCTGACGGTCACGATCGACGCATGCAATCATGCCAACGTGGCCGTGTATCCCCTGGACGTCCGCGGCCTGACCGCGCCCATTCCCGGCATGCCGTCGTCGCCGATCATTCGCGAGAATCCCATGGCGCTGTTGCGGTCACCGGCCTTTTCGAATTCCTTTGCGGCGCCCAATCAGGTGCGCGGCGGAACTGGCGGGTCCACCGGCGGCGGGTCTACTGGCGGCGGATCGACCGGTGGTTCCGCCGGCAGCGGGGGCGCCCGCACCGGCGGATCGGCGGGTGGATCGGCGGGTGGATCGACGGGCGGCAGCACGGGCGGCGCCACCGGTGGTAGCGCGGGCGGTTCGCGCGGCGGAACCGTAGGCGGAACTGGCGCGGGCGGCACGCGCGGCGGCGTTGGTACGGGTATGCCGGGCACTGTGGGCCGAGGGGGCGGCGGCGTTCCTCCCACGGTCAACCCATCCATGAACAACCGGAACCTGATGACGAACCCCCGCAACATCGTTCCGGCATTTCCGCCGAGCGCGGATAGCAACGATGGCGCGCTCTACATGTTGGCAGACGGTACCGGCGGGTTCGTGATCCACAATACCAACGACTTGGCGGGCGGCATGGAGAAGATAGCCCGCGATCAGAATCAGTACTACATTCTGGGCTACTCGCCCGAAGATTCCCCCGAGGGCAGTTGCCATGCCTTGAAGGTCAAGGTGGGCCGCGGCGGCACTTCCGTGCGGTCGCGCAGCGGCTACTGCAATGTCCGGGTGGTGGACGCGCTGGCCGGCAAGCCCGCCGAAACCGAGCTCGAGGCCATCGCCGCGGGTTCCGCGGCCGGTTCCATCCCCGCGCCTCTGCAACTCCCCTTCTTCTATTCCTCGCCCAACGTGGCCCGCGTCAACGTGGCTATGGAGATCCCCGCCGCGACCTTCCACTTTGAGAAGGTCAAGGGCAAGCAGCATGCCGAGGTCAACGTGCTGGGAGTGGCCTACAAGCCGGATGGCGCGGTGGGCGCCAAATTCAGCGACACCGTCAAATTTGATTTCGATGCCAAGAACCAGGTGGAGGAATTCCAAAAGAAACCGGTCCATTACGAGAACCAGTTCGAAATCGCCTCGGGCACGTACAACTTCAAGATGATCTTCAGCGGTGGCGGCCAGGACTTCGGAAAACTCGAAAAGCCTCTCAGCATCGATCCCTTCGATGGCAAACAGTTCGCGTTGAGCGGCCTGGCCCTCAGCCGCGACCGCGTCTCCACCGAAGGCGATTCCGGCCTCGACGCCGTTCTCATCGAGGATAAAGTACCGCTGGTGGCCAGGGGAGTGCAATTCATTCCCGCCGGCTCCTCCCTGTTCAAAACCACCGATTCACCCGGCCTCTACCTGGAGATTTACGAGCCGCACATGCTCGACGAAAAGCCGCCCCAGGTGGCCGTTCAGCTCAAAGTATCGGACCGCAAGGGCGGGCAATTGAAGCTCGATTCCGGCCTGGTTGGAATGGATCTCTACGTTCGCAAGGGAAGTCCGGTGCTGCCGATCGGACTCAAGATTCCTTTGACCGGGCTGGTCGCCGGTGCTTACCACCTGGAATTGACGGCGCTCGATTCGTTGGGAAAATCCGTTACGCGGACCGTGGATTTCGACCTGGAGTAAGGGGGCGGTTACAGGGCCGCTTCGACGTTCGGGTAAAAGCGGAAGATTTTATCCAGCAGGCTCACGCGAAAGGACTGGAAGACGTGGCCGGTGGCGCCCGCCATCCGCATCTCGCCGCCTACAGCCATGATCTTGTTGAAGCTCGATATGAAGCGGCCGATGCCGGTGCTGTCAATCGCGCCCACCGCCGCCAGGTCGAAGATGAAGAGGCGCTTTCCCTGGCCGAGCAGATTGTCCACCAGAGTGACAATCTGATCGCCCTCGGGGCCAAGCATCAACTTGCCGGCAAGCTTGATCACCACGGTTGCGGGCGCCACTTCGCTATGGCTCATTTCCATCATTGAGTCTGCCCCTGTAGATCGCGGCGGTACCACTCCAGGGTCAGGCGCATGCCTTCTTCGAAGGAAAACCGCGGCGCATAACCCAGATCCCGGACCACGGCGGTTGTATCGGCTTGCGAATGGCGCACATCGCCTGGCCGCGGCGCGGCGTAGGCCGCCGGAATGTTCACGCCTTCCAGCTTTTGCAGAAGCGCCCAAGCCTGGTTCAGCGTGATGCGGCCGCCGTTGCCGCCGTTGTAGATTTTGCCTGCTACGCCCGGGGCGCGCGCGGCCTTCAGATTCAGCTCCACCACATCGTCCACGTAGGTGAAGTCGCGCGATTGTTCTCCGTCGCCCAGAATAGTTGGCGTCTGCCGTTCCAGAACGGCTTTGATGAACAGCGAGAGCACCCCGGAGTACGGGCTGGAGGGGTCCTGTCGCGGGCCGTAGACGTTGAAATACCGAAGGGCTACGGTCTCCATTCCGTAGACCTTGGCAAAGATGTTGCAGTAGTGTTCACCCACCAGCTTTTGCAGGGCGTAGGGCGATTTCGGAAAGGGCATCATGGTCTCCACTTTGGGAAGCACCTCGGTGTCCCCGTAGGCCGAAGAGGAAGCCGCGTAGACCACCCGGCCGGCCTGCCCGTCCCGCGCGGCCCGGAGCACGTTGAATGTGCCATTGATATTCACTTCGTGCGAGGGCTCCGGATCGTCGATGGAACGCGGCACTGAGGGGATGGCCGCCTCGTGAAACACGACGGCGGCGCCGCGGATCAGCGGCGCAATCTCCGCATAGTGGCGGACGTCCGCCCGCTGCAGGTCGACCGATTTCCGCACCTCTTCCAGGTTGGATTCCCGTCCCGTCAGCAGGCTGTCGATGACCACAACCCGCCCTACGCCTTCCCGCAAAAGGCCGCGCACAATCGCCGAACCGATGAAGCCGGCGCCTCCGGTGACAACGTAGTGGCTCATGAGGGAAACCGCCCTGGATTCGGCATGATCCACTAGTGTACGATGCTTTGCGGCCGGCCCTCGGGTTCGGCCATTTCCCACTGTACATCCACGATAAAGTGGTGCTAAACTCTGATTAGGGCTAATCGGCCCTATTTGAACGTTCGAACCTACCGGTTCAGGGAGACATTATGATTAAGAAAATTGTTATGGTTTTGGCAATTCTAGCGCTGGTAGCCAGCGCCGGTACCGTCCCAGTGGGCGGCCACTACAAGNNACGCCAAGGTCATCATCACAAACGACACCGGGAAGAACGCTATTGAAGTTCCCGTGAAACTCGAAAGCGTCGAGAAAAAGTTCAGCGACACTGTGATCGGCTACATCACAGAGAACGGCCAGCAAACCATTACGGAGATCCGCCTGGGCGGCACGACCACCAAGCTGGTTTTCGATCGGTAACTACTTTTTCGTGGGAGTGTTAGCTGCCGCGGGCGAATAGTTCTTCACTATCCGCCCGCGGTTTAGTTTTGCGGTAGCCGGGGATCCAAGAGAGTCCGCGATCAGCCAGAGATTGCGCAACTGGCGATAGCCCAGATTCTCCGGGATGGCTGCCAGGAACAGAGAGGTGAGCAGTGCCGGGTTCGATCTGGTAGGCTGCGCCACTTCCCTCAGGACAACCGCTGCCAACGACTGCACCATCCCCATGGCGGCGGTGGCAAGCAGCACGAAACCGGCGAGCTTCCAATCCACCCAACCCATGATCAGGCCGGCTGCCGCCAGCACGTAGGCCGCAGTTTCCAGCTTCGGACGAGCGGAGCGGTCGAGGTAGAGGTCCCGCACGATGGGCCAGCCGAAGGGCCCCGCCAGGGATTTGCGGTTGCGGAAGGCGAGTGCCAGTTCCCTTTGGTCGCGCCGCACCATCTCGCGCAGTTCCGCCATGCCGTGCGGCGTGCGGCCATTGCTGACCGGCGTGGGCAGAAAGGCAATGCGATAGGGCTTCTGCGCCGCCAGGGCGAACCCGTGCAGCCGCACAATCAATTCCAGCGCACCGCCGGTAAAGCCGCCGGAAGCGATGATTGCGTCGCGCCGCGCCAGCACGGCGCTGCCGGGAATCGGTAAGACCAGGTTGTGGCTGGCGAAGGCTGCCCCGCGAGTCATCCAGGCGCGCAGCGATTCCAGGGCTCCCCAGCGGGCGGTGAGATCCGCCGCGGCCGGAATAGATCCGCCCCCGCATACCGCTACGGTCTCCTCGGAAGCCTCGAGCATCGGTTGGATCATCCGCAACAGCACGGTCGGCGAGAATTCGCTCTCCGGATCAAGCAGCCCGATCACGGGGGAAGTGGCCACATTCACACCGGCGTTCCAGGCGTCTACGGTTCCTCCGCGTTCCTTGTCCACCACCACGACGCGTATCGGGTCGCGCGATTCATAGACGGCACGGACTGGCGCGGTGGGCAGTTTCTGCTCCACGGGGCGCGCCGATTGGTACAGCTTGAACTCGTTGCGCCAGGTCTCCATCTCGACTTCGGAGGGGCCGTCCAGGACGATGACCACCTCATTCCGGCCGAAATGCAGATCGAGCAGGCGGCGCGCGAACTGGCGGGATTCCACTGACGCGTCGGGCGGGACCGCGATGGTAGTCACGGTGGGCACCAGAGCGGATTTGAGCAGCACTTCGCTGTAGTCGGGCGAGCCGGCGCGGGCTCTGCGGCGCAGCGCGAAGCAGCCCTGCACCAGCACGCGAAACGCTCCCACACCCAGCAGGAACAGCAGCACGCCGAGCGCCTGCACCGTCCAGAAGACCGCCTGGCCGATGGATGCCATCAAACGCCCGCCTTCCGTTTGGCCTTTTCCAACGCCACGGAGGCGATGAAGGCAGCGGCCGGGTTCGGTCCGCCGGCCAGATCTTCCAGGGTCTCCCAACCTCGTGGAGCCATCGCAGCCATGGCCGATGCGGCCATCCGCGCCAGTTCGGCAGTCCCGGTGCGCACGCAACGGGCCAGAGAGGGCATGGCCTCCTGCAACCGCAGGCGGCCCGCCGTCAACGCCGCGGCGGTGCTCACCTCGGAATCGTTATCGGTGAGTTCGCGCAGAATCGCCCTCTGGTTTTCAGGCGTGAGCGGCACGAGCGGAGCCAAGCGCAAGGCGGCGATGCGGATCTGGTGGTCGCGGTGGTCGAGCAACTCGTGGAGGCCGGCGAGCGGCAGGGCCCGTTCCCAAGCCACCAGCATTTCAAGCACGGCCAGCATGCGTTTGGGATCGCCGGACTTCAGGATGGCGGGAACCGCGCTCGCGCACAGGTCCGCAGCGTACCTTCGCAAGTCCTCCGTCAGAAGAATGCGAATGAGCAGGTTTTGCGAAACCGCCAGCTCAAATACCTGATTGATCTCGGTGATATTTCCCGATTGGACCAGGGCGCGTGCGGCCGGCAGCCGCACCTCGGGATCGGCATCCTCCAGGGCGCGTGTCACCAGGTCGCCCACCACGCGCTGGCAGGGCTCGTATGAGCACACGAAGGCCAGGCGCGCGTAGGCCGCGCGGCGTACCGCAGGTTCCCGGGAACGGGTGTTGTGGCCCCAGTCGTGAACCAGCGCCAATTCGAGGGCCAACTCGCAGAGCCGCTCGCGCGCGGTGCCGCTCACGGTGCCCTGAAACGACAGGACGGCATCTCCCACATCGAGGCGGCTGGTCTTCACAAATTCGCGGATGCGAGCCTGATTGTTGCTGCCGGCGAGGTAGTTCACCAGGGCGTCGCGAATCTCCGGTACCAGAGCTTCGGCGGTGGCGGCCTGCTGGCGGATGCTCGAGGCGCGGCGCGCCAGCACGCCGAACAGTACGCCGAAGAAGAGAGCATACCCGCCCAGCAGGAGCGCGGACACGTAAAATTCGATTCCAGTCATCGCGATAGCAGCCGTCTCAAACGCGCCACCAGTTCCATGGGACTGAAAGGCTTAACGACATAGTCGTCGGCCCCCAAAGCGAAACCGCGCAGCACGTCGCCTTCCTGCTGGCGCGCCGTGAGCAGCAGCACGCGAACCGGAATCCCTTCCCGGCGGATGGCCGCCAGCACTTCGTAGCCATCCATTTCCGGCATGTTGACGTCGAGGACGACCGCGTGCGGGCGTTCGCGCCGGATGATATCGAGGGCGCTCGGACCATCGGCGGCCATGTGGCATTCCATGCCGAAGTTCTCCAGCGCGGTTCGCACGAGTGCGAGCACCGTGGGGTCGTCGTCTGCCGCCGCGACGCGGATCTTGCCGGTGACCGCGTCCGACAGAGCGGCCCGCGGCGCGCCGGCGCGTTCTTTGGAAAGCGCCAAGCTCATCCGCACCAGCGCCTCATCCGGCTGCCAGGGGTCCATCAGGAACTCGCGTGCCAACCTTTGCACCGCCGGATCCAGAGCGAGCAGATGATCGCGGCTGCCTATGAAGATCACCGGACGCGTCGTGGGAATGGTGGCCGCATTCAGCCACGGGGAGCCCACCGTTTCCGGCCGCACGTGCACTACGATTAATGCGCAATCCAACAATGCTTCCGAACGGGGCGGCTCCGTGATCTCGAAAAACGCGGGGATTCCGCGGGCGCGCTCGAGCGCGACGCACATGCGCAGCGAATCGGCGGAGGGCAGGGCCACCAGCGCCACGCGTTTTCCGGCGAGCGCCAGCACGATGGTTTCCGAGAGGGGCTCTTCGCGCGCCTCGCGCGGGCTGTTGAACGCCAGAGCCAGGTTGGTGAGGGCCTCGCGCAGTTGGTCGTTTTCAAGCGGCCGCTCCAGCAGCACCGCCTCCGCTGCGCGCGCCTGGCTGCTGATGGCGCCATATCCGAGCAGCCCTCCCGTTCCGATCCAGGTGTGCACCGCCTTAGCGGTATCGTTGGCATTGAACTGCCCGTCCAGATTGATCAGCAGTTGGCGCGCGCGTTCCTGGCCTTCGGCGAGAAACTGGCGGCGGAGCGCCAACATTTGGGCCGCCGGGATAACCGGCTCGCCGGCGGTTGCGCCGGCGGGCGCGGCTGGGGCGGCAGGGCTTTCCGAGTGCCGGTCCAGGTGGCCGCGGATGAGCGCGCCGAGAGTGCGCGTGTCGATGGGTTTGGTAATGTAGCCGTCGCAGCCGGCGTCGACGGCCCGCTGCTCGTCCCCCTTCATCGCGAAGGCGGTCAACGCCACAACCATCACGTCGCGCGTCGCCTCGTTCCTCTTGACGCGCCGCGTCAGTTCGAGACCGTCGATGCCCGGCAACTGGATGTCTGCCAGGATCAGGACCGGGTGATAGTTGCGCAGCACTTCCAGCGCTTCTTCGCCGCTGGCCGCGGTCCTTACCTTGTATCCCTCATTGACCAGCAGGATGCGAGTCAGCTTCAGGTTCACTGGGGTATCGTCAACGATTAAGATGGACTCACCGGCCATGTCAATAGTATTTTAGCGTACCGTTACGGTCTTAGTGGTCCAAGTTTCATGTGAGAGCACTAGCCGGAGTGGAAACGGTAACTAAAGGTAGCACCGCGGAAAAAACGCTTCCGCCTCCCAGAACGCTCCGCACGGTCACTGAGCCGCCTTGCGCCTCGACAATGTGCCGCGTCAGCGCGAGGCCCAAGCCGGTTCCCTGGTCGGCATTCCGGTTGTTTGGAAGTTGCTGAAACTCCTGAAACAACCGTGCAACCTGCTCGGGCGCGATGCCAACTCCGGTATCCTCCACCTCCAGCCGGAAACAGGAGCTTTCCTCGCGCGTCACGCGCACTTGAACTTTACCGCCCTGCGGCGTGAATTTCACGGCGTTGGAGAGGTAGTTATACAGAACCTGCTTGAACTTGGAAGGATCGATCACCGCGGTAAGATCGGCAGCCGTTTCGGCCGACAGCACGATTGCCTTTTTTTCCGCCAAGGGACGCATCACGTCGCACACTTCGAATACCAGCGTTTCGATGCGGCTGGATTCGGGCCGGAACTCCATTCTTCCGGCCTCAACCTTGGAGAGGTCCAGAATATCGTTGATCAACTGCAGCAGATGGCGCGCGCTGGTCAGAATATCGTCGAGCACCTCTTTGTGTTCTACGGTGACGGGGCCCAGTTTGCCATCGTGCATCAATTCGGAAAACCCGATGATGCCGTTGAGCGGCGTGCGCAATTCGTGCGACACGCTGGCCAGGAAGCGGCTCTTGGCCTCCGTGGCGGAGCGCGCGGCTGCCAGGGCGCGCGCCAGTTGTTCGTTCTTGTTGCGCAATTCCATGGCATATTGCGCCACTTTGCGCGCGGCCACCTCGGCCAGGTTGCGCGCCGTCACGTCCAGCAGCGATCGAACCATGCCGGTGATTTCGCCGTGGGTATTGCGAACCAGGCTCTCGCGCACCTCCACCGTGATTCCCGAACCATCCTCCAGAATGTAGTCGCAGAAGAAGGGCGAGGCCTCGGCGCCGGTGGCCACTCGGCCGAGCATGGCGGCGCGGAAGGCCTCCTGCTGGTCGGGAGCCACGAAGTCCCAGGCGTGGCGTCCCAGAAACTGATCCGCAGAGCACTTCAGCAGGCTGCAGACCGCCTGGTTGAACCGCCGCACGACGCCCTCGCGATCCGTTTCTTCGAAGGCGATGGGCGCGCGATCGAACAAGTCGCGGTAGCGGGCCTCGCTTTCCAGCACTTCGCGCTCGCGCTCGCCCAGCAGGTAAGCGGCGTCTTCCAACTGGCGCGCCAGCGCCGTGATTTCATCCGTGCCGGGCGGGAACGGGTCGAGCGGAAGCCCGTGCGCCAGCCGCCGCGCGTTTTCTTCCACCGCCTGGATGCGCCGCACCATGCGGCCCACCATGATCAGGTGCAGGAACAGCGCGCCCAGCGGGCCCAGCACGCCGCACGCCATCACGGTGCGGAACAACCGCTGGCGCTTGACGTCGCGGAGGTACCGCGCGGCGAAGAAGCGCCGCTCCGACTGCCCGGTGAAAAGGTTGATGTCGCCCTGCACTTCTCCCAATACGGCCTTCTGCCGTGCTTCGAGCGGTCCGTGGTCGTTGCTGTTGGAATCCCGCCGCTGGTCGAGGATCGCCATTTCCTCACCCGCCTCACGTTGGATCCTGGTGAGCTCCGGAGCCTCGTGGGCGGAGCCGCCCGCCAGACGCGCCAGATCGTTCAACGAGCGGTTGACGGATTGCCGCGACTGTTCGAACGCGGTCAGGAAATCATCCCGCCTGGTTGCCAGGTATGCATTCATGGCCGTTTCGGCGTCCACCAGCGAACTGCGCAACTCGACCAGCGCGGCCCGGGTATCGTAGAAATGGGTCACCATCTGGTCCGCATTCACAACGTCGCCTTCGGCGAAGTAAATGAGGGCGAGAGCAGCGAACAGGGCCGCCAACGGAACCGCCAGCACCGCGACGCTCTTGCCGCGCAGCGATACCCGCGTCCAGCGCGCCAGCCAGCCCGTGGGTGGCTCCACTCGTTCCGATAGCATGCCGATTTCATTTTACGGCTGCTGGCGCAACGTGGGGGGCGCGCGGCTGCTGCCTAAATGCACTTACGCCCGCTGGGGGAGTTCCAGCTCTACTTCCAATCCGGGATTCAGGTTGCGAGCGCGAATGCTACCCTTGTGCAGTTCGATGGCGCGCCGCGCAATGGAAAGGCCCAGGCCGATTCCGCCACTTGAACGGTCGCGATCTTTCTCCACCCGGTAGAACGCGTCGAACAGGCGTGGCAGAGCCTCTTCCGGCACGCCCGGTCCAAAATCACGAACTTGCACGATGGCCTTGGACTCGCGCCGCGCCACCGTAATTTCCACGGCCCGGCTGGGCGGCGAATAGCGGATGGCATTGCGAATCACGTTTTCTACCGCGCGCCGCAACAACTCGGGATCGCCTTCCACGGTGAGAGCCTGGTGGTTGCGATAGAGCAGTTGGCACCCGCGCGCGCCGGCTTCGATTTCGGACTCCTGCACCAACTGCTGGACCAGGTCGTCCAGACGGACTGGATCCCGGCGCAGCGAGTTGGGATCGCCTTCGGCGCGCGTTACCTGCAGAAGCTGTCCCACCAGGGCGTTGAGACGGTCGGATTCGCGTTGGATGCGGTTGAGCGCGGAGTTTAGGTCGTCGCCGGAGCGCGCCAGCTCCACCGCCACTCCCAGGCGAGCCAGGGGCGACCGCAGTTCGTGCGAGATATCGAGCAGGAGCCGCCGCTCCGCGGCCAGCAGGGTTTCGATGCGGCCGGCCATGCGGTCGAAAGTGCGGGCCAGGTCGCCCAGCTCGTCGCGGCGGGTGGAGCCTGCGCGGGCGGAAAGGTCGCCGCGGCCGAAGCGTTCCACGGCCTTCTGCAGCTCGGCCACGGGCCGCGTCAGGTGATACGTCAGCCAATAGCACAGCAGCACCGCCGCGACCAAAAAGAAAAGATGATCCGGCGTCAGGAACCAGGGGCCCAACGAGGTGCGCGGCACGATGAAGAAAAACCAGTAGCGGCCGTCATCGGCGGCGCGCGCCAGCGTGGCGTCGCCCATCGGAAAGAACCGGTAGAGCATGGCCCCCGATGGACCGAGGCGCGCGCGGCGCAGCAGGCCGGAGCGGTCCTCGCCGGTGAGCAGGTCGCGGCCTGCTTCGTCGGTGAGGATGCCGCGTGCGTCGTAGATGCGGTCGAGCGTTTCCAGAAACGCCCGCAGCTCCGCTCGGCCGCCGGTTTCGTAGGCGGTGCGGGCCTCCTCCAATTGGAACTTGACCAGCCGGGAAGCCGGAGCGCGCTGGTCCGACTGGCCGGGGTTCATACTCAGAGCGGAAATGAAGGCGGAGCCCACCAGCGTGATGGCCAGGGTGCACCAGAACCAGAGCAGAATCTTGGCGAACAGCGAGTTCATTCCGCGCCGGCATCCTGCGGCGTGCGGCAAAACTGGTAGCCCACGCCGCGAATGGTTTTGATCAGGGTCTCGCCGCGCTCGAGTTTCTTGCGCAGATGGCTGACGTGCATGTCGATCGACCGGTCGTATGGTGTGGCCTTGCGGTTATAGAAATTCTCCATCAGCTCATCGCGTGAGAGCACGCGGCCGGCCGAGCGCATGAGCATTTCCAGAACGTCGAATTCGAAGGTGGTGAGATCCACCGGCTTGCCGCCGGAAGAGACCTGGCGCGTGCCGGTGTCGAGCGCGACGCCGTTGACTTCGAGGCGCCCCGCGGCGGGCGGGCGCGGTTCATAGCGCCGCAGGATGGCGCGGATGCGCGCGGCCAGCTCGCGCGGGTTGAAAGGCTTGGGCAGGTAGTCGTCGGCGCCCAGTTCGAGGCCCACGATGCGGTCGACGTCCTCGCCGCGGGCGGTCAGCATCATCACCGGGATTTTGCTGTGGGGCCGCAGCCGGCGCAGGATTTCGAAGCCGTCCATCCCGGGCAGCATGACGTCCAGCAGTACCAGGTCCACACCGGGCGCGAGCGCCCGCTCCAACCCGCGCGTTCCATCGTGCGCGCATTCCACCGTGAAGCCCTCGCGCGTGAGGAATTCGCCGAGCAGGCCGCACAGTTCGGCATCGTCATCCACCAGCAAGATGTGCACGGCTAAAATTTACCACGCCGGGATGTAAGGCTTATCGGGGATTTGTAAGAATTCGTAAAGCGGCCCTAGAGCGCAACATTCGGCTCTCAATAGGGTTTATCGAAACAGGACGGAAACACCATGAAACGAATTTTGACCGGTATCGCAGCTATCGGAGTGCTTGCCGCCGGGTTCGCCATCGCGCAGACCAACGGCGCGCCGCAAGCGGGCGCCAAGGTGAGGGGCGTGCGCGCCCGGATGATCAAAGAGCTGAATCTGAGTGCCACCCAGAAGCAGCAGGCAAAGAGCATTTTCCAATCGGCCAGGCAGACCGCACAGCCGCTGGCGCAGCAGTTGAAGCAGGACCGCGCAGCGTTGACCGCGGCGATCCAGGCCGGCGACAGCGCCAAGATCCAGCAAGTTTCGACCGAAATGGGCAGCCTGCGCGGCAACGTGCTGGCCGTGCGTTCGCAGGCGATGGCGAAGTTCTATGCGGTGTTGACGCCCGACCAGAAAACCAAGGCCGAGGAGTTCCGCCAGAAGGCGCAGCAGGTACTGGGCAAGGGGATCGGCGAGTAGTCCGGAAAGAGCATTTTGAGCCGCCGATGAACGCGGATAAGCGCGGATAAAGACAATTCTTTTCAAACCGCGTTCATCCGCGTTCATCGGCGGCTAATCCATGCTCCGGCTTTTTTTACTCCGCGCAGGTGATATCCTTCTGGGCAAGGCTCTGCCTTTATGACTTCTCAGAGGGCTCTGTGTCTGGCCGCCTGCAGCCTGCTGCTCATCGGAGCGGTGTACGCCTTCCAAAAGCCCTTCCGCGTTTATCCCAGCCTCGAAGGGTATGACCAAATCCCCATACCGCCGGACTGGCAGGAGAACGCCGAGTATGTTTTCGCGCGCCTGATGTATCCCCAGCACCCCTATGCGCGCTTCGGCGGCCGCGGCGGCCGGGGCCGTTTCGGCGGAGGCGTGATGATGGACTGGCGCGAAGGCTTCACCAGTTGGACTCAGGATTATCCCCGCGCCGACCGGCACTTCGCGGCCGCTCTGCGGCGTCTCACGCGCGTTCATGTACGTTCCGTTGAGCAGCCCGTGAACCCGGACGATGTCGACGATTTCTACAACTGGCCCTTTTTAGCCGCGGGCGAAATGGGCGACTGGCTGCTTACCGATGTGCAGGCCAAGACCGTGCGCGAATATTTATTGCGCGGCGGCTTTCTGCTGCTCGACGATTTTTGGGGTCCGGAAGAATACGCCCGCTTCGACGAAACCATGAAGCGCATTTTTCCCGACCGGCAGGTGGTGGACCTCGACGACAAGGACCCCATCTTTCACATGGTCTACGATCTCGATGACCGGTTTCAGATTCTGGGCTCATGGGCCATGCCGCGCCGCGGCGGCTACGGAGGAGGATTCGGAGGCGGCGGGATGATGCAGCGCGCGGCCGGCACGGTGGCGCATTGGATGGGGGTCTACGACGACCACAACCGCCTGATGGTGGCGATCTCTTTTAATTCGGATGTGGGAGATTCCTGGGAGTGGGCCGACGATCCGACTTATCCCGAGAAAATGGCGGCGCTGGGAATTCGCTGGGGAATTAACGACGTCATCTATTCGATGACGCACTGAGGATAGGGTGGGGGGCAGGCGGGCACCGCCTGCCCCCATCTTCGTCTAGGGCGTTACCGGAACCGGCGGAATCCACCGCCAAACCGGAATCCACCGCCCCAGAATCCGCCGAGGTACAGGCTCGGACCCCAATAGTTGGGGTAGTAGGGATAGTAGTAGGGGCTGTAGTAATACCCCGGTCTTTGGTCGGCAGCGCGCTGCATTACCTGCGTGGCCGGGCGGTTGTAATCTTCCGGGCCCACAAAGCGGAATGCCTGCGGGGCGTTGCCCGTCGCGATCGTAAGCGGGCTCTGGATCTGGAAAGTCACTGCCGTTTCCGGATAGAGAATGCTGGGATGGCTGTGCGTGGTCAGCACGCCTCCAGTGGCGATGCTGCCCGCTTGCTGGCCGGGAAAACCCATGCCGCCCTGGCGCGAAATCAGTTGCGAGTGCACCGAGGTTTGCTCGCCATCGGCGAGCGTGAATCCTGTCAGTTCGACGCCCAGATGGGATATGCCCTTGACCTTGTCGGCCAGCGACACGCGGCCGTAAACGGGCTGGCCGCGCTGTGCGACCACAACGCCGTCGACAATGATCGGTTGGGCCAGTGTGCCCGAGAACGAATCGCCGGTCTGATTCTTATTCGATGCCAGTACTTCGTTGATGCGCACCGTGACGAACGTGCCGGCCTTCATGGTGACTTGCTGCGGAAGCCCGTATGTGGGACGTGCGGCGGCGGGGGCCCCGGCGGTGCGTTGCGTTTGCCCGTAGGCGTCAGCCGGTCCGGCCGTTTGCATGGGCGCAGCAGTGGGGGGCGCGGGGGCGGTTTGTGCCAGGACCAGACCAGATGCCGTGAACAGAACCAAAATGGAGTGAATGGAAATCCTTGTCATATTTGCCTGCCTCTTGTCGTTCATTACGTTCGACGTGCCTGTGTAGTGCATCTGTTTCACCAATCTGCTTTGGGCTGCAAGTAGTTGCAAAATAAGGCAAGAACGATCGGCATCGATGGCTGGAATCCACCGCCCTTGGTGGATTTCGGCCACCAATCGAGCGGCCCCCAATTGGCGTCCCACATTTCCGGCCAATTCGTGTCAGAATAGTGTGTTCCGGATCGCTGGTTGATCTCAGTGTCTGGGTTGTGCTTGCGAAAGCTCCGCAAAGGTCGCTAAAATCAACGCGTTCACAAAATCCCAGGAGGATTCATGGCAGTTGAGCAGAAGGTGAAGCAGATTATTGTCGAGCAGCTCGGTGTTGACGAGAGCCAAGTGGACAGCAACGCGTCTTTCGTCGACGACCTGGGCGCCGATTCGTTGGATATCGTCGAACTCGTCATGGCGTTCGAGGAAGCCTTCGAACTGGAGATCCCCGACGAGGACGCTGAGAAAATCACTACCGTCAAGGACGCCGTCGAATACATCGAGAATAAGACCGCCAAGAAATAACTGGCGGTGTAATCGGGGAGACTGGTTTGACGCGTAGAGTGGTAGTGACCGGCGTTGGCCTATTGACGCCGCTTGGCATCGGGACCGACAGCTCCTGGGAGGCAATCCTCGCGGGCAAGTCCGGTATTGGCCCAATTACCCAGTTCGATGCAACCGCATTCTCCTGCCGCATTGCGGGGGAGGTTAAGGGCTTCGATCCGGCCGACTACATCGAGAAAAAAGAAATCAAGAAGATGGGGCGGTTCATCCAGTTCGCCATCGCGGCGTCGGATTTCGCCATGCAGAGCTCCGGACTGAAAGTCAGCCCGGAGATCGCCGAACAGGTCGGCGTCTATATCGGCAGCGGGATTGGCGGCTTCGAAGTGATCGAGCGCGAACACCTGACGCTGCTGCAACACGGGCCGCGCCGCATCTCACCGTTTTTCATCCCGGCGACCATCATCAACCTGGCGTCCGGCTACGTCTCGATCCGGACGGGCGCCAAGGGGCCGAACTCCGCTACGGCGACGGCCTGCACCACCAGCGCCCACTCCATCGGCGATTCTTTCCGCATGATCCAGCGGGGCGACGCCGACGCCATGATCTGCGGCGGCACCGAAGCCGCGGTCACCCCCATGGGCATCGGCGGGTTCGCCGCCATGCGCGCCCTTTCCACCCGCAATGATGCGCCGGAGCGCGCTTCGCGCCCGTGGGACAAAGACCGGGACGGCTTCGTGGTGGGAGAAGGCGCCGGCATGCTGATCCTGGAAGAATTGGAAATGGCGCGCCGGCGCGGCGCGCGCATTCTCGCCGAAATCGTGGGGTACGGCATGAGCGCCGATGCTTTCCACGTGACCGCACCGCCGGCCGACGGCGACGGCGCCTTCCGCGTGATGCGCAACGCCATGCGCGACGCCGGGGTTGAACCGCACCAAGTGGATTACATCAACGCGCACGGCACTTCCACTGAAGTCGGCGACCGCGCCGAAACCGCGGCCATCAAGCGCGCCTTCGGCGACCATGCGTATCAGGTGGCCGTCAGCTCCACCAAGTCGATGACCGGCCACCTGCTGGGCGGCGCCGGCGGTATTGAAGCCGGCATCTCCGTGCTGGCCCTGCGCGACCAGATTGCGCCGCCCACCGTCAATCTGGAAAACCCCGATGCCGGTTGCGACCTGGATTACATCCCGCTGCGCGCCCGCCCGATGAAGATTGAATATGTCCTCTCCAATAGCTTTGGCTTCGGTGGGACCAATGGCTGTCTGATTTTTAAGAGATTCCAGGAATGAGCGACGGGGTCGTCTTATGAAAATCATCGTCGCCATCAAGCAAGTTGCGGTGCGCGATTCCCAACTGCGGATTGCCGCTTCCGGGCAGTGGGTCGACGAAGCCGATCTGGCATATGAAATCAATGAGCCGGATGCGTATGCGCTCGAAGCCGGGTTGCAGCTCAAAGAGGCCCACGGCGGCGAAGTGGTAGCTCTATCCGCGGGACCGCCGCGCGTGGCGCAGACCATCCGCGAAGCCCTCGCCAAGGGCGCCGACCGGGCGATCCACATCGAAGAAGATCTCTCTTCCGCCGACCCGCTATCGGTCTGCCGCCTGCTGGCCGCCGCCCTGCATGCGGAGGCGCCCGACCTGGTTCTCACCGGCCTGCAGTCCGACGATCTGGGCTACGGCCAGACCGGCCCCATCCTCGCCGAGTTGCTGGGCGTACCGCACGCCACCATCATCATGCAGGTGCAGAAGAGCGATTCCGGCATCCGCGTGAAACGGGAGTTGGAAGATGGCTGGTTCCAGTTCGTGGATATGCCGCTGCCCGCGCTTCTCAGTATTCAATCCGGCTTCAGCAAGCTGCGCTACGCGACGCTGATGGGCATCAAGAAAGCCAAGACCAAGGAAATTCGNNCTGGGGGCCGGCACCGCCGCAGCCACCATCGCCTTCGACCGCGTGTACCTGCCGGAGCGCACGAAGCGCACGCAGCTTTTCGAGGGCAGCCCCAAACAGGCCGCCGCTCAACTGGTGGAGAAGCTGAAATTCGAGGCGCGGGTCATATGAACATCCTGGCGGTTGTGGAACAGCGCCACGGCCAGTGGCACCGCATGTCGTTTGAGACGCTGGCCGCCGCGCAGCAATTCGCCGTGCAACTCGGCGGCACCGCATCCGCCGCGGTGGTGGGGCGGGGAATCGGTCCGCTGGCCGCGGAGCTCGCCGCGAGGCAGCTCGACAAGGTCTACGCCGTTGAGCACGAGCTGCTCGGCGAGTACACGCCCGACGGTTATTGCCTTGCCCTGCGCCAGCTCATGGAGCGCGTCCAGCCCTCGGTCGTGCTCTTCCCGCACACGTACCAGGTCCGCGACTTCCTGCCCAAGCTGGCCACCTCGCTCGGACGCGTGGCGGTGAGCGACGCGGTTTCGCATCGCATCGAAAGCGGCCAGGTGGTTCTGGTGCGACAGCTTTTTCAAGGCAAGCTGAACGTGGATGTGCGGTTTCTGGGCGATGGCCCGCATTTCGCATCGCTGCAAGCCGGCGCCTACCGCGCAGACCAGGTGGCCGCAGGCGCGGCGACGGTGGAGGTGTTCGCACCCCAGATCTCAGCGGAGCAAATCCGAACGCGCCCGCAAGAGCCGTTCCGCGAATCGCAGCGGGCAGTGGACCTGAGCGCCGCCGACATCATCGTCTCGGTGGGCCGCGGCATAAGGGAAGCCGATAACCTTCCGCTGATGCAGAAGCTGGCCGATGTACTGGGCGCCGAACTGGCGGCCTCGCGCCCCATTTGTGACGCGGGCTGGCTTCCCATGGAACGGCAGGTGGGCAGCTCCGGACAGACGGTTACTCCCAAGATGTATCTGGCGGTGGGCATTTCGGGTGCGATTCAGCACCTTGTTGGCATGAAGGGGTCGCGCATCATCGTGGCGATTAACAAAGATGCCAACGCGCCTATTTTCGAAGTGGCCGATTACGGCATCGTGGGCGATCTGTTTCAGATCGTACCCGAGCTGATCGAGGCCATCCAAAAGGTTAAGTAAAGCGAGCATTGACTTTTTCGAGCGCTGGCGGTTATACTTTTTCATCCGCGCCGCTTGGACCCCACCGGAACCCTGCAACTTTTAGTCGCGGTTCTGCGTCATATCCATCTGACCGTCTTTTGAAGCAATTTTAGAGAAACGAATACGATTATGAAAAACGGACCGAAGCCCAAGTTGGCCGCGTACCGGAAGATTCTCGAGCGGAAGGCCGAGGAAGTCCGTAACAGCATGTCCGCGCAGAAGGCGGCCCAGGTGGTAGCCCGGCTGGATGTGCCCTCAGACGAAGGCGACCTCAGCCAGCAGCATCACGAAGAGTGGATCTTCCTCAACCGCAACTCCATCGACATGAAGCTGCTGCGCGAAGTGGCCGATGCGCTGCACCGCATCGAACAGGGGAATTACGGCATTTGTCCGGAATGCGAAGAGCCGATTTCCGCCAAGCGCCTGGACGCCGTGCCGTGGGCGCGGTACTGCGTGACCTGCCAGGAACAGATCGCCTCCCGCATCGCCGAAGGCGAAATCGTGGAGTTCCAGGAAGCCGACCGATGAAGCTGGTGGATTTGCGCAAGATCGCGGTCCGCCAACAATTCCGAATCCGATTCCAGATTTCGAACGGGCTGGAGTGTATCGTCAACCAGCATGGTGTCGCGCAAGTGCCGGCTTTGCACGGCATCCCCGATTTCAATCTCGAAAAGGAATTGGAATCGGTTTCGCAATTCCTGCTGGAGCCGGCCGTCGCCGATCCGAAGAACCCGACGCCGCCGCGTTCGCTAACCCGCGACGAACTGGGCGCCATGGCGGATCGCTCGCCCGTGGCAGCCGCCGCCGATCACGAAGAAGAGTAGTCCCCTCCGAGCCCCATTCTCCCGTATAAATCGGGGTACAATGTTATGGCTATTTGTTACACTGTTTCACTTTTCCCGAAAGGGCTGGGGGTTCTATGGAGAAGCCGGCGCAGAATATCCAAGACAGCTTCTTGAACAACGCTCGCAAAGATAAGATCTCGCTCACGATTTACCTCATGAGCGGCGTCAAACTTTCGGGCCGGATCAAAAGCTTCGATAAGTACTCTCTGGTGCTTGAAACCAATAATCAGGACCAACTGATTTTCAAACACGCCATTTCGACGGTTGTCACGCAGCGGTCCTCCCACTCCTACGGGAGCACTCCGCCGGTGGCCGCCACCGGTGCAGCGGCTGGTTCCGCGCCCGCTTTGCCGGGGCCCTCCGAGCCGCCGGAGGTTTAGCCCACGCCGCTTCCGAACCTCGCCCGAGAGCGCGCTATCCTGGTCGGCGTCCAGTGGAAGAAGCGCGGCGCCTCCCGGCGGCCCAGCGCGGTCACGGCCGAGGACTCTCTCGACGAGCTGAGTGAATTGGCGTCCACGGCGGGGGCCGAAACCGCCGAGCGATTCCTGCAGGCCCGCCCCGGCCCCGAAGCCGCAACCCTGATTGGCGAAGGCAAAGTCGAAGAGCTGCGCGCCGCGGTCCATTCCTCGGGCGCCGACCTGGTGATCTTCGATCACGATCTCACCCCGACGCAGCAGCGCAACCTCGAAAAAGCCATCGGCTGCAAAATCATCGACCGCACGCAGTTGATTCTCGACATTTTTGCTTCGCGCGCGCACACTCGGGAAGGCCGCCTGCAGGTGGAACTGGCGCAGTTGAACTACATCCTGCCGCGCCTCAGCGGGCATGGCGTGGAGATGTCGCGTCTGGGCGGTGGCATCGGCACGCGCGGTCCGGGCGAAACCAAGCTCGAAACCGACCGCCGCCGCATCGCTAAACGCATCAAGCGAATCGAGGACGATCTCAACGCTGTGCGCGCGGGACGGGCTCTTCATCGCCGCCGCCGCAGTGCCGTGCCGCTAGCGACTCTGGCGCTTGCCGGCTATACGAATGCGGGCAAGTCCACGCTCTTCAATCGCCTCACCGGCTCCGGCGTTCTGGCCGACCCGCGCATGTTTGCCACGCTCGATCCCACCGTGCGGCCGCTACAACTGCCGTCGCGCCGCCGGGTTCTGGTGAGCGACACGGTCGGCTTCATACGCAATCTCCCCACTACGCTGGTCAAGGCTTTTCGCGCCACGCTCGAGGAGGTGAAAGATGCGGCTCTGGTGTTGCACGTGGTGGATGTCTCGGCTCCGGCCGCGGCCGAGCATACGGCGCACGTTTTCCAGGTGCTGGCCGATATTGGGGCCGCCGCCATTCCGCAGATACTGGTTCTCAACAAGATCGACCGCGTCGCCGATGATTCCGCTTCCGATGCCGACGCCGTGAAACGGCGGCTGCTCTCGGGTTCCACAGGCCACCCAGACGCCCCCGCGGTGGCCCTCTCAGCGCTCACCGGCGCAGGTATGGACGGGCTGCTGGAGGCGGTCGACCAGCTTCTGCCGCTCGATCCGATCGTGCACGCCACTTTTCATTTATCCGCCGGCGATGGGGCTACGCTGGCGCTGCTCCATGAATTCGGCAAGGTGCTGGCCACGCGCTATATCGATGATTCCTGCGAGGTCGAAGCCGAGATTCCGGAATCCCTCGAACGACGTCTGGCGGGGCGAGGATAGTATCCACAGTTATTGTGGAAAAGATTGTGGGAAACGGTCGGTGGACAATGATTAAAGCGCGTTAAAAAAAGCACTTACAACAAATTGAACCAAGTGGCAGCATTCCTGCGTAACCCATTGCTTTGTAAGCACTTGCCGATTCCAAACCACAATCGCGACAGAATGTTGCAAGCACGTAGCAGATCCTTTCGGTCCGAGAAGCTTTTCCACAATTCAATAGGGTAAATCCCGCGTTTCAAGAGGCCGGACGGAGTTTGCTACACTGAGGCTTGGTCGGGCGGTGTAGCTCAGCTGGCTAGAGCGACGGTCTCATAATCCGTAGGTCGGGAGTTCAAGTCTCCCCGCCGCCACCAGATCCATACGTGGCCACCCGCGAGATCCTGGCGCGCCGCACCCGCAGATACAGAACCCGCGCCAGAGCCAGCACCGGGACGGAGAGAAACGCGCCCGGAATGCCCGCCAGTTCGGCGCCGGCGAAGACCCCAAACAGCACCAGCAGCGGGTGCAGTTCCACTCCTTGCCCCATCAAGTGCGGCGACACGACGTAATCCTGGAGCATCCGGAAAGCCACCATGAAGATCAGGATGGCGAGCAGGTGTCCCCCGGTTACCGCCGCGACCAACAGGATGATGGCCACCGCCGTTACGGGGCCCAGCGTGGGGATGAACTCCAGCACCGCCGCCAGCGCTCCCAGAAGAATCGCGAACGGCATCCCGAGCACCGAAAAGAAGATGCTGTACGCGGTGAACGTGCCCGCTGAGACCATCACCAGCGCCCGCATGTAGTGCGCCAGCAGCCGGTGTATGTCCGCCAGCACGTCGTCCAGCAGGGTCTGCCGCGGCCCAACTTCCACCAGGGCGAGAATGTGATCGCGGATGGAAGCTCCGTCTTTCAGAAAGAAGAAGGCCAGCACCGGAATAATCACCACGTAGATCAAATTGCTAGCCACCATCAGGAACTTCAGGCCGAATTGCGGCAGCGCGGCAAAAAGTTCATTGGAGCGCGCCGCGACTTGGGCCTTGAGGCTGTCCGGCACGTGCGCCTGGAAGGAAGCCACCAGTCCGGGGAACCTCAGCGGGAACACAGAGGCAAGTTGGGTGGCCTGCTCCACCACTTTCGTGCCAAGAACGATGGCCCCCAACACTACCAGTCCCACCAGGAGCACATACGCCAATACGAGCGCCGGAGCGCGCGTGCGGCTGGCGGGCAGCAACCGGTCGAGCAGGTCCACCAAAGGCGCGAGGAGATAGGCGAACAGCACCGCCAGAACGAAAATGAATACGGTGGATCGCACCAGGTAGACCAGCCACAAAGCCAGCACTACGAGTGCCGCCGTCCACGTGATGCGCGCNNCCACCGCGTCGCCCACGCGCGGAATCTCGCCCCGCTGTAACAGCAGAAACCCGGCCAGCGTTTCGAATCCGCCGTCGGCCGGGATTTCGATCCCGTATTCGCTTTCCATGTCGCGTATGCGCGTGGCGCCGTCAAGCTCCACCACGCCGGCTTCCGCGCCGCGCTGCACGTTCCTTTCATCGTACTCGTCTTCGATCTTCCCCACCACCTGTTCGAGCACGTCTTCCACGGTCAGCATGCCCACGATGGTGCCGAATTCGTCCACCACCATGGCCATATGCGAACTGCCTTTGCGGAATTCCTCCAGCATTTGCGAGAGCGGTTTGGTTTCCGGCACCACCAGGAGAGGCCGGATCAACCGGCCGATGTGGAACGCGCGGCTGGCCTTGCCCGTGCGGATGGTTTGCCGCCGTTCTTCCCAAAGCGGCAGCAGGTCCTTGTAGTGCAGAATCCCCACGATCTTCTCCGGTGCGTCCTCGTAGACCGGCAGCCGCGAATGCCGCTCGCGAATCATGGTCTTCAGCACGTCGTCCAGGCTGGCGTCGGAAGCGATGGACACGATGTCATTGCGCGCCACCATGATCTCCCGAACCGATACGTCGCCCAGATCGAGCACGCGGTGGATCATGTCTTCCTGCGCTTCCGGGAGATACCCCAATCCGCGGCTGGAGCTGACAATCAGCTTCAGTTCCTCCGNNGGCGCCACCAGCGCCGCCATCCGGTCCGCCTTGGCGATCGCCAGGTTCTTCGGCACTACCTCACCGAGCACCACGTGGAAGTAGCTGATCACCAGAAAGGAAAGCGCGAAACAGGCGCCGTGCAGAACCTTCATCTCAAGCGTCGTGGTTACCGGATGGAAGAGCCCAAGCAGGATTTGATACAGCGTATCCTCGCCGGCCCAGCCGAGTCCCAAGCTGGCCAGCGTGACGCCGACCTGGGTCATGGAGAGCAGGCGTCCCGGATTCGCCAGAAGGTTAAGGGCTGCTTGCGCCCCGGCTTGCCCTTCCGCGGCCATTTGCCGCAGCCGGGACTGCCGCACCGACAGCAGAGCGACCTCCGCGCCGGCGAAGAAACCATTCACGACGATTAATACGACTACCAGTAGTATCCGAAAAGGCGAATAGGACACAGTCTACGCATTAATTCTATCGGAGAGGATAACCAAAAGGCGCGGCCACCGTCTTTATAGATAACCAACTAACTCCGTTACGAGGGGGGCACTCCATTCCGTATCCCCGGAGGCGCCCCCTTTTTTGTTGCACCATTGTAATCCAAACGGATGGCGCCCAGGAAGGTTATCATGGTTATTTCCTCCGATTGATGACTCACACCGCTACCGCGCGCATTCTCAAGGCTGTTAACGTCCTGATCGTGGTCCTGTTGGCTACCGCCCTGGCCGCCACCTATTGGTATGCCTGGCGCCCGCTGCCGCAACGTTCGGGGAGCATCGAGGCGCCGGTGGCCGCCGCGGTCTCCGTGTCGTTCGATGCGCTCGGCGAGCCCCACATCCGCGCCGCCAGCCAGCGGGACGCGCTGACGGTGCAGGGCTACGTGACGGCGCAAGACCGCCTATGGCAGATGGACAGCCTGCGCCGCTACGCCAGCGGCACACTCGCCGAGGTGCTGGGCCCGGCGGCCCTCGACACCGACCGCGACCTGCGGCGGCTGCGCCTCCGTCGTCTGGCCGAGGCCGCTTACGTCCGGTTTTCGACGGCGGACCGCGCCGCTTTGGCCGCTTATACCTTGGGCGTCAACGAATTCATCGCGACGCATCGCGATAACCTTCCGATTGAGTTCACGCTGCTGGGCTACCAGCCCCGCCCGTGGAGCGTGATCGATTCCCTGCTGGTGGGGCTATACATGTTCCGCGACCTCACCACCAGTTGGCGCGACGAAGTGGTGAAGCGCGCCATGCTGACCGATGGCGATCCAGCGAAAGTGAATTTCCTGTTCGCCGAGCGCTCCGGCAACGAGCCCGCGCCCGGATCGAACGCCTGGGCCATCGCGGGCAGCCATACCGCCTCAGGCAAGCCGCTCCTCTCGAACGACATGCACCTGGCATACTCGCTGCCGGGCATCTGGTACATGGCGCACTTGCAGGCGCCCGGCCTGGATGTCGCGGGTGTCACCATCCCCGGCCTCCCGGGCGTGGTGGTGGGCCACAACCAGCATATCGCCTGGGGTATCACCAACCTTCAGTTCGACGTGCAGGACCTCTACGTGGAAAAGCTCGACGACCGCACCGGCCGCTACCTTTACCAGGGCCACATCGAACAGGCCCGCGCCGAGCGGGAAATCATCGAGGTGAAAGGCGCTCGCCCGATCGAGGTCGCCACCTGGGTGACCCGCCACGGCGCGCTCTTCATCGTCGACGGCGCGGAGCACATCGCGCTCCGCTGGACGGCGGCGGAACCAGGCCTCTTCCAATTCCCGATCCTCGACATCGACCGCGCTGAGAACTGGCAGCAATTCACCACGGCACTTTCCCGCTGGGTCGGACCCGGTTCCAACTTCCTCTATGCCGACACCGGCGGCAACATCGGCTACCACGCGGCCGGCATGCTTCCCAAACGCCGCGGCTATGCGGGTGACCTTCCGGTGGACGGCTCCTCCGGCAATTTCGACTGGGACGGATTCATCCCCTTCGACCAGCTACCTTCCGCTTTCAACCCGGCCTCCGGGATTATCGCCAGTGCCAACCAGAATCCCTTTCCGGCCGACTACCCTTATCCCGTGAACGGGAACTTCGCCCCGACGCCGCGCATCCTGCGCATCCGCGAAATGCTGGGTGCGCACAACGGCTGGCGCGCGGCGGACATGCTCGGCGTGCAGGGCGACATCTACTCGGCATTCAGCAAGTTTCTGGCGGCGCAGGTGGTGGCCGCCGTCGATAAGCGCGGCGCCCACAACGTTTCGCTCGACCCGGCGGTGGCGCTGCTGCGCGCCTGGAATGGCCGTATGGATAAGGACCTCGCCGCGCCTTTCCTGATGGCGTTGGTCTATCAGCATGTGCGATCGTCGGTCGCCGATGTGGCGTCCCCCGGCAAGGGTCAGGTCTACGAGTTCAACATGGGGCCCGCGGTAGTCGAGAAACTATTGCGCGAGCGGCCCGACGGCTGGTTCCAGGATTATGACGCGATGCTGCTGCGCGCCCTGATGGACGCTCTCGATGAGGGCAAGCGCATTCAGGGCCGCGATGTCCAGCGATGGCGCTACGGCAACTATCTGCGCGTCGAGATCGATCATCCGGTGATCCATCCGGCGCTCGGTAAGCTGCCGGTGATCGGGAAGGCCCTCGATTTCTTCGAAATCGGCCCGGTGCCGATGAGCGGCTCCAGCACCACGGTCCGCCAGACTTCGCGCGCGCTTTCGCCATCCATGCGCATGAATGCCGATCTGGGCGATTGGGACCGCTCTCTGCTCAACATCCAGACCGGTCAATCCGGCCAGCCGCTTTCCAGCCATTACAAAGACGAGTGGAACGATCATTACAACGTGCGCAGCTATTCGATGCAGTACGGCACGGTGGTGGCAAAGCAGACGCTGGAATTCCGGCCGAAGTAGGCGCCTGCGGCGCTCGGCCGGCTGTTCCATCTAGCGCGATTTAATGATCGAGACCGGGTCGAGCCAGGCGGGATCGGCGTGGCGAAACGAGAATACGATTGCGCTCAGCAGCCAGCCCGCCATCGCCAGGATGCCGTTGCCTTCGTCGATCTTGCCGCTCATCAGCCACCAAACCACAACCAGGAAGAACACTACGGAAGCAATGACCAGCATCAGGCTGGCAAAAGACACAACTCGATTGAACATATGCAGCACCTCTCTCGATTGAACAGTCTTTGAGCATGGGCCCGTCGTTGACAGGCGCCTGGATTGATTGGGAGCCGCTGTTTTCGGCTTTTTCAACCCTGTTTGCTTCACTTGATAAGACGAATAAAACTTCATTTGGTTACGCGCCAAGCGAAGATCCGTGTGACGCCGTGGGACAATAGGCTCGGAGCGTTTTGATGCGCCGGCCCGGGCTGTTAGTGTTGATCCTGGTTTCGCTGGTTGTGCCGCTGGTGGCGCATCACGAAACCGGCGCGTGCGGCACCAGCCGGGAAACGCCCGCCCAGACGCTTTTCCTGCACCGCCAGATGCAGCGCGCCCGCGCCGCCCGCATACGTCCGCGCGCCGCCGCTGCGCCTTCCGGGAACCGGGACATCGGCACCATCGCCATCATCGAAGATACCGATGGCGTGGTGGAGTTTCAGAATCAGTTCAACCTCGACAACAACAGCCTCACATTCACTCCCTCCGGGCCGGCCGCCACGCACTACACATACGCGGTAGCGTCACAAGGCTACGATGCCGCCGCCGCGGCCAACGGCGCGCCGCTGGCGGCTCTGGATGACGACGACGCGCGACAGGTGCCGCTTCCCTTTTCGTTTTCCTATTTCGGCGCGACTTACAACCAGGTGTTCGTAAATTCGGACGGTAATCTGACTTTCACCACCGCGGAGTTCGCCTCGAGCGAACGTTCGCTGGGCCGCATGACCGCCGGGCCGCCGCGCATCGCGCCGCTGTTTGACGATCTCGATCCCTCCAAGACCGCCGGAGGCGTGCGCGTTTTTTCGTCGGTCACGCGCGTGGTGGTCAGTTGGGTGGCCGTTCCGGAATACGCGCAGATCGGAACCGGCGTGCCCGAAACATTTCAAGTGGCTCTCTATCCCGATGGCCACATCGTGTTCGCCTATAGCGGTATCAACCCCTCGATTGCGAGCGCGGTGGTGGGCATCGCGCCGGGCAACTTGCAGGGCAATACCAGCCTGGTGGATTTCCGCAGCGACCGCTCCGCCGATTATTCCGCTGCCGTCGCCGAGCGCTTCGGTAACAGCCTGACCGTCGATATCGTCACCACCGCGCAGAAGTTTTACGAGACTCACGAGGACGCTTACGACTACCTGGTGATCTACAACAACATGAACATTCCGGCGCTGGGCGAGGCGGTGGCTTACGAGAACACGGTGCGTTCGAGCGGCGCCGGGTACAACGTGGCACCGCAGGATTCCGGCCAGGAATTTGGATCCGCCGCGCGACTTCACGCCGTGCTCAATATGGGGCAGTTGAGCGAGTATCCCGTGGACCCCAACGCCATTGTGCCGGCCCGCGCGCAGGCCGGGGACACGCCGCTCACGGTGCTCTCGCACGAAACCGGACACCTGTTCCTGGCCTTCGCCAGCATTCGGGACCCCGGCAATCCCACCGCCTACCCGATGCTCGGTTATCAACTGGCCCACTGGAATTTCGCGTACGATTCCGAGGCCTCCTTTCTGGAAGGCGAGCGCATTCTGGACGAGGGCGCCGCCGCTTCACCCCGCTTTCTCACTACCGATACAGTGCAGAACTACTCGCCGCTCGACCAGTACCTGATGGGCTTTCGTTCGCCGGCCGCTGTTCCCGATACGTTCCTGGTTGCCAACCCCAACTTCGCCGGGTTCCCGTTCGACACCAGCCAGCTTCACCCGGCGAGCGGCGTCGCCTTCGACGGCACCCGCCAGAATGTTTTCGTCAACGACGTGATTGCGGCCAACGGCCGGCGCACCCCCGATTCCACCGTCGCCCAGCGCCGCTTCCGCTTCGCATTCATTCTGGTGGTGGCGCAAGGCTCCCAGCCCCCGGCCGCGGACCTCACGCAGATCGACACGTACCGTAGCCGCTTTGAACCCTTTTTCGCCAAAGGGTCTTCGAACAACGCGACGGCCGACACGTCGCTCGCGCGCAGTATGCAACTTTCGCTTGCGCCCGCCGCCGGCGTGATCCAGAATACTACGGGCACCGGCACACTGACGCTCTCGACCGCGCCCGCCGCCGATCTCACGGTGCAATTCCAGGCGGTCAGCGGGATCGCGCAGTTCCCGGCTGCGGTTCGCATTCCGGCCGGCTCGACGAGCGCCAGTTTCAATTTCAGCGGTGTCGCACCGGGCGTCGTGGACGTGCTGGGGGTTCCCTCCGATCCAACGTACGAAACCGTCGCGGCGCGCGTGCAGGTGGCGGGCGCGTCGTTGTTGCAGCTTACCGCCATCTCCGGCGATCGCCAGGTGTCCAATTCGCCAGCGCCGCTGCCGGCTCCCATCGTGGTGCGTCTCACCGACATCAACAACCTCCCGTATCCCGGCGCGCGCATTGGCGCCGCGCCCTCCACGGGCGGGAGCGCCGCTCCTGTCGAAGCCCTCACCGATTCGCAAGGCCAGGCCACTTTCCATTGGACACCCGGGCTCGCCGCCGCCAACCACCTGGTGCTTTCCGTGGAGAGCGCCCCGTCCGTGCGGCTGGTGATCAGTGCGGGCGCAGCCGTGCCCGTGGTCACGGCCGTCGTGAACGCGGCTTCGTTCGCCAGCGGTATTGCCGCCGGCGCCATTGAGACCATCATGGGGCTGAATTTTTCGGGAGGCCAGAGTGCCGAATCCCATTACCCCTGGTCCACTACGCTGGCCGGCGCGCGCGTGCTGCTCAACGGCTCGCCGCTGGCGCTCCTCTACGCCAGCGATACGCAAATCAATTTCTATGTCCCGCAGAACGCCGCGCTTGGCGCCGGCATTCTTTCCGTGGTGACGCCGTCCGCGGTTCAAGCCGATATCGCCGTCAACGTGGTCTCCTTGCAGCCGGGCATTTTCCCGGGAGCGGTGCTGCATGCGGGGACGGCGGTCAGCGCCGTCACCACTGCGGTGCACGCGGGCGATTACATCGAGATCTATTGCACCGGCCTCGGCCCTACGCAAACCGCCGGCAACTTCCAGCAGACCGTATTCACGCCGACGGTCTTCCTGGGGGCGGTGCCCTTGCAGCCGGTTTACAGCGGCCTGGCCCCGGGCTACGTTGGTTTGTACCAGGTGGATGTACAGGTGCCCGCGGGGCTCGCGCCCGGCGCGCAATCGCTCATCCTCGAAGTCAACCTGCAGCACAGCAATACAATTTCTGTTACGGTGCAATGATGTTTGCCTGGCTCTTTTCCGACCCAATTCCGACCGGCGCGCAGGCGCCTGATTTCTCGCTGCCCGACGAGGGCGGCCACATGGTCCGGCTTTCCGCCCTGCGAGGCCACAATGTCGTGCTGGTTTTCTATCCCGGTGACGATACGCCCGGCTGCACCAAACAGTTGTGCCAGTTCCGCGATGGTTGGAGTGAAGCGCAGAGCCGCGGGGTCTCGGTTTTCGGCGTGAATCCGCAGAGCGCCACGAAGCACGAGAAGTTCCGCGAGAAATTTCATTTCCCGTTTCCGTTGTTGGTGGATGAAGGCCAGAAGGTGGCCGCGCTGTATCACGCCAATGGGCTGATCGTGAAGCGGACGGTGTACTTGATTGGGCCGGATGGAGTGATTCGGTTCGGGCAACGCGGGATGCCGGCGCCCAAAGAAGTGCTGGCGCACGCGGGGTAGGACAGGCCTCCCGCTCTATGCCCGGCGCCGCTGGCCGGCGCGGTAGATCAGCACGCCTGCCATGTTGGCCAGCAACACCACGGCTGCGATCTTGGTGGCGTACGATTGGCGGCTTACTACGTCCACAATCGGGTAAACGGCGATCAACATCGAGACGGCGCTCGAGAACAGGCCGCAGACCGCCGCCACTTTGAGCCACGACGGCACGCCTGCTCGCAGCGCTCCGACCAGCGGCAGCAGGAACAGCGCGCAATAGGCGATGGCGTAGTGAACAATCGAAGCGTTGGCGAGTAACTGGCTGGCTTCCTGCTCGCGGACTCCCAACATGCTCAGCAGGATCAGCACCATCACCACGGCCGCGACGAAGAGGATGGAATTCACCGGGGTGCGGCGCTTTGGGTCGAGGCGCGCGAACCAGGCAGGCACCAGGTTGTCCCATCCGGCCGTCATGGGCAGGCGCGTCAAGCCCGTGAAAATCAGGCTCGCCGACGCGATCGCCCGTGCGATCAACAGGAAGATGGCGAACGGCGCCACCCACGAATTCGCGCCGAACGCGAGGCGGAAGGTCTGCGGAATCGGACCGATCACATTGATGGGCTGATTGCCGATGAAGGCCAGCACGGCGCTGGTGCCCAGAATGAACATCACGGCGATCACGGGCGCCGAGATCATTACCGACCGGCCGACGGTGCGCACGGCGTTGCGGCATTCGCCGGCCATGATGGCCACGTACTCGAAGCCGCTCAGCGCACCGGCGGTCATCTGTCCGAAGACCGCCACGCTGAACCAGTCGAGCTTCGGTAATTCCCACGGGATGGGCTCGTAGTGATGAATCGATCCGCGCCACAGAGCCCACAGCGGCAGTGGCAAGAGAATCGCGTAGGCCGTCAGGATCATCACGCTTCCGGTGTTGTGCAGCCACTTGCCGATGTCGAGGCCGTGAATGGCCACCAGCGTGATACCCGCCACAACGCCGCCGGTGATCAGCAGCGTCGCCGGAATGCTGGCGGGCAGCCACGCGGCCGAGGGGCCGATCATGTAGGAAAGGTCGGTGGGCACCACGAACACGATCGCGCCCGTGACAATCACTGCATAGACCCACAGGTTCCACGCCGTCAGGAAGCCGGCCATCTCGCCGAAGCCCGCTTTGGCCCACTGGTAGAGGCCGCCTTCGAGCGGCATCAGGCGGTTGAGATGAATCACCACCGCGGCCAGGGGTAAGTAGAAAAGGACCATCGCGCCCACCCAGAACGCCACCTGCGCGCGTCCCAGTTTGGCCGCGATCCCGACCCAGCTCGACCCCACCACGCAGAGGATCTGGGCCAGGACGAGGTCTCCCAGACCCATCTCTTTGCGGAGTCCGCCTTCCATTCTGCTGGCAGTAGCGGTCGGCACGGTTCCATCAATGATGACATCACCGGCGCGGCTGTGTCATACTTTTTCCATGTCCACGGTGGTCGTCAAGATGGAGCCAAAGTCCGAGGGGATCGCTACTCCACGCAAGAAGCGGCCTAAGGAACTTGCCATCATCACCGAGTGCTGCACGGGCTGCGCCGGATCGCCGGCCTGCGTGCCCTATTGCCCGGTGGCGGATTGCATGTACTGGGTGCCCGATGAAGACCATCTGCCTTTCGGTCGTATTGAGGTCGATCCGATCCTTTGCATCGGCTGCAAAAAGTGCACCAGTAAGGGTCCCGACGGCGCTTTTCTGGATGGCTGCCCCTGGGACGCCATAGAAATGGTAGCTATAGAAGAGGTGGAGATTCGCATCGGACTTAAAATGCCGGTCTGATCTCCCGATTCCACCATGGCTCTCGACATTCAACAGAAAGAACACGAGGGCGTCACCCTCCTCGATCTCAAAGGCCGCATCACGGTGGGCCCGGAAGCTTCCGCCCTGCGTGAAAAAGTGGCCGCGCTCACTGCCGGCGGCGTGAAAAACCTGGTGCTGAATCTGGGAGGCATCGATTACATCGACTCTACCGGCCTGGGCGCGCTGGTGATGTGCGCGACCACTTTGCGCAAGAACGCCGGTGGGGTCAAGCTGCTCAACCTCAGCCGGCGCAGTATCGAGCTGTTGGTGATGACCAAGCTGGCTACGGTTTTCGAAATCTTCAACGACGAGCAGGACGCCGTCAACAGCTTCTACCCCGACCGCAAGCTCAAGACCTTCGATATCCTGAGTTTTGTGCAGGACATGAAGAACAAAGGGGAATAGCCGTCCGTGCCATTGGTGGTCATCGGAGGCGTGGCTGCTGGCCTGAGCGCTGCTGCGCGGGCCAGACGTATCGACCCGCAACTCGAAATCATCGTTCTCGAAAAAGGCCCCGTCATCTCTTACGGCGCGTGCGGGCTGCCGTATTTCGTGGAAGGCCGCATTCGCCGGCCCGAGCAGTTGATCGTCCACACGCCCGAGTATTTCCGCAAAGAGCGCCAGATCGATGTGCGAATTTCTTCGCGCGTGGTCGCGATCTCTCATCCGCGCCGCGAANNTCGAAGCCGCCGACGCGCTGCGGCGCAACGGCCTGCGCGTCACCGTGCTCGAACGCTCGCAGCACGTGCTGCTGCGTGACGAAGCCCATTGGAATGCGCTGGCCCGCCGCCAGCTTGAGCTGCACGGCGTGGAGCTCCGCTGCGGCGTAGAAGTCCGCTGCATCGAGCCGGACCGCGTCGACGATTTTCCCGCGGACCTGGTGATCGTCTCGGCCGGCTTCAAGCCCAACGTCGAACTGGCCGCCGAGGCCGGCGTCGAAATTGGCCGCACCGGCGCCATCCGCACCGACGACCGCATGGAAACTTCGCTCCGCGGTGTGTTCGCCGCCGGCGATTGCGCCGAAGTCAATCACCTGGTGACCGGGCGCCCCACGTGGATTCCCCTCGGCACCACCGCCAACAAAGCCGGCCGAGTGGCGGGCGCCAACGCCGCCGGCGGCCGCGAGCGTTTTCCCGGCATCGTAGGCACGTCCATCGTCTCGGTTTTCGGAATGGCGTTCGCCGCCACCGGCCTCTCCGTCACCGAAGCGGGCGCCGCGAGTTTCTCGCCTGTTTCCGCGCGCATCGAAGCGCCTTCGCGCCCGGGCTATTTTCAGGGCACCAAGACCACCGTCGAGCTGGTGGCGGACCGCGCTACGCGCCGTCTACTCGGCGCTACGGTAATCGGCGAGCAGGATGCCGCGGGGCGCATCAACGTAGTCGCAACCGCGCTCGAATCGCGGATGCGCGTCGACGAATTCGAGCAGCTCGACCTGGCGTACGCGCCGCCCTTCGCCACAGTGTGGGACCCGCTGCTGGTAGCCGCGCAGCAACTTCTCAAAGAATTCTGAGAGCAGAGGCCAGCGGGCGTAGAAGCGGATAGTCTGATAATCTGAGGTTATGAGCAGGCAAACTGCCCAACTCCTGGAAGCCTTCGA
>PLZX01000378.1 GCA_003152325.1 Bryobacterales bacterium | reverse complement strand
CCGCAGCCCGCGGCCGCCCAGCCCGCCGATGCCGCACCCGCTTCCACCTCGGCGACCGGGAGCGAGACTCCCGTGCAGACTTCCGCTCCCCAGCAGGTCGCCGCTCCCGCCCCGCCCGCCGCGGAGTCCAATCCCAACGCGGCCGTGCGGGTTGAGATCACGGCCATTGATGCCGTCTGGGTCCGCGCGCGCGTCAACGGCAAGTACCTGTTCTCCGCCACGCTCCAGCCGAAGCAGACCCGCAACGTCGATACCGATGGCGCCGTGGAATTGCTGCTCGGCAACGCCGGCGGCGCATCCATCGCGCTCAACGGCAAGCCGCTCTCACTCGAAGGTTTTCCCTCTGGAACCATCGGGCCCAAAGGCCAGGTGCGGATCGTTCAGTTGACTTCCGGCGGCTTCCAGATCGTTCCTTCCAAACCGCCCGACCCGCGCGACCGCTGACGCATGGCGGCCCGCTGCCGCTTGCGCTCCAGCATCAGCAGTTCCCGCCGCCGCCGGTTCTTGATGCGTTCGTCCACTTTGTGCCAGAACTTCCCGAAGTAGCTGACCGCTGAAACAATCGCAAACACGATCACCGTCCACATCAACACCATGCCCGTCATCAGCAGCGCCGGGTGCCGCACCGCCAGCAGCATGACNNGCCGCCGCAATCTGGCGCAAACCAGAGACGGCGAATTCCCGCCCGATGATGAGCACGGCCATCCAGCCCGGCAGCACGCGGACCTGCACCAGCGAGACCAGCGCCGCCGAGATCAGCAGCTTATCGGCGATCGGGTCCAGCAACGTGCCGATGGTCGTAACCTGCTTCCAGCGCCGCGCCAGGTAGCCGTCCAGCAGGTCCGTTCCCGCGGCAATCAGAAAAACTCCCAGCGCCAGCCACTCATTGGGCACATGCAGGGAGCCGACGGAGACGGACCCGTTCTCCTGCACCAGCGCTGCCACCAGCAGCGGCACGAAGAAAATCCGGAGAATCGTCAGCGCGTTCGGAACGTTCATTCGCCCAACCCAACTATAATGCGAGTCGCCCCCCCGGCGCTACCGCTCCTCTCGCAAGCCCTGCTCCTGCGCGTATACTTGTATTTTCACCATGCTGGTCTCGCGACGCTACTTCTTTTTCGGCAGTCTGGCTCTACCCGCCCTGGCTGCCAAGAAAACCCCCGAGGCTCTCCGCCCCGGTATCCTGCTCCTGCTGGCCGATCAACTCCCCGCCTTCATGCTCGGCGCCTCCGGCAACAAGCAGATCTACACTCCCAACCTCGACCGCCTCGCCCAAACCGGCATCCGCTTCTTTAACCATTTCTCCTGCGCGCCCGCTCCCGCGCCCGGCCGCGCCACCTTGCTCACCGGCCGCACCCCCATGCAACTTGGCCCTTCTGGCGCCATCTCTGCCAATGACATCCCGCTCGACAAGCTCCTCTCCTCGAACGGCTACACCTGCCAGGAAGCCACCGGCGCTGAAGCCATGGCTTCGCTCGACCGTCAGTCCGCCGCCAAACCGTTCTTCCTCCAGGTCAATTTCCGCGGCGTGCGCCCACCCTACGACGCCGCCAAAAAGTACTTCGACCGCTATGCGGCTGAGCCCTTCGATGGCTATGCACCGGAACACCCGGCTCCCAACGCCGCGCTCGGCAAAGAATACCTCTCCAGCATCCTCCCCAACGTCCGCAAAGCCGCAGCCGCCATCTCCGCCATGGATGACGAAATCGGCACCATCCTCGCCAAATTGCGCGACCGCCAGTTGCTCGGCAATACCCTGATCGTCTTCACCGCCGCCTGTGGTGCGCTCCTCGGCCGCCACGGCCTCTGGGACGCCGCCGGCGCCTCCGACCCGCCCAACATGTTCGACGAAGCCGTCTGCACCCCTATCTTCTGGAGCTGGCTAGGCCACGTCCCCGCGCTCGCCGTCCGCCCCGATCTCATCAGCGCCTACGATTTCATCCCCACCATCTGCGACCTGCTCTCCATCCCCGTGCCCCAGCGCAACCTTTGCGGCCGCAGCTACGCCCCGCTTGCTACCGGCAAACCGTTGCCCAAGAAGCAGCCATGGCGCCTGATCCTCTGTGCCAGCCACGGCAACACCGACATGGGCCGCGAAGAGCGTTACAAGCTGGTCCTGCGCGACAACGCCGGTGGCCCCAACGAGCTTTACGACCTCTCCATCGATCCCGGCGAAACCGTCAACCGCTTCCCCGACGAGCACTACCTCACCATCCACCAGGAATTAGCCGACGCCATCTCCGCCTGGAAGCTGAAATACTCCAGCTAACGCAAAAACGGAGGCCAGCGTCACCCGCCAGCCTCCGTCTTCAGACACAATTGTTACACTCCGGGTCTGTTCCCAACCGGAACCACGTTGCGGGATCGTGCGAACCCGCGCCCCGGACTCGAGCGGCCCTACTGCTTCTTCGCGTCGGCCGGAACTTTACACTTCGCCAGCGAATGATCGTTATCGGCGTAGCACTTGCCGATCTCAGTCAGGTTCGGATCCGTCTTCATGGCAGCCGGGGTCGCCACCTTCACATGGCAGGTGCTGCAGGCCTTCAGGTTCTCTTTCTTCTGGTACTCCGGCTTGCCGTAGCTCGCCGTCGTGCAGAACAAAAAGCCCGCCGCCACAATCCCTGCCGGAATAGCCAGTTTCAACATGCGCATTTATCTTTGCTCCTAGGTTTCAGTGCCTGAGGTTAAAGAACACCTCAATATCTGATTTNNCGCCCATCGCTTCCACTTCCGCCGGCGTCGGCGATTCCTTCAGCCCGTACGCAGCCTTGATGGCATTCCGAATCCCTAAATCGCCCACCGGCAGCACGTCCACGCGCCGCAGTGCGAACATCAGGAACATGTGGACCGTCCACACCCCGATCCCTTTCACCTCGGTCAGCCGCTCGATCACTTCCGCGTCGGTCAGCCCCATCAACTCCTCGAACACCACCCGCCCGTCCCGCGCGTGCCGCGCCAGGTCCCGGATGTACTCCGTTTTCTGCTTCGAAAGCCCCAGCTTCCGCATCCGCGCCGGCCGCAGTTTCAACACGCTCGCGTGTGTCAGCCCGCCGCCCGCCGCCGTCACCAGCCGCCCGAAAATGATGCTCGCCACCCGCCCGCTCAACTGCTGGTATACAATCGACTTCACCAGCGTTTCAAAACCCGGTTCGCGGAACTCGATGCGGTAATCTCCCACCCGGCGAATGATTTCCGCCAGGACCGGATCGTTGCGCCGAAGGTGGTGTATGGCTTCTTTCATGGTGAAACAGGATCTCCTCCGGATACGTCCTTATTGTACTGGCATGCGACTCCTCTGCGTTTTCTCCCTCGCCTCCGCGCTCTTCGCGCAGACGCCCCCCCAACAAGCCAAGCCCGTTGACGAGCTTCCTTCCCTTTCCATCAAGGTGGATGTCGATGTCGTCAGCGTCCTCGCCTCCGTGCGCGACAAAAAGGGCGCGCTCGTTCCCAACCTTGCCAAAGAGGATTTCACCATCCTCGAAGACGGCAAGCCGCAGCCCATCAAGTATTTCACGCGGGAAACCGATCTCCCCCTCACTATCGGCCTGCTGATCGACGTCTCGGGCAGCCAGCGCAACTTGATCCAGATCGAACGCAACGCCGCCTCCCAGTTCTTCACGCAGGTCCTCAAGAAGAAGGACGAAGCCTTCCTCATCAGCTTCGGCGAGGAGACCGAGCTCTTGCAGGACTACACGGGCTCCGCCCGCCTGCTCACCAACGCCATGAACNNCTCTATGACGCCGTCTATCTCGCCGCCCACGATCAGTTGCAGAAGCAGGTGGGCCGCAAAGTGATCGTCGTCATCACCGATGGCGTCGACGAAGGCAGCCGGCTCAGAATCGACGATGCCGTCATGGCCGCCCAAAAGGCCGACGCCGTCATCTATAGCATTGAATATTCGGATCCCGGCGCCTACGGTGGCTTCGGCTGGGGCATGGGCAATGCCGGCGCCGGCGCCCTCCACCATCTCTCCGACGACACCGGCGGCCACGTCTACAGGGTCGACCGCAAGAACACCCTCGACGTCGTCTTCAAGGAGTTGCAGGACGAAATGCGCAGCCAGTACGCCATCGGCTACACTCCCCTCAACGACTCCAAGGACGGCGGCTACCGCAAAGTGGACATCAAGCTCGCCAACAAAGATCTCAAAGCGCAGGCCCGCAAAGGCTACTACGCCATCAAGCCCGATTCCCGGTAGCGCCGTCCTAACCAAAGCCTCGGGTTGACGTCTTACCCATGTGGACCTATACTCGGGTCAGATGTCGACACGAACACCCAAAGACCGCCTCTCTCTCCTGCAAGGCACCCTCGACGTACTCATCCTCCGCACGCTGCTCTTCGGACCCCAACACGGGCAGGGCATCGCGCGCTCCATTCAGGAAACGTCGAAAGACGAACTGCTCGTCGAGCACGGCGCCTTGTATCCGGCCTTGCAGCGTCTCGAGGCCCAGGACTGGATCGTTGCCGAATGGGGCGCCTCCGAAAATAATCGCAAAGCCCGGTTTTACCGTCTCACCAAAGCCGGGCGCAAGCAACTCGTAACCGAGACTTCCCGCTGGCGTCGATTGGCCGCTGCCATCGGGCACGTACTCGGTCCGGAGGAGATGTAACCATGTTCCGCCGCCGTCGCAACCAGGGCGATTTTGCCGCTGAGATCCAGGCCCACATCGCTCTGGAGGCCGCCCGTCTCCGCCGCGAAGGCCTTTCCGAAGTGGATGCGGATCGCGCGGCGCGCCGTGCCTTCGGAAGCGTGGCCACCGCCGAAGAGCATTTCTACGAAAGCCGGCGCTGGCTCTGGTGGGAGGAAATCCGCAAGGATTTGCATTACACCATCCGCACGCTGCGGCAGAACCCCGTTTTCACCCTGGCTGCCGTGCTGACCCTGGCGTTGGGCATCGGGGCCAATACCGCCATCTTCAGCCTGATCGATACGGCACTTCTCCGGCCGCTGCCTTATCCGCAGCCCGACGGGATCGTCGCCCTGTATGCCCGCACCACCCCGGGACCATCGCCCGCCGCCTCAGGCAGCAGTATGGATCCGACGAAGAAATGGCCGGCGCCACTATCGTCACTTTGCAGGAAGATCTGATCGGCGAAACCAGGTCCGCGTTACTGGTTCTGCTGGGAGCCGTGGCCCTTCTCCTGGTGATCGCCTGCGTCAACGTCGCTAACATCCTTCTCGCGCGCGGCGCCACGCGCCAGAAGGAAATTGCCATTCGCGGAGCTCTCGGAGCCGGCCGCGCCCGGTTGGCCCGCCAATTCCTTACCGAGAGCCTGACGCTGGGCATCACCGGTGGCGCGCTCGGCGTCCTGCTCGCACGCTGCAGCCTCACGCCCCTTCGCGCCCTGTTGCCCGCCGACTCCATGCCGCTGCAGTTGGACGCTCGCGTCCTCGTTTTCACCGCCGTGGTATCGGTTGCCGCGGCCGTCCTTTTTGGATTCTTCCCCGCGCTGCAGGCGGCCCGTTTCGATCTGAACGGCGTATTGAAGGAAGGCGGCCGCGGAGCCGCCGCAGGACCGCGGGCGCATCGCGCTCGCAGCCTGCTGGTGGTGGCTGAAGTCGCCTTGGCCGGAGTGCTCCTCATTGGCGCCGGCCTGCTCCTCCGCAGCTTCAGCCGTTTGCTCGGCGTCCCGGAAGGCTTTTCACCGCAGCAGGTCCTCAGCCTGCAACTCTCGCTTCCCAATGGTCAGTATCCCGACCCGGACCGCCGCGTCCGTTTTGTCAGCCAGGTGCTCGCTCGCATGAATGCCATTCCCGGCGTCTCGAGCGCCGCCGCCATTTCCCGCCTGCCCCTGAATCCCGGCAACAGCACGCGTGGGCTCGACGTCAAAGGCCGCCCGCCGTCCACTGACAGCGAGATTGCACCGGACTATCTGGTGATCAGTCCCGATTACTTCCGCGCCATGGGCATCCGGCTGGCCAAGGGCCGCGTCTTTACCGATCGCGACGACCCCAATGCCCCGCCGGTGGTGATCGTCAATCAGGCCATGGTCCGGCACTTCTGGCCCAATCAGGGTGCTATCGGCCAATTCGTAACGGTCGGCGCCTGCGGCAAGGAGAGCGAATGGTGCCAGGTGATTGGCGTGGTCGATGATGTCCGCCAGCACGGCCTCGATCAAACCGCTCGGCCCGCCGTGTATATCCCTTACGCCAGAGATCCCTGGCCTTTCATGGCTTTCGTCGTGCGGACCGGAATCGAGCCCGGCTCAGCCTCCTCTGCCGTTGAAGCCGCAGTCCACTCGGTCGACAAAGAGCAAGCCGTCTATAACATCCGCACCATGAGCGACGTCATCTCGACATCGCTTTCGCCGCGCCGTCTCCGCATGCTGCTGATCGGCTCATTCGCCTTCCTGGCCCTGATATTAGCTTGCGTGGGAATCTACGGCGTCATGGCCTATGCGGTGGTGCAGCGGACCAGAGAAATCGGAATCCGCATCGCCCTGGGCGCCGGGCGTGCCGATGTGCTTCGTGTCATCGTCGCCGGCGCGCTGAAACTCGCCCTGGCTGGCGTGGCCATCGGCGCCGCGCTGTCGTTCGCTTTGACCCGCTTTCTCTCCAAAATGTTGTACGGCGTTCAGCCTACCGATGCACCCACTTTCCTCGGCGTCTGCGCGTTGTTAGTCTTCATGGCTGTCGTGGCGAGCTACATTCCCGCCTGGCGCGCTACAAGGGTAGACCCTCTCACAGCGTTACGCACGGAGTAACGTCGGCAATCTCGCACCCCTGCTGCGCGGAGGGCACAATCGTCCTCGCGCTTGCTAGAATAAGCGTTTTCACACTTCATGCTCGATCAATCCATCCAGGAACTGGAGTCCCGTTCCCTCGCACGCATTGCCTCCGCCGCCACGCTCGAAGAGCTCGAGGCCGTCCGCGTCGATGCGCTCGGCCGCAAAGGCCCGCTCGCCCAGGCCGGCAAGGAGATGGGCAAACTCCCTCCCGAGGATCGCGCCCGCATCGGCAAGCTTCTCAACAGCGCGCGCCAGAATCTCGAACAGGCCCTCGAATCCAAGAAGCGCGGCCTCGATTCCGGCTCGCTCAACGCCCGCCTCGACGCCGAATGGCTCGACGTCACCCTCCCCGCTCCCGGCCCGCGCCGCGGCCATCTCCACCCCATCACCCGCATCCAGCGCGAACTCGAGGATCTGTTCGCCTCCCTCGGCTTCGCCACGCTCGACGGCCCGGAAGTCGAAACCGAATACTACAACTTCGACGCCCTCAACATCCCCGCCGATCACCCCGCCCGCGACATGCAGGATACCTTCTGGCTCGATGGCGGCAACCTCCTCCGCACCCACACGTCGCCCGTCCAGGTGCGCGGCATGGAGCGTCTCGGTCCGCCCCTGCGCATGATCGCCCCCGGCCGCGTCTTCCGCAACGAAAGCGTCGACGCCTCCCACGAGCACACCTTCTACCAGCTCGAAGGCATGATGATCGACCGCGACGTCTCCGTCGCCCACCTGCTCTACTTCATGAAGACCCTGCTCGCCGCCATCTTCCACCGCGAAGTGACCGTGCGCCTGCGTCCCGGCTACTTTCCCTTCGTCGAGCCCGGTTTCGAGCTCGACATCCAGTGCCTCATCTGCGGCGGCTCCGGCTGCCCGGTCTGCAAGCAGAGCGGTTGGGTGGAACTCCTCCCCTGCGGCCTCGTCAACCCCAACGTCCTCCGCATGAGTGGCATCGACCCCGCCGAGTGGAACGGCTTCGCCTTCGGCCTGGGCCTCACCCGCCTCGTCATGATGCGCTATGCCATCGACGACATCCGCCATCTACAGGGCGGAGATCTGCGGTTCCTGGAGCAGTTTTGAAATTCTCTTACAACTGGATTCGCCAATTCGTCCCCGCCCTTCACGAGGCCCCCGGTCCGCTCGAACGGCTCATCACCATGAAGACCGCCGAGTGCGAAGGCGTCGAACCCGTGAGCGAGTTGCTGGGCAGCGCCTGCGTGGCCCGCGTGGAATCGGTCGAGCCCATCGCCAACAGCCACAACGTCAAGGCCGTCGTCGATGCCGGCCTGCATGGCCTCAAAACCGTGGTCTGTGGCGCACCCAACTGCCACTCCGGTGTGCTCACCGCCTGGGCCCCCATCGGCAAGAAGCTCATCAACGGCGTCGAGAGCGATGGCATGCTCGCCAGTCCCGCCGAGCTCGGTATCAACAAGGACCACTCCGGCATCATCGAACTCGCGTCCGGCGAGCCCGGCGATGCCCTGCCGCGCTGCACCCCCGATTCCGTCATCGAAATCGACAATAAGTCCATCACCCACCGCCCCGACCTGTGGGGCCACTTCGGCATGGCGCGCGAAGTCGCCGCCATCCTCGGCCTCCCACTGCAAGATGCCGTCGATCTCAGCTTCATCCCTTCCAGCCCGCCCGCCATCGCCATTGACATCGAAGACTTCAACCTCTGCCCGCGATACAGCGCGCTGGTCTTCGAGAACGTTTCCATCCGCCCATCGCCCTACTGGCTGCAAGCCCGCCTCACCGCCATCGGCCTCAACCCCATCAACAACATCGTCGACATGACCAACTTCGTGATGGCCGAACTCGCCCAACCCATGCACGCCTTCGACGCGGACCTTCTCAACGGCGGCGCCATCTTCATCCGCCCCGCGCGCTCCGGCGAACCGTTCCGCGCGCTCAACGACCAGGACTACACGCTCGATCCCTCCAACCTGGTGATCGCCGACGCCGCCGGCCCCATCGGACTCGCCGGCGTGATCGGCGGCGGGCCCAGCGCCATCAGCGCGAAGACCACCCGCGTGGTGCTCGAAAGCGCCAACTTCCAGGCTTCCTCCATCCGCAAGACGTCCTCGGCCATCAAGCTCCGCACCGACGCCTCCATCCGTTTCGAAAAGGCCCAGGACCCCGCCAACACCGTGCGCGGCCTGGCGCGGGCGGTGGAACTGCTGCGCGAAATCTCGCCCGGCATCCGCATCGTCAACGGCCTCGCCGACCAGAAGATGGAGATGCCCGCCCCACCGCCCATCGCGCTACGGCATGACTGGCTCGAGCGCAAACTCGGCCGCTCCATCTCGCCCGCCGAAGTCCGCCGCATCCTGGAAAGCCTTGAATTCCACATCGACGAACCTCGGCCGCGCGTCTATTCGGTGTCCGTGCCTTCCTGGCGCTCGACCAAAGACGTCTCCATTCCGGACGATCTCGTGGAAGAAGTCGGCCGCATGGTGGGCTACGACTCCATCACTCCCGTCGCGCCCCTCGTGCCCGCATCCGTCCCCCCGCCGAATCCCACAAGAAACTTCCAGCACGGCGTGCGCACGGTCTTCGTCGACGAGGGCTTCACCGAGGTCTACAACTACTCCTTCCTCAGCGAAGAATCCGTGCGCGCGTTCGGTCTCGACCCGGCCGCGCACCTGCGCGTCGCGAACCCGATTGCCTCCGACCAGGCGCTGATGCGCGCGTCGCTGCTGCCCGGCATCTGGAAGAACGTCACCGAGAATGCCAAGCACCGCGATTCCTTCCGCCTGTTCGAAATCGGTCTGGAGATTCACCAGACCACTTCCGGCTTGCCGGAGGAGATCCCCCACCTGGCAGCGGCCCTTTATGAACGCCACGGCGATGGCGCCGCGGGCCTCTACGAAGTCAAGCGCGCGGCCGAATGCCTCATGCCCGGCGCGGAAACTAAGCCCGCCGCGGCGCGCCCGTTCGAGCATCCCGCCCGCTCCGGCGAAGTCGTGTGGCAGGGCCAAACCGTCGGCCGCATCTTTGAGTTCCACCCCTCACTCGTCGAATCCGGCCGTGCGGCGATTCTCGATCTCGAACTCCGGCTGGTGGAATCGCTCTCCGCGCGGCAGGCCAAGTACACCCCCATCCGCCGCTACCCCTCGAGCGCTTTCGATCTTTCCGTCGTCTGCCCTCTGCGCGAGCATGCCGGCACGCTGCAAGCTGCTATCGCATCCCTCTCCGGCCCGCTCCTCGAATCCATCCAATTTGTGCGCCAATACTCCGGTCCGCCGCTCGAAGAAGACAAGAAGAGCGTCTCATTCCGCGTCACCCTTGGCTCCCCGGAGCGCACGCTCTCCAGCGACGAAGTGGGCGAAATCCGCACCCGCATCATCGAAGGAATGCGCGGCCTGGCCTACGACCTGCGCGTCTGACCGCAGGCTGCTACCGGCGACGCTTCCGCCAGACGAGCCACAAGCCCGCGCCAACGCACAACACGCCGGTGCCGGGTTCGGGCACGGCGTCAGACCCAATGGTGAAGTTGGGACCGAACCAGCCTGCAGGGGTGCAGCAGTCGGTAGTTCCCGGGAATACGAGTGTGTCGCTGTAAGCGTACTGTCCGCTGAGCCAGGTCACTGCCGGATCGTAAGACACGCTGCTGCCCGGGTAGAACACATACGATTCCGTGGAGTTGTTCGTCCCGCCGATGTAATATGTCCCCGGCTGTAGCGTATATGGACTGGTCAGGCTGTCGAAACGAAAGCCGCTACCGTCCGACAGGACGTTCGAGATTGAGTCCGTGCCGGCCACAGTGGTCGAGACCAGCAGCGTTTGATCGGCACTCCAGATACCCACATCGACGCTGGCCGGGCCGCCAGTAACGGTATGGAAGCCGTCGCCGAGGTAATCCCAGAATCCCAGCGAAGTCACCTGGACCGGCGAGGCGACAATGAACTCCCATCCCAACACGTACGAGCCCGAGTGAAAGTACACATTGCCAGAATCACTCAAGACGGTCACGACCGGCCCGGCCGCGGCGGGCAAGGCCGATAGGACGAGCGAAATTAAAACTACAAAAAGTAATCTCATAAGTCCTCTTAATTGACGTCTACCCGCGAACCCGGCGCCTCACCAGCCAGAGCGCGGCAATCGCGGCCCCCATCAGTCCGAGTGACCCTGGCTCCGGTACCGACGTGCTTTCATCGGAAAACATGAGGACCACGTCCGGTATGCCGTCTACGGGCGTGATGTTTGTGCTCCCCGAGGTGCCCACACGGTCGGGCGTCTCAGTGAATCCTCCGCCGCCTAACCAAAGTAAAGGATCGCCTGACTCCCACGTCCATGACCCGGCGGCGGTGATGGAACCGACCAGGAATGTCGCGCTCCTGCTGCTGCTGTCGCTGTAATACAAGGTGAGCGTCGCAGTGTTGTCCCGGCTGCCGAGCCAGCGGTCTTCGTAGCCGAGAAACGCCAGGTAGGTGCCGCTGGGAATCCCCGGCGACAGAATAGCGCCCGTGCCAAGGTCGTTGTAGAAGGGGTTGCTGGTCCCCCCCGGGTCGCTGATCCCAATCGCCGCCATCGAGCCTGTCCACCACGAACCGCTGGGGTTGGTGGTGGAGATGGCGACGCTAGTGATGGTGCCCGCGGACGCTAGAGTGACAACCAGCGCCGCAAGCAAACAGACACGAATAGTCAATCGCATGAGTTCTCCTAACTAGTACACTTAGTTAACTGCTCTGCCTACTTTCCTCGCCGCCTTATTTCACCGGCGCCGAGAAGGTGATGTTCACACCCGCCGTCGACCCGTCGGTAAGTATGTCGGTTCCCGACAAACTCGTGATCGTTCGCTTATAGCTGAAATGAGGCTTCACATTGGTGCCCGCCAGAGTCATACTGAAGAGCAGATACGTATTCCCCGGCTGGGTACTACTCCCAGATAGGGGAATGTCTGCAAAGGTGATGTCTTCCACCTGGGTTGAGGTGCTACCGCAGTTCGTGCGGTTCTGCTCCAAGTGAGCGGTCAGTTGCGTAACGAACGTTCGGGTGGCGTCCAGTTGACCCTGAATCTTACTGATCGTGCGGAACACACAGTACGCCGGCGGACCGCTGTCGGAATTGAGACTGAAACTATTGCCGCTCCACTGTAGCGGTACCGCGGCGCCGCCCATGGGACAGCCTTGCCATCCCAGGTTCCAATTGGAGTTCACTGGCGTCGAGCCATTGACGGAGTCGAGGAACCCGCCCCCATACCCCAGTGTCAGACATGACAATGTGGCCGAAATGGGCTGAGTCACCTGCACCGCAAGTTGAAACTTGTGGGTGTTGGTAAACGGGCGGTCAGCGTTGCCGTTGGCCAGCAGCACATAGAGGGTGTCGCCGCGCGCCGCCATTTGTTCCGCATTTTGGAACACCATGGTGTCTTTGAAGGCCGCCACTAACTGCACTTTGCCACCCGTGCGCTGGTAGACGATGCCCTCGAGATAGGAGTCCGTCACCGGCAGAGTAAGAGTCAGGAGCGATCCCGTCACCCACTTAGTCGTCGTGTTCTTGAAGTTGATCACCGCCAGAGATCCCGACATATCCGGCGCCTGCCAGGCAAATGTGGTTCCGGTGTCGCTATCGGATTTGAAATCGTACGATTGCGCGTGGCTGGTGGTAGTCACCAGACCGGTCATGCTGAATACCGGATTGCTGGAGAAGCGGTTCAGCTTGCCGCCCGCATATGCCTCCAGGTACCCCAGCCAGCGGTCGCGCACAAAGACGTCCTGACTCATCCAGGCGTCCAACGGCGACCAGGTGTGGCTCTTGAATAATATTCCCGAGGTCTGCGCCATCAACTGGATGGTCTTGCCAATCTCGGTTTGACTGCCGCCACCGATCGGGGCCACATACTCCAGGAAGCTAGCCGCGCCGTATCCATGGTTCTGCACGTCCTCAGTGTTCGAAGGCGAAGACAACGACAGGCCACCCGGCACAAAGTCTAACCCGCGCACCAGGAAGTAGTCGAAGTTGGCCACCGCCAGGTCCGAAACAAACGTGGGGTTGTTGGCCATGGAGTTCATGAACCACTCCGCGCTGGCCTCCAGAAACCACAGCCACGGGCTGGACTGAAACGATTTGCGCACGGTGCCGCGCGGATCGTACAGCGCTTGATACACGTGGTACAACTCATGCGCAGCCGTGGTGCGGACCTCGGTGGTGCTTTGCGCCTGGCTCAGAAGATCCGTGTTGAGGTTCAATCCGATCTGGTCTGATCCCCAAATTTCGCTGTCGGCAAAGCCAGCCGGATACTCGCCCGCGGTATTCTTCTTGATTTTGAAGAGCGGGCCGAACCAGTTGAACGAGTAGATGGGGCAGTCGATGTGGGTGCGCTTGCTCACGTCGATGCCGGTAGCGGCGATCTTCGGATCCGCTTCGTCCAGCAGAGCGGCGACGGTTGTGGCGTAGTCCGCGTACTCGGGAAAATCGGTCTGGTAGTGGACCGCATACTTGCCCGATTTGGACACCACCGGAGCGAAGCGCGCCACGCCCAGCAGCGTGCCGCTGCCGGAGGTAACCGGCGCAGAGGGCGAGTCAGAGGGCGAAAATGCATTTGCGCTGGTGCTTGAGGCGGCAGGCGCTGCCGCAACCGCGGGCAGGGTCGCGGTCAGCTTGCCGTTCGAGATCTTGGCGGGCAGCATCAGTACCGGCCATCGAGGGTCGTCGTCAATGCTCATCACCAGAAACGCTTCGCCGGCCAAGCCGCTGGATGATGCCGCATCCAGCGTCACCGTGAGCGGCTTGCCGATGGCGTCCGGCATCCCCTGGAATTGATACAAACCCGTAACCGCGCTGGTTTGGGAAGGAATCGGCTGCGTAGACTGGGTGATCGTGAAGTTGGTCGCGCCGGCGAACGCGCCCGCCGGCGCGGTCAGGCTGAAGCCGCCACCCGCAATCGTCCCACCGCTGGCTCCAATCTGCCCGGTGGCCACCTGTTGAAACGCCGGCGTACTCCAGACGCCCGTGAGGTTGAGAAACCCCTTTCCTGAGGATTGGGAGTTCTGGCACACCTGGGCCTTGGACAAAGTCACCGTGTAGGTGGACGCCGGCCAAGTGGCGAAGATCGGTGCATCCGCCACGCACCAGGCCGTCTGGATCGGGTCGCATGCCGACCGCGTCATGGTGCCCTGTCCCACCGTCGCCCCCCCGCTCGAAACTGTGTAGTTCACCGCAGTCTCGTTCTGCGCCCACTGGTACCAGACTTCGAGACGCGAGACATACGCGTCCTTGCTGAGCGGCAAGGACGCGCTGGAGGTCAGCGAGCATGCGTTCGAGTTGAAGTTGTTGTATAGCGTTATCGGGACAGCTCCCGCGGGTAGTGTCGCTACCGTCTGGCTCTTGGCCGTCCCCACATTGACTTGGATCGGATAGTCGCCAGCCACCACGTTGCCGGGCACCTGAAAGTTCACCTGGTAGAGACCGACCCAGCCCGGACTGAGACCGGCAAACGCAGCCTTCACTGTCTGCCCCGCAATGGTCACTGTGACATTGCCGATCGTTTGGAGAGGGCTGCTGACACCGTCCGGCGCCGGCTTTCCGGTGGTGGCGGCCGGAGTCGTCTGCCCCAGGCCGATCATGTATGCGACCACGTAGTCTCCGGCTTGTGCGGGGTTGTTGGCATTCAGGGTTTTGTAGCTCGCAGTGGTGGCCACCACCGGTCCCGCACCGGTCTGGCTCCAGGTGAGAAAACGCGGGGCGGGGCCGGCCACCGTAATCGAAGCCCAAGCGCTGGTTCCCGCGGCATTGCGTAGCCGGACCTGCACCTGGCCGGTGGCTTCATACGGAAGCTGGCAGTTGATCTGGCCCGGTGACACAAAGGCCAGCGGCGCGGCATAAGTCTGGCCCCCGGACTGGATATCCACCGTGACACCGTTCAACGTGGCGGGATAAGGTGGCGACGGGGCTTGGTGAAGTCCGTCGGCAAGGTTCGACCCATACAGCGAGAGCCAATCTCCCGCTGCCACCGCGCTGGTGTCGTCGCCGGCATTCACCACCCCATTGCCTGGCAGCACCGGCGCTGCGGATTGCGCGCTCAGGTTCGGCAGCCAAAAGATAGACAAGACCAACAGGTCGCAAGCTCTAGCCATAAGATAACGCCCGTTTCTACCCGCTAAATGAAGGACTCCTGCCGTAGGACGAATTGATTGTGACCCGCCTCACACTGCGCGCGGAACGACATAGTGCGACAAGAGTGCGACTCTGACGATTAGTCCGATTTCAGAAGGGCCAGAACCGCGACAACTCAGGGCTGTTGCCATCGGGCGCGGCGGGGAAGGCGACCACTTTCCCCAAAAGGGCCGTCTCAGNNGTAGTTTCCACCAGGATGCGGTCGTGCGGATCCACAGCCAGGCTGGCCATCCGCGGCAACAAGCCGGCCACACGGCTGGTGTCGGGCAAGGGAAACAGGCGGTAGGCCAGTTCGCCGCCGCCCGTCGCAGGCGGAAACAGGCTGCCGGCCGGCACGGCCCGGCGCGGTGCGGCGGAAAACGGCAGCTTCAACACCGCTAGCGCTGCGTGACCCAGGCCTTCCCCGGGATTGTTGATGGCGCCGAGCAGAACCTCGTCTTGCCCGTCGTGGTCCAGGTCGTGCAGAATGCACTGATAGATCGCTCCCGGGTGCCAGTATTCCTCCAATAGCCGGCCGGTTCGTGGATCGAGCAGGGCAACCTGTGAGGGATACCAGATGAAGTGGTTGGCCACCGTGAGCAGGAGCGGCGTGCCATGCACCCGGACGGCACGCAACAGGATGCCCCGGTAGGTGGGGGCGAAGTTGCGGTTGCCGAAGGTTTTCGAAACGCCGTATCGGTGCTGCCAACGCAAGCCGCCGCGATGGTCGAAGCACATCACGGATCCGCCCTTTTCCGCCACATCGGCGGGGACGAAGTTGACCACCACTTCCGCCCGCCCATCGGCGTCGATGTCGGCGATCAACACCTTGTCTTGCGTCTCCGCCTCATATCTCGGGTCGAACGGCGGCAGATGCTTCTCCCAGCAGAGGCGCTGGTGCGCATCCTCGATCAACAGGTGTCCGCCGGCAAACCGCCAGCTATGCGGGACGCGCGCCGGCCAGATACCGGTTTGCCAGAGGACGATAACGGCTACCGCGGCGGCGGCCAAAGCACTCGCGGTAACACGAAGCCAGGTCCCACGCTGAACCGGCGGAGTGGCGTCACCGGCTTCGCGCAGGGCCATCCCGCCCTGCTCCAGCCACTGTTGGAGCTCATCGGTATAGGCGAAGACGCGCGCCTTTCGCCCGCCGCCCTGGCGATAGACCGGTAGACCCGCCTGTTTTTCCCATCGCTCCACCGAGCGGACGGTCACGCCCAGGCACGCCGCAATCTCCTTCCACGTGCGAAGGAGTCTGCGCTCGGGGACTTCCTTGAGCACTGCCAAACGCGCCCCTTAATGGCCCATGCCGGCCAAAAAAAGATTTTGCTATCGCTTTATAGCATATAGCGGAATGGCGCACCGAAATCGGGCGAGTCAGGCCTGCAGCGTTCCACTCACGGGAGCTGCCCAATTCAGCCCCGTGTGGGCTGCCACCCCCGCCGCGATCTTTGCCGCCGCTTCCGCCGGAAAGGGCGCCGTCTTGCGCCTCTCCAGATCGGCAAATGCGTTGATACATTCCAGCGTCGCCGCCAGCTTCCCGCGAGTTTCATCCACCAGGAACATCAAGTAATGGATCCGCTTGGACGAATATCCCATAAACCGCACATATACCGTGACCACATCTCCCGGCATTACTTCGCTCAAGTAGTGAATGTGGTGCTCCAGGTCCATCGTGCCG
>PLZX01000209.1 GCA_003152325.1 Bryobacterales bacterium | reverse complement strand
GGCACGGAAGTCATCGGCAAAGCCGCGCTGGGTCGAGGGGCGCAATACTGGGTGGACGGCAAAGCCCGCCCGGACGGGGAATGCGGCATCAACACCTCGGGCGGCCTGATCGCCAAGGGCCACCCCATCGGAGCCACCGGCATCGCCCTGATTGGCTGGTCCGCGCTTCAGTTGCTGGGAAAAGCGCCTCACGAATTGCAGGTGAAGGACCCCAAGCTGGCCGCCACGTTCAACATCGGCGGTCCCATCTGCGCCAGCGTCTGCACCGTGCTGCGCGCGGCAAGCTAGACCGGTCCTCCCGTCGTACACTCAACGTATGGCCGCTGGCAAACAGCCAAAGCTTCTCGACGCCGGTTCCCCGGTCCCCGATCTCCGCTTGAAACTTCTCAGCGGCGGTGAAGCCGGTCTGCACGAGATCGCTGCCCGCGGGCCGGTGCTGCTGGCCTTTTTCAAAATCTCCTGTCCGATCTGCCAACTGACGTTTCCGTTTTTGGAACGCCTCCACGCCGCCGGGACTCTCGCAATCTACGGCATCTCGCAGAACGATGCGCGCGACACCCGCGACTTTAACGAGGATTTCGGCATCACGTTCCCGACTCTGCTCGACCTTGAGGATGACGGCTTTCCTGCGAGCAATGCCTTCGGGATTTCAAGCGTTCCGACTCTGTTCCTGGTGGAACCCGGCGGAACGATTTCGCATGTGATCGAAGGCTGGCGCAAGAAGGAAATGGAGTTCCTCGCAACTAAAGCCGGCGCACCAGTCTTCCGCCAGGGCGACAACGTCCCGGAATGGAAAGCCGGCTGAGGGTCGCGCAATTAGCTGCCCGGCGGGCGGCCACGCTAGAATGAAATGAGACCGCATGGCCAATACCATTGAAGAGATTTTGGGCGCCGCGGGCGCCATCGCCAAAGGGATGAGTGTCACCTTCCAGGAGATGCTGTCTCCCACGGTGACGGAGTATTATCCCGAAGAGCCGGCCAAGCTCGAAGAGCGCTACCGCGGCGTGCATGTGCTGCAACGCGATTCGAACGGCATGGAGAAGTGCGTGGCCTGCTTCCTGTGCGCGGCTGCCTGTCCCGCCAATTGCATCTATATCGAAGCGGCGGAGAACACCGAGCAGGTGCGTATCTCAGGCGGCGAGCGGTACGCGAAAGTTTACAGCATCGATTACAACCGCTGTATTTTCTGCGGGTATTGCGTGGAGGCATGCCCCACCGACGCCATCACGCACGGGCATGGCTTTGAATCGGCCAGCTATAACACCTCGACGCTGGTGAAGCGCAAGGAAGACATGCTGGCGCCCGTTCCCCCTGGCGTCCATCCGCCGGTAGTGGCCGCGGAAAAGACCGGCGCACATTAGAGAGCCCGCCGCATGCTGCGAGCGATCCGGGAACAAATCGACACCATCTTCCGGGAGGATCCCGCCGCCAAAAGCGTGCTGGAGATCGTCCTGTGCTACCCCGGCTTTCACGCCATTCTGTGGCACCGCTTCGCGCACAAGTTGTACCTCTGGCGGGTGCCGCTCCTGCCGCGCGTGGCTTCGCAGTTCAACCGCTTCCTGACGGGGATCGAAATTCACCCAGGCGCGACCATCGGGCGGCGCTTCTTCATCGACCATGGCATGGGTGTGGTGATCGGCGAAACCGCCGAAATCGGCGATGACGTGCTGCTGTACCAGAACGTGACGCTGGGCGGTACGGGCGGCGAGAAAGGCAAGCGGCATCCGACGCTGGGCAACCGCGTGGTGGTGGGGACGGGCGCCAAGATTCTGGGCAATATCCGGATCGGCGACAACGTCAAGATTGGCGCGGGTTCGGTAGTGGTGCACTCGGTTCCGGACAATTCCACGGTAGTGGGAGTGCCGGGGAGAGTGGTGCGCGTGCGGCCCGAAGGCGGACCGCTGGAGCACGGACACCTGCCCGACCCGGAAGGCCAGGCGATCGACGACCTGGCTCGCCGCGTGGCGGACCTGGAAGAGCAACTGCGGCTGCACCTGGAGACGCGCGAGAAGCCCTGAGTCACCCAACTACGGCATGCGATCGAGCGGACGCTTCCGGCGCCGAATTCCCAACGCAGCCAGACCGAGAGCAGCGATCACAAACGTGGCCGGTTCGGGGGCGTCTGCGATGTCCACAGTGCCGGCGATAGGTTCGGCAAACGGCTCGTTCAGAAACTGGAGACCCTGGAACAGGTTCGACAGGTCCGAACTGATCGTGATGTCGACGGAGCCGACTCCGATCCGCGTGAAGTGCAGGATCGCCAGAATCAGCGGCTCGGGCACTGGATCGGAGATGAAGAAACCGCTGGCAGCGCCGAACACGTCGGTGCCGGGTTCGGTGGTGGCAGGATCGAACAGCGGTCCGGAGTCCGCGCCATCAAACGTGAGCAGGAACGGGTTGCCGATAGCTATGTCGAAGCCGTAGGAGATGATGCCGTCGGTCGAGGGGTCCCGTCCGGCCCAAAGGTCCGTGGCCTGTACAACCACGTCAAAAGATCCATTGGCGGCCGTGGGAGCGTGTATAGAGATAGTGGCGGCCGGAGCCGGCAACCCGAAGGTTGCGAGCACGGCCGCGCTGAGAAGGATGAGTTTCATCGTTATCTAACCTCTCTTATTGAATGAAAGCTTTGTAGTAGTTCAACCAGATGCGGTAGTCGTTGGGTGAGATGACGCCGTCGCCATCGTAGTCCATGCGGCGGTCCACCTGCGAGGCGGATTTGCCATAGTTGGCCACCAGGATGTTGCGGTCGGCGAGGTCTACCACGCCGTCATCGTTCAGATCGCCCGGAAGCGGATTGAAGGCGATCAGAATGGGGTCGTGGTCGGAAGCCGCGAACTCGTTGGCGCCGAAGTAGGCGATTTGCGCGGTGGCGCTCTTCAGGTTGCTGTCGAGAGCCTCAAGCGCGGTCGGCTCGTCCGCGTTGATGTGCAACTCCACGACGCCCTTGATGAGCGGCAGGGACGCGGAATTGGCCATTGCATGATCGATGTAGCCGCTGACGGAGCCGAAGTTGTACGAGGAGCCATTGGCTCCGACAAGCAACTTGATCAGGTTGGTATAGCCGCTCGATAGGAATGCCTGGATCGGGTCCTCGCCGAAATAGGCATTGAAGTCGCCGATGATGAGATACCGGCGATTGGCTCCCGCCGGATCGGACGTCGGATTAGTGCTCAACCAGCTGATCACATTGTTGGCCATCAGGAGCCGCAGGCCGTTGCAGTTGCCCTGCAAGGGATCGTCGCTGGCGCCGCCACAGGCGCTGCTCCTGGAGCGGAAGTGGTTGACGGCTACGGTAAACGTCTGGGTACTCGCCTTGGCGCCGGATGCGGGCTGGAAGGTCTGCGCCAGGGTGGGGCGGTTCGTATCGTTCTGATTGTAGAGGGCCGCTTTGCCCACCGGCGTCACCTTCGCGGCGTCGTAGATGAAGGCGCTGCGGATGGCGTCGGTGCCGTTCTGGGTGATGTCCCCACCTACCAAGTTGGCGGCGTTGGTGGTATCGATGAACTGATAGTTGCGGCCGGTGGCGGCCGCAAGATTGGTGGTTAGATCGCTCAGCGCGGCGTTGGTGTAGGTACCGCCGCTGGTGTTGCCGTTGGCGAAATTTTGCACCTCGCTCAAACCGTAGATGTCGGCATTCAGCCGACTCAGTTCCGCGATAATCTTGGTCCGCTGGTTGACGAGTTCCTGCGCGGTGGCCGCGCCGCGGCTGCCGAGCGTGGTGAAGAAGTTCAACACATTCGCGCTGGCCACATGGAAGCGTCCGCCCAACGCGTTGCCGATCGCAACCAAATCGGGACGTGGATTGGGCGCGTTGGAGAAGGTGACCGCCGAGGTGGGCTGGACGCGATAGGAGCCGAAGCGGTCGTCCAGTATGCCGACAAGCGGGAGAGGTGTGCCGCCATTGGGGTTCACCAAAGCGCCCACGCGCAAGGTGTTGGTGGCGCTCAGGCCGGGCGGCGGATAAGGAGCCACACCTCCGCCATTCAAGGTGGCATCGGACGAAGTGCTGCCGTCATCCAGCGAGATCAGGCTGCGGTTGTTGAGATCGAGCGCGCTGCCCCAGGTGCCGCTGTTGCCCGTGCTCTGGGTGGGCTGATAAAGGGCGCTGGGAGCGAGGTCGATCTGGCCGAAAGTGCCCAGGTTGAAGCTGCCGGTCACCACCAGTTGCTGCGTGAACTGCACCAACATGCCTTCGTAGCGTTCCAAATCCGATACGTTCGCAACCGGTAGCGTAATGGTCGCGGCCGGCGGCAGGGCGTTGCCCGTGCTGCACACAGTGGCGTTCGACGTGGTGCCTAGCTCGGTGAGGTTCGAAACCAGCGAGCCTGTGGCCGAAGAGAATTCGGCGATGACGCCGCGAATCCGTACCCGGTCGCCCACGTTCACCGCGGGGGTGTTCGCGAATACGAAGATGCCTTCGGACGTTTGCGGATTGCCGTCCTGCGTGGCGGTGGGCTCTTCCAGGTAGAAACCGTTCAGATGTGCCGATCCCTGGAAACCTCCCACTACAATGCCTTCGATGTCGACGGTCTGGCCGGCGAGCGGGCTGGTGGAGCCCGATCCTTGCACGGCGTCGATGGGCGTGGCCTGGGCCCCACAGGTGGAGTTGAGCGGGATCAGAACGGTTACCGCAATCGTGAAATTCGAGGACCGGGGCACATCATCGGTGACAGAACAGGCCAGCGGATACACGTTGGGCGTGGTGGCGGCTGCCACCGTGGCGTTGAAGCTGAAGGTCGTTCCAGTGACCGGCAGCGACTGTGTTGAGGAGCCACCGATGGTGGTGAGATCGCAGATCACGGTATAGCTGGCCGAAGTGGGATTCTGGCCGGGAGTGATCGCGCCGCTGAGAATGGTACTCCCGCCTGGCGCCACGGGGTTGGGTGAGGCCGAGCCGGTGGCGGTGGGGCTGATCGAGACGCTGCTGACGCTGGCAGCGAGGCTGAAGTCGTCGATGGCGACACCGTCATCGCTACCGGTGGTATCCACGTCGGTCCATCGGATCCAGAAACTTTGGCCATTGGGAACGATCAGGCCGGAGATGGTGGAGCTGATCGCCGTCCGGCAGGCGGCGGAGTTGCCATCGGTGGCTCCCGTTACCACCGCGCAAGCGCTGCCCGGGGACACGAAGTTGAGGGAGGGCACCGCCACAAACGTACCGGTCGCTATGTTGGTGGCATCCGTGCTGTAGGCGAAAGTCAGGCCGTCCACGCCGGTCGCCGGGCCTCGGCGCCACATTTCACCTGTGTAGGAGATCGCCAGGGAGACGATGACCGACCCGGTATTATTGGTGAACCTGGCGCCGTAATAGATAGGAGTAACCGTTCCGCTGCCGACGCTTCCCAGGGCGCGGTCGGTGCTGGAAGTGGCGCCGAAGCTATAGGCGCCTCCAGCGTTACTCGATCCGGTGCCGACTACGTACTTGCCATCAGCCGCGCCTCCCGTGCCGATCTCGGTCAGATACCATCCGGTGGGCAGCACGGTAGAGGGGCTTGTGCTGTTGCTCAGCGTATTGAAGTCCTGAGTGACGGGGGAGATGGAGGGGATGGAGACGGAGCCGGTGCCGGACGAACCATCGGCCATGGCAGTGTAAGTAGCGACGGACAACACCGTCACTGCGGCGCATACGGAAAGAATGACGCGGGATCGGTTCATTTGGATGGCCTTCGTGGGGAGCGGAAGATTGAATATAACAGGGGTTTCTGCGACCAGGGTTGCAATTGCATCAAGAATCGATGAAGAGTGCGGTTTCGTAGTGCCGGAACACACGGTGGCATGGGTTGAAATGCGCGAGTGTTTCCGGACATACGGGTCTGATTTTAGCACCCTTCCCGGCTGCAACGCGCGCGCCACAAACTGCGGGCGGGGCTTCGTGGCCAAACCGCCGCGCCCAAGCTACACTCAAAGAGCTGTGGACATCGCCCGAAGCGCGCACATGCGTCTGCTCATGGAACAGCTTGGCAAGCTGGAGGAACGTCTGCGCGCGGGCGGCGGCGAATCGCGCATCGAGAAGCAACACCGCGCCGGAAAAATGACCGCGCGCGAGCGCATCGCGGCGCTGCTCGATCCCGAGACCCTGTTTCTGGAGATCGGACTGCTGATTGCGTACGACCGTTACGACGGGCAGGCGCCGGCGGCGGGCGTAGTGACCGGGCTCGGGAAGATCGAAGGGCGGCCGGCGGTGGTGGTGGCCAACGACGCTACGGTGAAGGCCGGCGCGTGGTGGCCGGAGACCATCACCAAGATTCTGCGCGCGCAGGAAGTGGCCATGCGCAACCGGCTGCCCATCGTTTACCTGGTGGATTCCGCCGGCGTGAATCTGCCTTACCAGGATGGAATTTTCCCCGGGCAATACGGCGCCGGCCGC
>PLZX01000333.1 GCA_003152325.1 Bryobacterales bacterium | reverse complement strand
TGTGCTCGACCTGCGGCTGTCTTGAAAATTTATCCATCCTTACCCGAATTTACCCATATTTCTCCGGCGGGGTACCCCAAAAATCCCCCCAGCTCGTCGCCGGGAGCGGGCACCAAAACCTGCGCCAGGCCTACGTTGGTCAGCCGTCGGCGTCCCGCGCGTGATCCGGGTCGGGAGATTCCGCAGGCAGTTCCGGACGTGCTACGCGGCGCTCCAATTGGCAGACCCGGTGCAGTAGTTGATCGAGTGATTCGACTTTTGCTTCCATTGCACACCTCGCACCCCCGTTTCGAACTTCTCTTGTGTGAGACGGAGATTCTCCCTCGCCACCTGCTGATTGTTCTTCGACAGCTCAAACTGACTCGCCGCCGCGAGCAGATCAAGATAAGCATTCTGAACGTCGCTTCCGATTCGACCCCGCGTATCCTCAAGTTCCGCGCGACGTTGATCGAGCGCAGCCGCGGCTTGTTCAATGTCTCCGCGAACTCGCCCGCCCTGCCAGATCGGGATGTTCAGAGTGCCGGTGACCGTGTAGGTATGGTCCGCCTGGTTGAACCGCGGTCCGATCTCACCGATGTCTGCCGACACTGAAAGAGAGGGTAAGCGCTCGGAACGGGCCGCTGCGCGCGTCTTCTAGGCCGCTTTCACCTGGGCTTTGGCGGCTATTAAATCCGCGCGGCCGTCGAGCGCCTGCCGCACCGCTTCCTCAGCGGTGAACAGGGGCGCGGGAGAAAAGTCGAAATCGTCCGAAACATCGTAGCCGGCATTGGGCGAGAACCCATTTCCCGTAATCCCTTTCCGCTAGTGTGAGCCGTCCCTGTCCCTCACAGTTGTGCCCGAACCTCACAGAATTCGCCCTAATTAGACCCACATCTACATACGGCCGTCTTTTCGAAGCCATCGATAAATAACTCGGCCTCAAACTGAGCGCGCAAAAGCATCCCATGCCCGTCCTCGTCATCGATCACGCGGAGCAGAAGCCGACGGACAACTAACGGCGTCGGATGCCAAGGGTAAAGCCTGTTAACAGCCCCGGCCGCCTGATTCCTCCTGGATCACGGCGCTCCCCGCCTGCCCTGCTACACTCTGCGGATCTCAATCCGCCCGGCCGCGCTCATGGGCACCCGCAGGTGCAGGATGTCGGTCACGTGCACACGATCGCGCTTCCCCGAGTACCGCACCTCGTACTGCCCCGGATCGAGACCCCAAACGGCCACTCCGGCTGTCTTCACCAAACCAGTGGAGTCGCCCATCTCCACCCTCAGCGACGATCCTCCGCGCCCCAGCGCCACCTTTTCGAATTCGCCGCTCGAAGCCCGCAGGTCGATCTTCCTGGTGGTAAAGCGGATCCGCTTCCGTACGCCATCATTCGGCGCAACCACGATTTCGCCGCCGGATTCGGTCACCTGGCAGCCCAGGCCAGTCACTCCAAAAGCATCGTCGTCAATCACGTACGCTTTGGCGCCCCGCAGAAAGGCCCACATCGCCGGACCATTCTCAAACGTTCGGGGCGGCTCGTGATCGTATACTCCCGGCGTGCACATGAACCAACCGTATCCCGCTCCCTCGGTGGTGACATTGGTCATCACACTGACTTGCCCAGGGTACGCCCTGGTCAGCAAGTCCATCTCACCCGTATCCTCAAACTCCTGCATCAGAACCATGGCGTTCATCGCGCTGGAATGCCAGCAGCAGATCTCGCTCCTGAGATCGGGATGGGCAAAAAGATCTATGCCGTAGCGGAACCAGACCGGCTGCATGGCGCCCTTCAGCGCCCGGTCGATGTCGACCGTTTTCCGTCTCTTCTCCGCGTTTCCAAAGTACCGGCTGAAGAAATAGACCTGCTCCTGCCCCGTGTGGTCGATCTCGATTTCCGAACCGTAGGGATAGGGGTCCTTCGCGAACTCGTCGTTGCACTCTTTCATCCTGGCGAGCAGTTCGTTGTATGGCTGCTCCCACCCCTCCTCTTTGAGATCCGCCAGAACGTGCAGCGCATTCGACCCTGTGATGAGGCCCATATGGCGGTAAGGCCCGGTCTCGTACCCTTTCACATATGTCCGGTACGCCATCTCCAGGTACTGTTCGGGCGTCTTCCGCGTGAGCAGGCCGTATTCTTTTCCGATACGGTACAGCGCGTGATACACGTTGCTCGCGAAGATATAGTTGTAGGCGCGCGTTGTCACTTCCGAGCGCGCCTTGGTCCCGCTCTGGCCCATGGAGGGGTAGTGCGGCTCTCTCCAGTACAGCGACGAGCGGATCTCGTAAGTTTGCGGATTCTGCAGATGCCGGAATAGAGAATCCGCTACATACGTTTCCAAAACGCCTATCTCTTCCTGCGAGGGGAAATACACGTTCTTCTCCGAAAGGAATAACGGAGCGCCGAAGCCGGAATCGCCGGCTCCCCCCACTTCCGAAGCATCATCCATGTCCTCCAAACGGACTTCCTTTCGCGTATCGAACGGCAGGAACAGGTGGTTGCGCTGGAACGGGTCGGCCGGGTTCTCATAGAATTCCCGCTCGATGACGAAGCGCCCCCGCGCCTTGATTAGCTTCTCATACGACTCCAGACAGTAGAAATGCAGGTTAGTCCACTTATCACCCTCATAGATCAGCTTGACCGTTTTCTGGCCGCGCCCCCGAAAAGCCAGGGTCAGCAGCGTGCGGTCTCCGTCGCGCCGGTTCGACTTGATTTCAATCCCACCCGCATGCACTTCCACCTTGTCCAGAGGCGTCTTTGATCGGACTTCCACCTGGACATCGGTGTTCTCCTGCACCACCATCGACGGCAGCACGCGAATGGCCAGCGCTCCCGATTCGAATAACTCGCGCGATAAGTCCTGATAAGAATTCAGAAAGGTGAAACGGAAGCTCCACGACTTACTCTGGCCGGGCTCGAGCAGGAGAGACGTATGTCCGTTGACCCAGGGATTCTCGCTCCAGCCCCGCTGCTGTCTCACGGCCCAGGTATGCAGGCCCAGCAGGTCCGTGCCGATCCAGTTTTCGCGCCACGGATGGAACCCCTCCACCTTGTATACGCATTCCACGGGTGCGTTGAGCGCCTGAAAAAGCAGAAATGGCGGCGTGCCGCGCGGCCGTTCCAGAAGCGCGTAGGAGCTGTAGCCTCCCGCGAAGTGGTGTCCCAGGACCTTCTGCTCGTAAATCGTCTGCTGAATCGCTCCCAGCCGCCCTTGGTCGATCGCCTGTCTGAGGGACATGCCGCCGTAGGCTTCCACGTAGTCGTCGTTGGCGCGGAGGGGCAGCGAAAACTCGCCAATCTCTAGAAGACGTCCGGTGGTGTTCCGAACGCCGATCTCCAGCACGAGGGAATTGCTCGCCTCCGGTCGATAGTCGAGTTGCAGATCGTAGCTCTCGATTCCGCCCGGCCGGCTCGACTTGCCTTCGTACCGCACGCTGAAACTCGTGCCATCGAAAGACGTCTTTCGGTTGTCGGACGATTCTACTGTGGTCTGGCGGCTCCACGGGCTTCCTCGACGGGCGCCCGGACCCTGAGTTGGCCCCCATACCGTCGAGATCACGTGCCCGGTCCAGAATGGATCGTGCAGCCTGACGCCGCGGGTGTTGGAAGCATTGCCTACAAAATTCGTGTGCAACTCGTCGCGGGCGCTCTCGAGAGAATAGATGCTTCCGTCCCGCCGATCAAAGGCAACCATGAGATCGCCCGAGTTGAGCCGCACCAAGTCCTCAGGCCGCGGTGAGGTTGCACCCGGGCTTGCGTCCTGCGCCGCTTCGCCGGCCACCGGGATAGCCGAAGCGGCCGCGAGGTTCTTCAAGAGCCCGCGGCGGGATAAGGTGGACCCAACGGCCGGTTTCTCTTGCATAAGGTTCAGCGCTCGGTCAGCGAAATTATCTTATCACCCGTCGCGGCCCGCCAATGTCATGAACCGCAACCGAGGAGATGCGATATAGGCCCGGCCGGCAGCAGCGGCAGGCGCTGTATGCTGAGTCTGTTCGAGACGCCCAAATTGTGTTTCCCGGCTAGCTGCTCGATCGGAATTGTCGGGGGCGGCAGCCAATCGATCGTATCGGAGCATCGTTTCTTCGCACCGGCGGGCGATGCAAACGTCAGTATCGTCGACGTCCGCGCCATCGCGGCGGTCGCCGCCGCAGCCCTGACGGAAAGCGGCCACCACGGAAAGACGTACGATCTCAACGGGCCGAAGTGTTGACGCATGCGGAGCTGGCGTCACAGCTTTCAGGAGCTGAGGATTTCGCCGCCAGTACGCTACCGATAACCCCTAGGACCGTATCGGAACCATCGCGGCCACAGCGAGAACTGGCCGGAGCTTAACGGCCGTGTGGCCGCGGTGGTTTCGATACGGCGGGATGAAGGAAGCCTCTTCGATTTGGCACGAGGCTACTATGGGTTTTGAATTGATGGCGGTTGTAATCGACACGTTTGGATAGATGTCTGGGGACGAAGTGACGTGCTGGAATCGGGGTGGAAGGTGGGGCTTGCTAGCGTGAGAGCGTTCAGGAAGGGCCGGAGGATGCGAGTTTGGGAGGCCAGGCCGCGAGAACATCGGAGAATTTCGATAGCCGAGGCGCAGAAACAGCGACCGCTTGACCAAGCGTGGGATGGTCGACGATGAATCGGCTTCGGCATTTCAGGCAGGACCGGCTTGCGGTGGAGGAGGGAGCCCGGATCTGAACAGCAGTAAGTCGTTCGATCAAGACCATCGAGCCGCCGCAGAGGGGGCAGGTCCAGAGGGGAGCCAGCAAGCTTCGCGGATCAGGCTGGGGCGGCCCAGGATGCGGCCTGGCAGGTGCGTCAGTCGAAAGCAGTTGTTTGCAGAGTGGAACCAGGGCGCCACGGCGACGGCTGGCCAGAAAGCCGAAGTGGCGGATTCGGACGAAGCCACGCGGCAGCACATGCAGCAAAAAGCGACGTAAGAACTAATCGACAGGCAAAGTCAGAAGTCGTTTTTTGTTTTTGTGAGCCGAGTCTCGCCAGCGAAAAGCAACCTTGTCATCCTCGAAGGAAACGAGACGGTGATTGGCAATGGCCACCCGATGTGTGTAAGCGCCGAGGTAACGAAGCGCCTGATCGGGTCCGCCGAAGGGTGGTTTGCAATAGACAACCCATCGCAGCCCGTAAAGCTGAGAAACATATCTTCCGCTCCCGTCGCAACAATAGGGCGCCGCACCCGGAAGAAGCTACTATAGCGGAATGCACAGAATACAAATCACTGGGGCGCGGCTGGCCCTGCCCAGAGTCTTCGGAAACGACGTTGAAATAGCGCCTGAGACGGCCCCTAATGTCCACATGGCAATGGTCAATTTCGAGCTTGGCTCGGCGGTCATCAAACGAAACCAGTCTGAAACGAGTACGGAAATCGCCGTTGCGGTGAAGTTGGCGGGAGAAGAAAATACTGCTTTCGCGTGCCTTTTTCTCGACGTTGCATCGGCTAAGGCGCTTGCTCAAGGGCTGCTGGAAGTGGCTGCTTAGCCCTTCCGCTTCGACTGTGCGTCGTCCTGTCGGCCCTAACGGCCATTTCGACGACATCAACAAAGCCCTGTCGCGCTAGCTCTGTTCAATCTCTCCGATCACAGCTAAGAGCGCTTGGGCTGCCTCCCAGTCGCCTTGGGCTGAATCCCTAATCTTTCGCTGCTCGGCGGTTTCCTCCGCTTCACTGACAAATCCAATGCTCGCTACCTTTGCGTCGGCCCGCTGCTTTAGCTCAGTGCGCGATCACGAAGCAGCGCCAAAATCATTTCAGGTGTCATCATGGATACAACTCTACGGTGGTAACGCCTCGAAGCGATACGTTTACTTTTTCCGTCCGGCACGGGGGCCTGGGGATTCCTCGAATAGGTGACGGACGCGTTTTCGTCCTCGCGCGAGCGGTGGATCCCGTTAGGTGGGATTCCTGGAAAACGACATTCCTGGGGAGTCCGGTGTCCACTTGGCCGTATCACGCGCGAGCCACCGATCTGGCCGGTGCCCAGCGACGCTACCGATATTTGCCGATATCGCGTGGAACCCCAATCTCACATTCACTGAAGGCGCGCCCGTGACCATTGATGAGCCCTCCTTACTTCACCTCCGTCGTCATCGACGCCCGGTGCCCCGTCGTCGTCTCCCAATAGTCCATCCACCGCAATCGAATCCCATTCGTCCGCTCAATTAACTCCGGGCTCGGCTTTTTCCCGTGCTCTATCACCACCACCATCCCCGTGTTGAACTTCTTCTGCGAATGATCCACATCCGGCAACCGCGGCCCTTCCACTGCAATCACGTCCTGTACGGTGATCTTCGTCCTGTCAGCCTTGAAGATGGGGTGTCCGTTGGCGTCTCTTCCCGCCGCAACCATGTTCCTCAGAACGAAGAAATCCGGCACCTCCGACCGCGCGATCAGCCCGATCAGATAAAGGTCAAGGTACGACCAACCTGTCGCCGGCACATAGTAGTTGTCATCCAGTTGCGTGAATGTGCCGTCGAAGTTGTCCTGCCACACCCCGCCTCCCATTGCCGACGCCTCGGTTGGCCGCTGATACGGGAACGCCACCTGCGCTTGCAAACCCGCCACCCAGTGCGCCCCATCGCCCAGCCGGATCGTCTCGCTACCAACCTTGGCCGAAATGAACGCCGCCCATCTGTGCCCTATCTCGTGCCCGATCTGCGACATGGCATAGTCGTACGAAAGCAACTTGCCATCGGGCGACCGCTCGCCGATCTGGTGAGTATAGGTCACGATGTTATGCGCGTTCGTGTCCGTAAGCCCCTCCGGCGGAAATTCCCACATCTGGTTCGAACCAACATACACTGGCTGTATGAACTCCCATTGGAACCTTCCCTGAGTGCAGTAACCCGCCAGACCTTCTTGTGGCGCTCCGATCCCCGTCACGGCTCCACCGGCCGGCCCACCCCCCAACGGACCATCGCTCGGCGTCCCAGCCTCCTGGTTATCGATCCGGAAATCCGAGTAGTAAGCCAGCATATCGAACTTATCCCCCAGCGCCTTGATTACCGTGCAGCTCAAATCCCGCATTTTCGGCAAGGACAGGTAATGAAACGATTCGTAGACCAAAGGGAATGGCCCGTCGTCCTTCTTCACCGCCGAGAGATGCAGCTCGGGGTCGCGAATCCCCGCCAGCGTCACCGCCTTCGGCGCTATCTGCATCGCCGTTGTTCCCGGCATCCCACCCGTGGTGACGTCGGCGTACACCGCCACTTGCTGCCCTCCTTTGAGACCTTCCGGCAGCACTCCTTGTACCGAGATCGTGTTCCCATCCACCTTCACCGTTCTGGAAACTCCCGACCCCGACACCATATACCGGTTCGCGCCGCCTCCCCGGCCCCCGCGTCCTCCGCCGACGCCCCGGATCGTCCACACCGCGTCCGCGTGTGCGTTCTCTGCGCGCACCGGCAACGGCTTGTGCCCGTCGAAATACACGTGGTACGTCAAACCCACCACTCCCGGATCGCTCTCCGGCAGCGCTGGCCCGCGCATCTCCAGCGTGACCTTCAGGAACAGCTCATCCACCGCCGCCAGCTTCACACTCTTGATATCCAGGTGCGGCGCCACCGCAGGATGCTCCTCTCCGGCCACCGTGCCAAACGGTTTTTCGGTTCCGCCCGTCACCACCGGGTAAAGCCCGACAATCGCGTCCTTTGCCGCCATTTGCTGGTAAGACATCTCCACCGACCCGTCTTTCCCCAGCACCGCCTGAAACCGGTTCACCGTCGGCGTCCACGAGAAGTCCTGAATGTTGCCGTACGGCTCCGTCAGGCTCCACGTAACCACCACTCGGTCGGCCAGTTCTTTCACGAACCGCTGCCCCGACATCCGGGGCTTCATGAACACGCAGATCGCCGGCTGCGCGTTCACCAGGCTCCGCCCTGCTTCCCGCAGCTCGTCGAATCGCCCGATCGTCACCCCGCCTCCGCGCCCGCCGCGGCCGACGCCATCCCCCGCACCAGTGCCGCCCCGAGCCGCACCGCCGCCCGCCGCCTCAGTGAAAGCAATCGACCCTGTGACGCCCACCGAAAACGAATCCCAGCTCTTGCCCGAAAACGGAAACGCGAAGTTCTTCAGGCTCACCTGTCCGCCGGTAAGTTCGCTGCCGAACTCCGCGTCCCACTTCAGCGCCCCGGTCTCCACGCGGTATCCCGCCCCGTCCGGCGTGAACCGCACTGTGCGCCCCGCCAGATCGAACAGGTTGGCCTTTCCCAGCACCCCGTCATTCAGCGTGAACACGATTAGATTCCCTTGCGTCGAAATGGAGCCGATCGACTTCCCCGGTTCCTGCGGCGGCTCTTGCGCGTGCAACAAAACCGCCAGAGCCATCGCGCCGGAGATCATCCAGAACACTTGCGAACTCCTTTTCATGGCCGTCATTCTCTCATCTTTCTGTCACCGCGTCTCCCGCCCCTTGTCCACGCCACAGATGAGAGCAGGTTCTCGCCGGAACATCTTGGGGGTTAAATACCATCAACGGTAGGTTCTCTGCCAGCCGCGCTGGACGC
>PLZX01000285.1:16579-18633 GCA_003152325.1 Bryobacterales bacterium | reverse complement strand
TAGAGATTATCAAGGGCAGGTCAAGTCCATCGGATGTACAATGCCACCGAAGACGTTTTCACAAACCCTGGTTACGAAGATATCATTCATGAAACCCTGGTAGTGCTTGCCGTCCTCCTGTTCGCTTCCGCATCCGACTATGCTTCTCCTCCAAAGCCCTGTGAAGAGTTGAAGACCGAAATCGCCGCCAAGTTAGACGCCAAGAATGTCAAAGGCTACACCCTCACCATCGTGGACAAGGACAAGGAAGGCGAGGGCACGGTAGTCGGTTCTTGTGACGGCGGCAGCAAGAAGATCCTATATCTGAAGAAGTGAGTGGTCCCGGGTTCCCCGATCGCAAGGAAGCGTGCACGCCTCGAACCCCGCTCCTTCGCCCTCGGTACCGTTGGCCTCCGCAGTTCAACTTCTATTTCATTCAGAATCAATTATTTAAACGGAATTACTTGTTCCAGGCGTTTGCTACCCTGAAGTCAGGTAGGAGCGTTCGCGAAACTCGGGACCTTTGGCGCGACGGTCCAGGTCAACCCCTTATGCAATGGATCTTCGAAAATACCCACGACCTCGGGCGCATCTCAGGGCTCCCCCCCAAATTGGCTTCGCTCAGCAACACCCTAAGCCCTTGCGTCTTTGCCATTTACATAGTCAAATTGGGTTCGTTTGGAGAATCGCCTTTTCCCCCGAATTGGGCTTCGTTTCCGCAAGAATACCGTCCGGCGGTCCAGGAACGGTGCCCACCGTGACCTCCCGATTCCCCCCAGGATACCCGGCTTTCCTTTTTCATCCGGCCCGCGCTACACTAATACTCGGAACAATAGCAGAATCAACGTGTTGGACATGGCGACGGGGGTGTTTTAGGCCACCGTGACATTTTCACCACAGGTACGTCCAATTCCATAGATTGGATGGAATGGGAGTCCGATAAATAGATCTGCCGACGCAGCTTATGGCCCAGGATGCAGCCGGAACGGTTGGCGCCCGATTGAGCCCGCATGTGGATGCGTTAATTCGGGCGGCGCAGAGCGGCGACCAGGATGCCTTCGAGCAACTGGTACGCACGTACGACCAAAGTGTGCTCCGCCTGGCCATGAACCTGTTGCGCTCCCCGGAAGACGCCCGCGACGTTTATCAAGAGGCGTTTCTGCGGGTTTATCGCAACTTGCACGCGTTCCGGTTCGATTGCAGCTTCCATACCTGGCTCTACCGGATTGTGACGAACATCTGTCTGGATTTGTTGAGGAAAAGAAAAGTCCGCAAAGAGGAGCCCTCGGTGGTGGAAACCTCCGACGGCCCGATCGACCGGCTGGATACCTATGAAGAGGGCGCGGCGGCGGCCGATCCGGAGCGCGCCATGTGGAACCGGGAACTGAAACAACGGATCGATGGAGCGCTCGGGGGACTCACTCCCCGGGAGCGCATGGTTTTTGAACTGCGACATTACCAGGGATTGCGTTTGCGAAACATCGGGGAAGTCTTGGGCACCACCGAAGAGGCCGCCAAGAACTGCCTGTTCCGCGCGACCCAGAAAATGCGCGGCGTTTTGGGAGACTTTGTATGACTTGCGACTCGGTTACGAAACTGATTCCGCTTTATTACTACGGCGACTTGACGCCCGAAGAGGAAGATCTCTTCGACCAGCACCTGCACGAGTGCGCGGCCTGCACGGCGGAGATGGAGCGCCAGCGCGTGCTGGCGGCAGCCCTCGACCGCCGGCGCCTGGAACCGCCAGCCCTGCTGTTGGAAGACTGCCGCGCCGATCTGATGGCGGCCATTGCCGGCGGCGCCCCGGTGATGGAGAAGGCGGCCAAAGGGCCCTGGGCCCTGTTCCTGGAAGCCCTCAACCTCTCTTTCGCCGGATTCGGCAAGATGCGGCAACCGGCGGGCGCGCTGGCCCTGATCGCCATCGGCTTCTTTGCGGCGCGTTTCTCCGGCTCGCTGGTTCCGTTCGCGTCGAACGGCTTTAACAGCATGTCGCTTTCGCCCTCCGACAATATTCTCTCCACGGTGCGCTCCGTCAAGCCGGACGCAAGCGGCCGCGTGCAGATCACCGTCGACGA
>PLZX01000285.1:0-16561 GCA_003152325.1 Bryobacterales bacterium | reverse complement strand
CGGCTGAAAGCGCTGGAGGCTTTGAAGCCGCTGGCCGGCGATCCGCGGGTGAGCAAGACCCTGTCCCAGGTGCTGTTGTCCGATACCAACCCGGCGGTGCGCATGCAGGTGATCGATCTGATGGTCGCGCGCCGCGACGATTCCACCGTGGGCGTGTTGCAAAACCTGGTGCAGCGTGAAGAGAACAGTGGCGTGCGCCTGAAGGCTTCCAAGGTGCTAAAGGACTGGAATGCGTCGATCGGAACTTTTTAGAGCACCGCTTTGCATCGCCTTGCTGCCGCTGGCCGGGTTCGCCCAACCGTGGCTGACGCACGAAGGCGATCTGTGGCTGCGCACTTATAACGAGACGGCTCCGGTGAAGCCGCGCGTGCGGATCAACTCGCACGGGCCGGTGCTGATTGAGGGCAACTCTTCCCCGGCTCAGTTTACCTTCACGGTAAAAGTGGCTGTGCGCGCGCGGAATCAGGAAGAGGCGCGGGTGCGATTAGAGAGGCTGCAAGTGCGCGCCGAAAGTCAGGGCGAGTGGCTGGTGGTGACCACGCCCGGTGGCTATGCCACTTCGAGCGTCGTGATGCACGCTCCGCGGTTGATCGAGGCCTATGTGACCAGCTCCGACGGGCAGGTGGAAGTGAATGCGGTGGACGGGCCGCTGCACGTCGATACGGGCGCGAACCTGATCAAGGTCGATCGCATTCACGGCGATTGCGGTCTTTGGAGCGGCGGCGGCGATATACAGGCCGGACGCGTTGACGGCTCTTTGCATTGCAGCACCGTGGCCGGCTCCATCCGCTCCCAACTGGTGGGCGGAGAGGCTGTTTTCCAGACTAATGGCGGAGACATCGAAGCGCAACAAGTGAACGGGCTGGCGAGTGTGCAGACCGGCGCCGGCACCATACATATCCGCTACGCCGGCGGCCCGGTAATGGCTGTGAACGGTGGCGGACCCGTCATCGTCGATCATGCCGGCGGGGTGGTCACGGTCCGCAATGTGGCGGGCGCCGTGCACATTGGCGCGGCGGCGGGCATCCGCTGCGAATCGGCCAACGGCGGCAACATTCAGCTCGCCAATATCGCGGGACCGATGAACGTCATCACGTCCATGGGGAACATTCTTGCCGACTTGATGGGCAGCCGGCTGGCGGAATCGCTTCTGTCGACGGGCAATGGTGACATTACCGTGGTCATTCCGTCTAACATCAGTGTGACGATACGTGCCGAGAACCAGATGGCCGACACCATGCGGCGTATCGTATCGGAATTTCGGGAAATCCAGCCGCGGCCCAGAGGGACGCATCTGGTGGCCGAAGGGCCGGCCAACGGCGGCGGTCCGCTGTTGCAGATCTCGGCTTCTTCCGGCACGATCTTCCTCAAACGTCAATAACAGGGATTGCTTCCATGAAACCGATCTTTAGTCTCGCAACCATCTGCCTGGCGGCTGGCCTGCTAACGCCCGCCGCCAGGGCACAAGCCGCGCCGCCGGCCCCGCCGCGGCCGCACAGTGTCCAGATCATCACGCCGCTTGAAACTCCCTACCTGGGGATCAATGCCGTCGATATTACGTCGGAGCGCGCCAAGGCGCTCAAGCTCAAGGAAGAACGCGGGGTCGAACTCACCAGCGTGGATCCGGAAAGCGCCGCGGCCAAGGCCGGCCTGAAAGAAGGCGACGTGGTGCTGGAATACAACGGCCAGCACGTGGAAGGTTGGGAACAACTGCGGCGGCTGGTATCGGAAACTCCGCCTCACCGCGAAGTCAAGATCGGCATCTGGCGCAGCGGCGCCGCGCAGACGTTAACCGCCACGGTGGGATCCCACAAGGATCCGCGCGCAAACGGCCAGACCATCGTGATTCCCGGCGGAGGGAACGGCTTTCCTTTTAAGCTCGATGTGCCCTTCGCGCCGCTGCCGCCGTCCATCGAGATTCCTCAGTTCCGTACGTTTGCCCAAAACCGTAGCATCGGTATCTTTGGAGAGTCGCTGGGCCAGGAAGAGCAGTTGGCGGAGTTCTTCGGCGTCAAGAGCGGAATTCTGATCCGGTCGGTGGTGCAGGGCTCAGCCGCGGAAAAGGCCGGGATCAAGGCCGGCGATGTTCTCACCAGGATCGACGATACGACGGTCTCCAGCCCCTCTGAGATTTCGAGCGCGCTGCGCGCCGCCGGCTCCAAGAAGACGTTCACCGTCACGGTGGTTCGCAACAAGCGAGAGATGACGCTCAGCGTGACACTCGAAGCCGGCACCAGTGTGCGCGGCGGTCTAGAGTTTCCGGCCTATGACCGCATAGTCCAGGGAGCCGAAGAACGCGCCGCGAAAATCATCTGGCAGTGAGCTCAGCGCCGGCATGGTCTCCACTGCCGGAGACAGGCGGCACAACTCCATCTGCCCGATACCGTACTCCTCCAGGTAAAACATCAGCAGCGGGTGCGGCACGGGCCGCGTGTGCGTCGGGTCCAGATAAAAGTGGGTGCCGAAGATCGCCAGACATTCCGGATTGGGCGTTTCGATGGCGATCACGCCGCCGCGCGCCAGGCGCTCCGCGCACAGCCGGATCAGTTCCGGCAGCCGCTCCGGCGGCAGGTGTTCCACCACCTGCGAGCAGAAAATGCCGTCCAGCGTGCCGTCCTCCATGGACGCGAGATACGGGAAGACGTCGGCGATTTCGGCATCGAGGCCTTTGAGCTGGCAGGCCGCCACCGATTCCGCGCCCAGGTCGATGCCGCGCGCCGGGATGGAGGCGTCGCGCATCATTTCGAGAAACTCGCCGCGCCCGCAGCCGATATCGAGCACATTGCGGCAGCCCTCGAAATAGGGCAGGTAGAATCGCTGTCCGCTCTTGACATACTCTTCCGGCCCGCGGAAGCGTTCTGCGAACTTCGCGTAATCGAAGGCCACGGAGGCGGGTGCGGGAGTGGCTTCGGTCGAAGGCGGAGGGGGCAGCGCCACCGCCGCAATCTGCGCCCGCTGGCGGACCATTCGCAGCTCTAGATGAATCGTCCGATCCACCTCCGTGCGCATTTTCTCGAGATCGGCCCACAGCCGCTTTTGGATATCGAAGCCGTGCCGTTCGAGCGCCGCGTGGAATTCGGTATTCTGGCCGCGGATCAAATCGCGATGGCTGGCTTCGATCAACGTAATCTGGTGCTGAAAGGCTCCCTGCAAGTCAGCCACGCTGCGCAGGAACTGGACTTCATTCTCCTGCACCTTATGCTCCCACCCGATGCGCCACGCGGCCCAGTGGTCGCGCATGTCCTTCATCTCGCCGGCCATCTCGTCGCCGATTTTTTCCTGATCGGCCAGCCGGCCACCCATTTGCGCCAGCCGCTCGCCCACCTGGAAGAGCGCCCGGTTGCATTCGCGCAGCGCTTCCAGTACGGCATCGGAATAGGCCACTACATCGCGGTTGAATTCCACCTGCTCCCGCACGTGCCAGTCGAGCACGCGCGCGAGCAGCCGTTTCCAGGCCTGCACCACGCTGTTCCACAGGCCGCCGGCGCGTGGGTTCACGGTCCCGATGGCGGCCACTTTTCCCATGGCCGCATCGCGCGCGTGCACCAGCGGCATCAGGTCGGGCAGAGCGACATCGATGCCCACCGCGGTCTGCGGGTTGCGCGCCCGCACGCGCTCGCGGACTTCCCGCAAGATCGCAATCAGCTCAGCGCTTTCCACGTTTTCGGCTCCAGGTTGCGGTCACAATGGTACTCAAGCCGCCGCGCGGCGTGAATTCCCCAACTACCGTAGCCACCTTGGGCTTGGCGGCTTTCACCACATCGCGCAGCACACGGTTCACCACGTTTTCCTGGAAGATGCCGAGCTCGCGATACGCGTTCAGGTACATCTTGTAGGATTTGAGCTCCAGGCAGCGCCCCGCGGGCACGTACCGCAGCACAATCTTTCCAAAGTCCGGCAGCGAGGTCTTAGGACAAACCGAAGTAAACTCCGGCATCACGATTTCGATCTCATAATCTTCATACTGGCTGGGCCAGGTTTCAATTTCAGGCAGCGCGGCGTGTACGCCGGACTGCGCATGTTCGTCGGTATAGGCGCGTTTCATNNTGGCCGGTGCCGCGGTCGCTCACTTTGGTGGCGACAGCCGGGTTGATATCCACACAAACGATTTTCACCCAACTTGGCAGCATATTGCCGGTAGCGATGGAATGCAACATCGAGCCCAGGCAAATCACCAGGCCGGCGCCTTTGAGTTGCTCCGCGTAGGCGTCCTGCGCCGCGTTCATATCGGTGATGGTTCCGGGCAGCGGCCCATCGTCGCGCAGGCTTCCCGCCAGCACGAACGGCACACAGGCGCGCACGCACTCGTAGAGGATGCCCTGTCGCAGCAGCCCGCTTTCCACGGCTTGCGCCACCGACCCCGCATGATAAACCGCGTTAATCGCCCGCATGTGGTTGCGATGGCCGTGCTCTTCCTGCCGCCCATCCTCCAGGCGCACGCCGAGCGAAGTGCCGAACAGAGCGGCTTCCACGTCGTGTACGCCCAGCGCGTTGCCGCTCAGCAGGGCCTGCACGAAGCCTCCGCGAATCAGCGCCGCCAGGCCTGCCACGCCGCCGGTATGCACCACCACGGGGCCAGCCACTACCACGACGCGGAGTTTCTGCTCTGCGGCCTGCCGGACCAGCGCGGCGGTCTGCCGCACGGCCGTCTCCACCTGCCGCTCCGAGGAGATGCCGTTCGCCATGAAAGCGAAGGCCAGCCGGTCGCGCTCTTTCGCTTCCGGAATCACGCGGAGGCCGCGCAGTCCCACCACGATGCGGTCGCCCTGCCGCAGATCGCGCAGCCGCCGGCAGCGGGCTGCGCCATCGCGCACCACGATCATCGCGTCCATGCGCTGGCCTTCGGCTTCGAGCCATTCCCCCGCCACGCGCACCTGGGTCCGATGGTTGGTGGTGGAATAGAAATCTTCCGGCGCGCAACGGTCCCGCTCCACCACGGCGAGTGCGGCATCGCCCGTATCGACGGGGGCGCAACCCAGTTCCAGGAGGCTTTCCAGCAGCCGCTTCAGCGCCAGCGCATCCGGCGCATCCACCTTCATCCGCAAATAGGACCCTTCGCTGTTGGTGCGTCCAATGCGGAATTCCTGCACTTCAAACCGGCAGTGATATTCCACCACCTGGTCGAAGATGTTCTCCATGATGTGGGAATCGATCAGGTGGCCTTCCGCTTCCACCACTTCCTGAAATTGCATAGAGAATACCATTGTAATGTGACGGTACCCTCCACGTTTGGGCGGGCCGTTTCGTCCTATACTCGACACAAAGGGGGGCCCTCGCCATGACGCGCCTGCTCCGGGATGCATCATAGCAAGAGGCGAAAGAGAATGAGTTTTCACACGGCGCTATTCGTAGTGGGATCGGCGTTGCTGCTGGAAGCCGGCGTCATCGCGGCTCTTTGGATGCTGGCCAGACGCATCCGGGTCTGGAAAGAGCAGATTCTTCACTCTGTGGCGATTGTGGAGGCCAACAACGCTCATGCACACGAGGTGACTCGTACCATGATCGGAAAGAATAGGGAGGCATCTGACTCCGAGCTGGCTACGCTCCGCAACGAAGTCTCCGCCCTTCGGGAACAGAGCGAGCTGCGAACACTAGTGCGCCAACACTCCGCGCACAAGCGCACAACCGAGCGCAGCAAGACCCCGTCGCATTATGACGAGATACTCCGGTTCCTGAACTCTCTGGATCATGCGAATGACGCTTCGCGCCGTTATCTGGAAATCCACTTACATCGCATTGCTCGAACGCTGGACCTGGTGCCACAGCCTGTCCAGACAAGCCGCGCTCTCGAACTAGGCACTTACCTATACATGGCGGCGGCGCTCCAGTGCGTATTGGGGTACGAGGAGGTCCGGGGCGGCTATCAGGGAGAGTTAGGCACGCAGGTGGTTCGGACAGTTGACAGCGGGACTCAAGAGATNNTGTCGTGCTGGCATGCGAACTAATCGAACACGTGATATGGGACCCCGCCCACATGCTGCTGGAATGTTCCCGCGTGCTGGCCTCGGGGGGGGCGCTGGTTCTCACGACCCCGAACATTGCCAGTCTTACATCGGTTCAGAGGGTCTTGGCAGGGGAGACGAACCCACAGATTTACTCGCATTATCCGGCGGCCCGCATCGAAACGCCCCATGTACGCGAGTATACTGCTAGCGAGTTAGAACAGCTGCTGACGTGCTGCGGCTTTTGCATTGAATATCTATTTACCGAACCTATCGATGCCGGCGGTGGAAGGGAATGGATATCCAGGATGCTGGCCGACCTTGGCTTCCCGACAGAGTTCCGCGGCGAGCAGATTTATTGTGTCGCCAGGAAGCGCCCAGGAGCAGAACTCACGCGACGGCCGCATTTCCTCTACGAAGAGTGGATCGACCACGGTGAGAGGGCTGCGATCGAGAGCTAGCAACCGCCCCACCGCTCCGCGCCTATTCCACGACCATGAACTGCTCAAACTTGCCGTCGGGCATCACGTAGATGTTCAGCGTGACGGTTTTCTTCTGGAAGACCGCCCGGTAGTTGCGGTGGGTCATGCCGCCGCGCGAAGTTTCGCTCGCGCGCATCACCGATTCCAGCTTCCCAATCTCTCCTAGCGATTTCTTGGTGTCGCTCAGCGCCTGCTCCGTGAAATAGGTGTTGGCGTTCGATGTGAAGAGCGCCCGGTCGATCTTGCCGCGCCGCAATCCCTCCAGAATTCCTCGCACCTGCTGCGTGTCTTTTTCCACGGCAGCCGGCTGTTCCTGCACAAACAGAATCGTGGCCACCTGCGTGGTCACCGGGCCGATCAGGCTCACGCCGTCCTCATTCGTCAGCACTACGATGGCGGCATTGCGCGTGGGATACAGGGTGTTCGAAGCCAGAAATCCGGAAACTTCTCCGCTGTGCGCGATGGTCGGAATGTGATTGAACTCTCCGACATCGAGGCCCAGCGCATAATGCGTGGTATCGCCGTTCTTGAGCCGCACTTCCCGGGTGAACTCCTCGTATGAGTGCGGCGAGAGGATCTGCTTGTTCAGAAATGAAATATCCCACTTCGCCAGGTCGGAGGGCGTCATGGAAAGCTCGCCCGCGGCGAAATACCATCCCACCGCTTCCCGACCCACCGGGCGCGGCGGACCGCCGGCAAACCNNTTGTCCTTGAGAAACGCCAGCAGCGGCTGTCCCGAAGCCTTCTCGAAAATCTGGCCCGCCAGAACGTAATTGGTGTTGCTGTATTGCCACTTGGTTCCGGGCTCAAAGTTCAGCGGCTTCCTGGCCCAGCCCTCCACCACCGCCATCGGCGTGGTCGGCTTGGTCCAATCCGGAATCAAATAGTCCTGCGGCGCGTAGTCTTCATACCCGGAAGTGTGCGAGAGCAATTGCCGGATGGTGACCTCATCAGCGCGCGTCAGATTCGGAAAGTACCGCGAGACCTTGTCGTCGAGCGACAGCTTGCCCTGTTCCTGCAGCAGCAGGAGAGCCGCCGCCGTGAACTGCTTGCTGATGGAACCCACCGCATAGCGGGTCTCCGTGGTGGCTGGGCGGTCGGGATTGATGCTGGCCTTTCCGAATGCCTTGGCGAAGACCAGCTTCCCGTCCAGCACCACCGCGACGGACGCACTGGGCGCGGTGCTCGCTTTGAGCGTGGAGGCAATCTTATCGGTCAGTTTTCGATCGAGATCGGAAGGCGACTGCGCGGCCAGCGGCCACGCGGCCAGAGTGAGAAAAAGCAGATGGCGAATCATAGAACGTACAGTATAGCCCCGCCCGGCGCGTGGGGTGCGGCCGAGAAGGTTTACTTTTCCGCCAGCCACGCCACGAAGAGGCCGTCCGGCTCCACGTCTTCCCAATAGGAAATCAATCGGCTCGAAACTTTGCGGCAGTCGCGCCGCAGCAGGCGTTCCAGCTCGCGGCGCGTGAACCATCTCTCCCAGTCGGGCGTCTTCAACTTGCCCCACTGCTCGGCGTTCTTATCGATGATCGCGATGCGGCCGCCGGGCTTCACTACGCGGCAGATCTCGCTCACCGCCTTCTCGATCTCCACCGCATGCTCGAGCGACTCGGTAGCGTAAGCGCCGTCGAAGAATGCGTCCTCGAAGGGCAGCTCGGTCATCGACCCGGCCCGCGTGCGGATGCCTTCCGGCACTCGCCGCAGCATGGCCTCGGAAATATCCAGGCCCCACAGTTCCGCGCCGGGCTCCTGCTCATGGAAGACGCGCGCAAAGCGGCCCTTGCCGCATCCCACGTCGAGCACGCGCTTGCCGGCCAGCGCCCCCAGGTGTTCGCGGATCAGTTTGACGTGATAAATACGCGGATCGATGGTGGAAGGAAAGTGTTCCTCGTCGCCGGCCGCCTGGTCGAACGAAGATTGTATGCGCGCGCGCAACTCCGCCGTGAGTTGCGCGCGCTCGGGATTGCCGAACAGCCGTCTCCAATCCAAGTTAGGCCCGCGTGAGGAAGATCGGCAGCCCCAGCTTCTGCGTGTAAGTGGGACGGTAGCGTTCGGTGTTGTACATGGTGGCTACCTCCACGCGGCGTGGCCCCAGCTTGGGATCTGGAATCGGGACCATGGAGTAGCAGCCGTTATTAATCGCGCACATCAGCCCGTGCTTGCCTTCCTCGATGGTGTCCATGGCCATGCCGGCGAAGGTGGATGCCACCATGCGGTCCACAAAATCGGCGCTGCCGGAGCGCAAATCGTAGGTCAGGTCGCTCACGATGGTCTCTTCGCCGGTGGTGGATTTGATTTCATTGCTGAGGTCTTCGGCCACGCTCATCTTCTTGCGATGACCGAACGCGTCCGGCTCGCCGTATTCCTTCACGGTATAGCCTTCCCACTCGGCGCCTTCTGAAAGCACGGCCAACGAATAGTTGCTGGGGTTGTTCTTCTTGTCGGTGACGAGCAGGTCAATCAGCTTGGGCAGGCTCACCTTGAATTCCGGAATGCAACACCGCACCGACGTCACATAGGCCGTGTAGAGCGCGGTGTAGCCGGCATCGCGGCCGAAGACGCGGAAGATTCCGATGCGTTCGTGCGAACCGACCGTGGTCCGCTGCCGCTCGATGGCGTCCATGGCACGCGTGATGGCGGTCGAAAATCCGATGCAGTATTCGGTATTCTGCACGTCGTTGTCCATGGTCTTCGGAACGGCCACCACTTTGAAGCCCTGGCGCTCCAGCTCCGCCGCGTAGCTCAGCGTGTCGTCGCCGCCGATGGCGATCAGATAATCCAGGTTCAGTGTCGCGATGTTTGCCAGCACCGCCTTGGTGATGTCGAACACCACCGACGTCACGCCCTTCTTGGTGGATTCCTTCTGCGGGAACGACTGGCCCTCGAGCACCGGCGGCAGTTTCTTCATCTTCGACGGATTGGTCCTCGAGCTGTGCAGGTAGGTGCCACCGGTGCGGTCGATGGTGCGCGTGTTTTCCCGGCTCAACGGCAGCAGGTAGCGTGTGCGGCTGGCCGGCTCGCGCAGATCGACGTGCGTCAACCCTTCCCAGCCGCGGCGAATACCGATCACCTCGCAGCCCATCTCGCTTCCCCGGTACACCACGGACTTAATGACGGAATTGAGGCCGGGAACGTCGCCGCCGCCTGTCAGAATCCCGATTCGCTTCGCAGACATGATTGCTCCCTTTATAACAAGTGAATTTCTTTCGGATGCGAAAACCTTTATTATAGAGGATGGCCTGCTCCCGCGAGGGCTAGCGGCGAATTCACTTCTTGACCTGCTGCAGGGCGGTCCACGTCGAATCCTTGAGAACCACATTCGGATCGAAACCGGCATGGTCGGCCAACAGATACTCGCCCTTGTCGTTGATCCAGGCATGGCCGTACAGGTTGCTCAACTCCACGGTCTCGCCGGTGGCCGGATTCCGGAAGGATTCCACGTCGCGCTGCGATTGGCTGTAGTTGGCCGCCGCCGCGTCGTTGACCTTCTGGCGCCCTTCGTAGCCCTCTTTGATGATCTTGTTGATGTCATCGCTGTTCTTGGCCACAATGGCGGAGCGATCGGCAACGCCTTTCTGCTGGATCTTGGCGATATTGGAGGCCACTCCGTTGACCTGGGCATCCCAGCTCGGATTCACCTTGATGGTCTTGGCGATCATGCGGAAAAACCCCTGTCTGGCCGTCAATTCGCCTGCCGGCGCGCGGAGTGCGAACATCGAGTACGCGCTGCAGTCATAGTGCATGGCTTTGCCCTGTCCGCCGTTCACATTATAGGTAGGCCATACCCGCCCGTTGGCGTTAATAATCACCGCGATCCATTCCTCCACGGGCTGCCCGTTGACGCTGTACTGCAAACGTGCGCGCGCCACGTCCGTGCGGACCTGCATGGGGGTGGCGGTGCGTGCCCACGAGGCTTCGGTCTCCCGCGCGGTCTGCTGCACTTCCTGGAGGACTTCCGGCCACGGCTCGATGGCCACAATCTGCTTGCCCGGGCGGAGCTTGGGGACGGCATACCGCCGCAGGAAATCGGCTGCGGACATCGGCGGCATGACGTCGCAGGGTTTCCCCCCCACTTGTGCCTTCTGCTGGTTTCCCGTCTGCATGTTGCGTTGGGTTCCCGGATCGTCCGACCATTGCCAGTAGTACGCAGGATAGAGGTCGACGCCGAGCCGGCCGTCGGCGCTGCCCGACCTAAATGAGGTCTGCACCCGGGTGGTGGTGCATCCGCTGAACTCGCCCCACTGGGCGCCACCTTGCAATTGCCAATCCGTCGGAATCAGCAGGCTCATCGCCGGAATCGGCTGGGCGAAACCGTGCTCATCCATCACGGCGACTTTCTTCATGCGGTAATAACCAGCCGGAGTGCTGCCTTGCGCTGCCTGGACAGGGCGGTTTGACTGAGGCGCTGCGTGCTGAGCCACCTGTGGAGCTGCCACTGGTTCGGTGGCAGGTGGAACAGCCGGCGCCGGAGCAGGGGAGGTGGGAGCGGGCGCCGCCATGGCGGTCGAAGGGGTTGACGCAGGTGTCTTGTCGGGTGCGGCTACTTCCACTGGAACGGGCATTCCATTCACAGCGGCCAGGGTCGGCCAGGCCTGTGTGCTCTCCCGCTTGGCCGGTAGTGAGGCCCCGAATAGGAAGGCCCCCACCAGCATTACCAGAAACCCCACCACCATGCCGAGGTGCACCCGATACCCCGCCACTTGAATATGCAGCCTGCTTTTCATAAGTCCCCTTACCTTAGTTGGCGCAGAATCGGCCCAAAGTGCCTCATCGCTGTGTTCGATATCCGAAGGACGCTCACACTCCCGCAATTGCCACGTTCGGTCCACCCTTCCGCACCTCCTCCGGGCAACCATCGCTCATGAGTTGGAAGTTCTGCACAAAGCGCGCGGCCAGCGTGGCGTACTTGCGGTCGTAGGCCTCGCGATTCGGCCAGGCCGCCGCAGGATCCAGAATCTGCGTCGGCACACCCTCGCATTCCACGGGGACCTCGAATCCGAACACCGGGTCCTGGCGGAACTCGACGCCGTCCAACTTCCCCGTCAACGCGGCATGCAGCAGCGCCCGGGTATAGCGGATGCTGATTCGCTTGCCCACCCCAAACGGGCCGCCCGTCCAACCTGTGTTCACCAGCCAGGAGGCCGCGCCGTGCCGCAGCAGGCGCGCTTTCAGCATCTCCGCATATCGATAAGGATGGTGCACCATGAACGGCCCGCCAAAGCACGTGCTGAAGGTGATCTCGGGCTCCGCGCCGAGCCCGATCTCGGTGCCCGCGATCTTGCTGGTGTACCCCGAAATGAAATGGTAAATGGCCTGTTCCGGCGAGAGCCGCGCGATGGGCGGCATCACCCCGCTGGCATCGCAGGTGAGAAACACCACGTTGTGCGGATGCCCCGCCATCTTCGGCGGCAGATAATTCTCGATGTAATCCAGGGGATACGCGCCGCGTGTGTTCTCCGTCAGCGCATCGTCGTTGAGATCGAGCCGCCGCGAGAGCGGATCGAGCACCACGTTCTCCAGGATGGTGCCGAAGCGCCGCGTGCAGGCGTGGATCTGCGGTTCGGCCTCGGGCGACAGGCGGATTACTTTGGCGTAACAGCCATCTTCGAAATTGAATACGCCGTCTTCGCTCCAACCGTGTTCGTCGTCGCCCACGAGTTGGCGCGACGGGTCCGCCGAAAGGGTGGTTTTACCGGTGCCCGATAGCCCGAAGAACAGCGCTACGTCGCCATCCGGTCCCACGTTCGCCGAACAGTGCATGGGCAGCACGCCCTCGAGCGGCAGCAGAAAATTCAGCACCGTGAAGACCGTCTTCTTGATCTCGCCGCCGTACTCCGAGCCGCCGATAATCGCCAACCGCTCCGCAAAGTTGATGATGATGAAGGTTTCGGTGCGCGTGCCGTCCATCATCGGCGAAGCCTGAAACGACGGCACCGCGATCACCGTGAACTCCGGCACGTGACGCTTCAGCTCCTCGGTGCGGCGGATCTTCATGAACATGTTGCGCGCGAACAGGCTGTGCCAGGCCTTCTCCGTGATGACGCGGATGGGCATGCGGTAGCGCGGGTCGGCGCCCGCGTAGCAATCCTGCACGAACACGTCGCGGCCCTGCAGAAAACCCTGGATGCGCGTCAGCAGCGCGCTGAACTTTTCGCCGCTGAACGGCCGGTTGTATTCTCCCCACCAGATGCGGCTCTCGGTGGAGTGCTCGCGGACGATGAACTTATCGGCCGCGGCCCGCGCCGTGTGCCTGCCCGTGGTCACCACCACGGGGCCCAGATGCGACACGCGCGCCTCGCCGCGGAACACCACCTCTTCGTACAACGACGCCGTCGGCAGGTTCCAGTAAACGCGGTGCAGGTTCGTCAGCCCGTGGTTCTGCAGCCCGTAAATGCTCGCCAGCTTGCCCGCTTCCGGCTGCGCGGGTGATGGCAGATCTAAATAAGGATTCATCGCCAGTCCCTCACCAGCTTGCGGTCGCCGAGAAACATTTCGTTGGGCGCGCTCGGGTCGAGCGCCCAACGAATGCGCTCGATGCCTTCGGTGACCTCCCGCATGCCGCCGCAGAAACTCAGCCGCAGGTGCCCCTCCATGCCGAACTCGCGGCCCGGCACCGTCACCACCCGCACCTTCTCTAGCAGCAGGCGCGAGAGCTTCTGCGAGTCCTTCTCGTAAGCGCTGAAATCNNTCCTGCGACTGTATGTTCGCCATGGCGCGGATCAGCTCGCGGTTGCCGATGGCCCACCCGATACGGAAGCCCGTCATGGCGTACATCTTCGAGACGCAATTCACCACCACCAGCTTGGAGCTGTCCAGGTTGTGGACCTTGCTGAACTGGTAGCAGTTAGTGGGCGCGCGGCCGTCGAAGATCAGGCGATTGTAAGTATCGTCCATCACCAGGTAGAGGTTCCGCGTCTCGCACAACTCCACCACGCCCGCCACGAACTCCTCCGAGTACACTGCCCCCGAAGGATTGTTCGGGCTGTTGAGGATGACCGCCTTGGTGTATGGGCCCACGGCCTCGGCAATCTCCTCCACGGTGGGTTGGAAGCTGCCGTCGCGCGCCGTCACCGGCACCGGCACGCCGCCCGCCAGCTTGACCATCTCCGGATAGCTCACCCAAAACGGCACCGGGAAGATGACCTCGTCTTTTGGGTCGAGGATGGCGTGCAAGAACACCATAATGGCCTGCTTGGCCCCACTCGAAGCGATCACGTTTTCGGGCGCCGCCAGCCGCTGGTAGTGTTCTTCGGTGTAGCGGATGATGGCCTTCTTGAGGGCTGGAATGCCGTCCGCCGGAGTGTACTTCACATCGCCGGTCGAGAGCAGCGCCGAGCAGTTCACGATGGCGTCGATGGGCGCCTTGCTCTTCGGCTCCCCTCCGCCGAGGTGTATGACCGGTTCCCCCTTCTCCCGCAGCAGGGCCGCCGTTTCGTTCAACTTCAGGGTTGGCGATTCACAGATCGATCGTGCCAATTGGCTGAGACTCATGGCTTTTGTCCTTCGGATAGACTGGTCCCCCTGATCATCCAACGGGGATCTCTATCAGTATATAGGATCGTGATATCCGGTATACACCTTTGGGACGTGGCCATGTGGATGACGGGGACGCAGGGATTCGAATTTCCGCCGATGGGATCGGCGGCATACCGCCCGGTGATTTGGATGTCCCTCAATCTGCCAGTGGAGCAGGAGCGCGCCCGGGAACTGCATTCGCTGGCCGTGGTCGCGCGGTTGAAGCCCGGCGCCTCGATTCAGCAGGCCCAGGCGGAGATGGATACCATTGTGGCGCGCCTGGCAAAAGCTTATCCGCAAGAGGATGGCGGCTGGGGAGTCAAGGTCACGGGGCTCACCGACGTCAGGCAACTGGAGGATGTGCGCCCAGCGCTGTTGCTGGTAATGGCAGCAGCTTCGCTAGTGCTGCTCATCGCGTGCGCGAACATCGCGAACCTGCTGGTAGCGCGGGCCGCGGGGCGCGAGCGCGAGATGGCCATAAGGCGGGCGCTCGGGGTGACGTGGCACCGTCTGGCACGCCAACTTCTGACGGAGAGCGGAATGCTGGCGCTGGGCGGCGGAGCGGCGGGAGTGCTGTTGGCATATGGGACGCTGCCGCTTCTGAAGTCTGCGCTGCCGGCGACTATGCCGCGAGCTGGCGAGATTGGACTCAACGGCGCTGTGTTGGTGTTCGGGGCGGGTGTGTCACTGCTTACCGGGCTGCTGTTCGGGCTGATTCCAGCCGTGCGGCCGGGCGGCAGGTTCGGTCTCGGTTCGGGAGGCCGAACGGTTACGGCGCGCAACCGTACGGCGCGGCTCCTGGTAACTGTCGAAGTGGCGCTGGCGCTGGTGCTGCTGGCAGGTGCGGGACTGCTGATCGAAAGTTTCCGGCGGGTGTTAAACGTGGATCTCGGCTTCCGCAAGGAACATGCTCTGACGATGCGGCTGGAGTTGTCGAAGCGCAGCTATCCAGACGGCACGCGGGTCCGCGCGTTTCGCGAGGAGTTGCTGCGGAGGGTGCATGCCTTACCCGGCGTGCAGTATGCCGGCACCGTGTCGTCTCTTCCGATGGGAATCATCATGCAAGGGACGGAATTTGTGGTCGAGGGGCGGCCGGAGACGGAGCGGGAGAAGCCCTTTGCAGACTACTCGAACACCAGCACGGACTATCTGCGAGCGATGGGGATTCCGTTGGTGGGCGGCCGGTACTTCGGAGAGAGCGACGGCCCGGCGGCACAACCGGTAACGATCGTCAGCGAATCGCTGGCTCGCACGTGGTGGCCGGGAACCGGGGCTTTGGGCAGACGCATCCAGTTCGACGGGACGTGGTCCACGATCGTGGGGATCGCCAAAGACGTGCGGCAGTTGACGGCTGGCGGAGCGCCGGATTCGTCGGAGCGGGCGGCGGGAGGCCAGATCTACGCGCTGAACCATCAATTAGCGCTGAGCAGTCAGTGCGCGGCCATGGGAAGGCTCAATGTGCTGGTCATCCGTACGCCAACCGATGCGGGTGCGATGGCGGGAGCGGTGCGGCGGGTGGTGGCGGAGATCGACAGGAACCAGCCGGTGGCGGGGGTGGCGACCATGGAGCGGGTGGTGGAGAGCATGCTGGATTCGCGGCGGCTCAACACGCTGCTGCTGGGGCTATTCGCCGGGCTGGCCGTGACGCTGGCTGCGGTGAGGGTGTTCGGCGTGGCGTCATATGCGGTGGCGCGAAGGACGAAAGAAATCGGAATTCGCATGGCGCTGGGGGTGACGCCTGCCTCTGTGTTGGTAATGGTGGCGAGGGAGACGCTGGTGCTGGCGGTCACAGGAGCGGCAATCGGGCTGGGGGGAGCGCTGGCGACGTCACGGCTCCTGGCCAGGTTTCTGTATGGCGTGAGGCCGGCGGAGCCAGTGATCGTGGCGGGAGTGGCGATTTCGCTGGTGGTGGTAGTGGTAGGGTCAGGGCTCGTTCCGGCGCGGCGAGCGATGCGCGTGGATCCGATGGTGGCACTGCGGGAGGATTAGCTCGCGAAGCAACCACCCCCAGTTGCACTATTCCCGGCTATCGGTTATCATTTAATAGTTTCGCGAGAACAAGCTCTACTCCTGCGCTACCACCCGTCTGTTGGCGGGTCCGTCCGGGGGTGAGGCCCCGAGGTTCAACCGGTCTTGCACTGAATTGAACATGGGCCTGTCTTAAGCAGGTAATCCTCGCAGTTGTGATTTGGATCAGTTTAGCTGGAATCCGCTTGCGGGTTCTGGCTGGCGAGTGGGTTGCTCCACTTTTGATTTTCTAGGCAAAAGGAAGATTCGTGCCGACGTTTAACCAACTTGTGCGTAATGGGCGGAAGCCGCCACGGTGGAAGACATCGAGCCCGGCTTTGAATAGCTGCCCGCAGAAGCGCGGGGTTTGTACGCGCGTGTACACATCCACCCCGAAGAAGCCGAATTCGGCGCTGCGCAAAGTGGCGCGCGTGCGGCTGACCAACGGGATCGAAGTGACAACTTATATCCCGGGCGTGGGCCACAATCTGCAGGAGCACTCCATTGTGCTGATCCGCGGTGGCCGCGTGAAGGACCTCCCGGGCGTGCGGTATCACGTGATTCGCGGCGCGCTGGACACCGCCGGTGTGGCGAATCGCAAACAAAGCCGAT
>PLZX01000118.1 GCA_003152325.1 Bryobacterales bacterium | reverse complement strand
AATGAAAAGGAAAAAGCTACAGATACGATGCATCGAAGGGCTTCGGGAAAAGTTCTTTCAGACGGTAGGTTTCGGTTTTGCCGCGCGGGTTCACCAGGATGATGTCCACGTCGCCGCAGAATTCCCACAAAATTTGCCGGCACGCGCCGCAGGGCGGCGTCAGCACATCGGTATCGGCCGCCACCGCCACGCGCCGGAACTTGCGCACGCCTTCGGAGATGGCCTTGAATATCGCCACGCGCTCGGCGCAGAGGGTGAGGCCGTAGGTGGCATTCTCCACGTTGCAGCCGGTATGGATGCGGCCGTCGCTGTCTTCGATGGCCGCGCCCACTTGAAACTTCGAATATGGCGCGAAGGCATGCGCGCGAGCGGCCAGAGCGGCGTCGATCAGCGCATCGGCCACTTCACGCCCCCAGCCTCGGCAGAAGCGTCTTCAGGAAGCGCACCAGGGTGTCGCGCACCTGAGCGCCGGTTTCGAGCACTTCCTCGTGATGAATCTTCTGCGGCAGAATGCCGGCCGCCATGTTGGTCACGCAGGAGATGCCCAGCACTTTGATTCCCATGTGGTTGGCCACGATGGCTTCGAGCACCGTGGACATGCCGACGACGTCGGCGCCAATGGTGCGCAGATAGCGGATTTCCGCGGGCGTCTCATAACTCGGCCCGAGCATCGCGGCATACACGCCTTCCGAAATGGGAACGCACAACTCCACCGCCACTTCCTTGGCGGTTTCGCGATAAGCCCGCGAGTACGCCTCCGACATGTCCGGGAAGCGCGGCCCCAGGGAATCGTCGTTCGGCCCCGTCAGCGGATTCACGCCCTGCAGGTTGATATGGTCGGAGATCAGCACCAGCCCGCCCCGCTCCAGAGTCAGGTTGATGCCGCCTGCGGCGTTGGTGAAGACCATCGACCGCACGCCCAGGCGTCCCAAGACCCGCACGCCGAAGGTCACCTGCGCGGGCGTATAGCCTTCGTAGAGATGGGAACGGCCGGCCATCACCGCTACCGCCAGTTCCCCCAGCTTGCCGATCACCAGCTTGCCCGCATGTCCCACCGCGGTCGAGCCGGGCCAGCCCGGGATCTCGGTGTAAGGTATGTCGGTTCGCTCGCTGAGTTCGTCGGCGAAGGCGCCCAGGCCGCTGCCCAGCACCACCCCGACTGTTGGCCGCAGCGCCGTGCGGCTTTCGATCAATCGTTTGGCTTCTTCCGTCACAACAACATTCCCGCGATGCATGCCGACATGAAATTGGCCATGGTGCCGGCCATCACCGCGCGCATCCCCAGCCTGGCGAGATCCGGTTTACGGCTCGGCGCCAGCGATCCAATGCCGCCGATCTGGATCGCGATGGAACTGAAATTGGCGAAGCCACACAGAGCGTACGTGGCGATGACGAACGACCGCGGATCGAGCGTCGCCCTCACCGCCGGCTTTCCCAGTTCCAGGAACGCCACGAATTCGTTGGTCACCAGGCGCGTGCCCAGCAGGTTGCCGATGGTGGACGCGTCCTTCCAGGGTACCCCCATGATCCAGGCCACCGGCGCAAAAACAATTCCGAAGATTTGCTGCAAGGAGCCAGGCACCCAGCCCATCAGCGGTATCGTGTGCACCCAGCCGAGAATCCCGTTGAGCATCGCGATCAGCGCCAGAAACGCTATCAGCATGCCGCCCACGTTGAGCGCCAATTGCAGCCCGTCGCCCGCGCCCTGCGCCGCGGCGTCGATCACGTTGACGGCCGTCTTTTCCACTTTGATTTCCACCTTGCCCGCGGTGGCCGGCTTGCCGGTTTCGGGAATGAAAATCTTCGACAGCATGATGGTGGCCGGCGCCGTCATAATCACCGCCGTCAAAAGGTGCGTGATTGACACGTGCGCCACCATCACGTATGCGGCCATCACTGACCCGGAAACGTGCGCCATCCCGCTGGTCATGATGGTGAATAACTCGGATTCCGTCAGCCCCGCCAGGAACGGCTTGATAGTCAGCGGCGCCTCCGTCTGCCCCATGAAGATGCTGGCCGCCACGTTGAGCGATTCGGCGCCGCTCACCCCCATCACCTTCTGCATCACGATCGCCATGCCGCGCACCACAATCTGCATCACGCCCAGGTAATACAGGATGGCGAAGAAGGAGGCGATGAAAATAATGATGGGCAGCACCTGGAACGCGAAGAGCACGCCGTACGGCCCATTCGGATCTCCCAACGGCCCGAACATGAACTCCGTGCCGGCTTTCACGTAGCCCAGCATGTTGTTCACGCCGGCGCCGATGGCTTGAAAGATCTTTCCGAAATCCGTCTTCAGCACCAGCAGCGCGAAGGCAAATTGCAGCCCCAGCCCCCACGCCAGGATGCTGAGCTTGATTTCGCGCTTATGCGAAGAGCACAGCCATGCGAAGGCCAGAATTACCGCGAGGCCCAGGAACCCCGTGAAGCGGCCCATTACCCGACTACTTCCAGAATCAATTCCCGATCGTCCGGCTTCTGCGCGGAGATGCGGAACGCGTCTTCCACCATCTCGGCCGCTTCTTCCACGCGGTCTTCCTTGGTGTAGTAGAGGCGGCAAAGCACCGAGCCCGCATCCACCTTTTCGCCGGTCTTGACTTCCAGGATGATCCCCACCGCCGGATCGATCGCGTCTTCTTTCTTGTCGCGGCCGGCACCGATCATGTTGGAGGCCACGCCGATGTCTTCGGCATTGATCGAGCTGACGTAGCCGGCGCGTGGCGAGACGATCTCGCGCATCCCGGTGGCGTTCGGCAGTAGCTCGAATTTGTCCAGAGCCAGCGGATTCCCGCCCTGCGCCGCCACCACCTGCTTGAACTTCCGGTAGGCGGAGCCGTCCACCAGGTGCTGTTCGGCGATGCGGCGTGCTTCCTCGAGCGTAGCCGCCTTCTTGCCCAGGTGAATCATCCGCGCCGCCAGCTCGAGCGAAAGCTTGGTCAGATCGGCCGGCCCCGCGTTCTGCAGCGTCTGCGAAGCTTCCATGATCTCCAGCGCATTGCCGATGGCGTAACCCAGCGGCTGGTTCATATCCGTGATCAGCGCCACCACCTTCTTGTCCATGCGGCGGCCGATCCCCACCATCATGGCCGCCAGGTGCCGCGCATCCACCTGCTTCTTCATGAATGCGCCGCTGCCCACCTTCACGTCGAGCACCAGCGCGTCCACGCCCTCGGCCAGCTTCTTCGACATGATCGACGACGAAATCAGAGGAATCGATTCCACCGTCGCCGTCACGTCGCGCAGCGCGTATAGCTTGCGGTCCGCCGGCGCCAGCTCGTCGCTCTGACCGATGAAGGCCAGCCCCAACTCCGCCAGTTGTTTCTGGAATTCTTCGGCCGTCAGGTTGGTGCGGAATCCGGGAATGGACTCCAGCTTGTCGAGCGTGCCCCCGGTGTGGCCCAGCGCGCGGCCCGACATCATCGGCACCACCACGCCAGCCGCTGCCGCCAGCGGCGCTACGATGAAGCTGGTCTTGTCGCCGACGCCTCCGGTGGAATGCTTGTCCACCTTGACGCCCGGAATGGCAGACAGATCGACTGTGTCGCCGGAACGCAGCATGCATTCCGTCAGCCGGCTCACTTCCCGGTCCGACATCCCCGAAAAGAAAACGGCCATTAAGAAGGACGACATCTGGTAGTCGGGAATGTCGCCACTGGTGTAACCTTCAACCAAAAACTCGATCTCTTCCGGAGCGAGTTCTTTCCCGTCGCGCTTGCGCTGGATCAAGTCAACTGTACGCATTATGAGACACTTAGCGTAACATTCCAGCTAGTGGAATGTAAAGGCAAGGGTAATTCGGGTCTGCCCGGGACCTACTCCCGCCCGAACGCCGCGATGCGCCCGCGCGCTCCTACCGCCCAGCCCGCCTGGCTCGAAATAAAACTAATCGCATTGTAATTGCCGGTGTCGAACTGCTTCCAGTTGCGTCCGCCATCGGTAGAAATATCCGCGCCGGAGGGGCCCGCCGCGATCCACATCTTGCGGTCCGCCAGGTAGGCCACCGCCGAACGAAAGCCCTTCGGGGCCGTGCCATCCGGCTTGTTCCAGGTTGCGCCGCCGTCGGCGGTGATGGCGATGTTGCCGGTTTCGTCGTTGGCCTTGTTGTAATCGCCACCCACGGCGACGCCGTGCAGCGCGTCGGAAAACGCCAGCGAAAAAATGCCGGCGGCGGCGGAATCGGCCCGCATCAGCGTCGACGCCACGGTCCAGGCGCGGCCGCCGTCCTTGGAATGGTAGACGCGCGCCGCGCCCTTTCCGCCCGTGCCGATCCACACTTCGCTCTTGCCCAGCACTGTGATCCCCGTCCCGCTGGCGGCGAATGCGCCCTCGCCCGGAAGCGCCGGCGGCATCTTCTGCCGTTGCCAGGTCTTTCCGCCATCTTCGGTGGACATCACCACCATCTGGCCGTCCACCTGGTCGCCCACCAGGATTCCATGCGTCGCGTCCCAGAATGCCATTTCGTCGAAGAAGCCCTTCGCGTCGGGATTCTGGAGGGACAACGTCCAGTGCGCCCCGCCATCCGTGGTTTTGTAAACGCGCGACGTCTCTCCGGCGGCGATGCTCAACAGATACGCGGTGTTCGCATCCACGCCCTGCACATCGCGGAAGTCGAGCGTTTCGGCGCCGGGCACCGTCGCCGCCGTCCAGGTGGCGCCGCCGTCAATGGTCTTCAGGTAAGTGCCGCGAGTCCCGCTGGCCCAGGCAGTCTTTTCGTTTACCGCCCAGACGCCTCGCAGCGACGCAGTGCTCCCGCTGTTTTGCACCACCAGGCTCTGTGCGAGCGCCGCGCCGGCCAGAAAAATCAGAAAACCGCTTCTCATAAGGTTCTCACCAGTATATGCGCGGAGGGCTCCCTGTTACGATAGAACTGATGACCCCCAATCAACCGGGCCAACCGCCCAAGATGCCCATCCCTGGCGTCCGCAATCTCATCGCCGTCGGTAGCGGCAAAGGTGGTGTCGGCAAGACCACCGTGGCCGTAAACCTGGCCGTCGGTTTGGGCGCGCTCGGCTATCGCGTCGGCCTGATGGATGCCGATGTCTACGGTCCCAACGTGCCGCTCATGATGGGCGTCAATCGCACTCCCATGGCNNAAGCCGCTCGTCTGGCGCGGCCCCATGCTCCACAGCGTCGTCCAGCAGTTCCTGCGCGGTGTCGATTGGGGCGAACTGGATTATCTGGTCATCGATCTCCCGCCCGGTACCGGCGACGTGCAGCTCTCCCTCATCCAGACCGCTCCCATCACTGGCGCCATCGTTGTCACCACGCCTTCCGACGTTTCGCTCGAAGACGCCCGCAAGGCCGTCCATATGTTCCATCAGGTGCGCGTGCCGATTCTCGGGATCGTCGAGAATATGAGTTTCCTCAATTGCCCTCACTGTCACGAACGCATCGACGTTTTCAGCCACGGCGGCGGCCGCCGTACGGCCGCTGAGATGCAAGTGAACTTCCTGGCGGAGCTGCCGCTCGACCCGCAGGTGCGTATCGGTGGCGATACCGGCAGCCCCATCGTGCTGCGTAAAGGCGAAGGCGAGCCCTACTTGGAGATGGCCCGCAACGCGGTCGCGCGCTGCGAAGAAGCCGCCAAAGAGAGCGGCCCCAAGATCGAGATCAGCGAGTAATGAAACCGCCCGTAGATTGAAATTGGCGATTTCCCTCTATCCCGCCGCCGGCGCGTCTACCGGCGCTTTCCCGCTCTTCCAGCTTTTCACCCAATCCTGAATCGCCGACATGTAAATGTAGAACACTGGCGTCAGATAGAGCGTCACGAGCTGTGAGAACAACAGTCCGCCTACCACCACCAGGCCCAGCGGCTGCCGCGCTTCGCCGCCCGCGCCGTAACCCAGCGCGATCGGCACCGCGCCCAGCAGCGCCGCCATGGTAGTCATCATGATCGGGCGGAAACGGATCAGGCAGCCTTCGTAAATCGCCTTCTCCGGCGTTAGGTTGTGCTGCCGCTCGGCTTCCAGCGCGAAGTCGATCTGCATGA
>PLZX01000246.1 GCA_003152325.1 Bryobacterales bacterium | reverse complement strand
GGCGATCTGGGCCAAATCACGCCGTTCGACTGGTTCCCGGTTCCGGGATGGGAGGCCGGCTTCGTGGCGCCCGATCCCGCCGATCCGAACATCCTCTACACCAACGGCAACTACGGGGACCTGGCGCGAATCGAAATCAACACGTGGCAGCAGCAGATTATCAATCCCGCGGTGGGCCATAGCATCTACCGCCGGGCCAGCAGCGCACCCATCGTGTTTTCCCCGCAAGATCCACACACCATGTTCTGGGCGACGCAGTTCGTGATGATGACCAAGGACGGCGGCCGGCACTTCCAGGCCATTAGCCCCGATCTCAGCGCCCGTTCCGGCCAGCAGGCAGCGGAGGGCCCCGCTACGGGACGCGGGGGCCCGGCCATCGCCACACTGGCCGTCTCCACCGCGAAGGCGGGCGTGATGTGGACGGGCAGCAGCAACGGCGTGATCTACATTACTCAGGACGGCGGGGCACATTGGAAGGACGTGACCCCGCCGGCAATTCCAGCCAGTTCGATGGTGGGGGTGGTGGAGGCCTCGCATTTTGACGCTGCCACTGCCTATGCTGCAGTGGAACATAGCAATGCCGGCGACGAAAGACCGTATATTTACCGCACCCGGGACAACGGGCAGAGCTGGCAATTGATTGTCAACGGTCTCGCCACCGACGAAGCCACCGGCAGCTTCGTGCGGGTGGTCCGCGAAGACACCGTGCGGCGCGGGCTTTTGTTCGCCGGCACCGAGACCACCGTGCATGTCTCATTCGACGACGGCGACCACTGGCAGCCGCTGCGGCTCAACCTGCCCAATACGTCCTACCGCGACCTGGTGGTTCACGGCAACGACTTAGTGGCGGGAACTTACGGCCGTTCCTTCTTTGTGCTGGATGACATCTCGCCGCTGCGCCAGCTCACACCTGCGTTGGTGTCACGACTGGCAGGCCAGGGGTCGTATCTGTTCAAGCCCGGCGACGCTATCCGCGTCCGCAGCAACATCAACATGGATACGCCGCTGCCGCCGGAAGTCCCGCACGCTCTGAATCCGCCGGAAGGCGCGATCGTCGATTACTACCTGGGATCGAAACCAGCCGGTGATATCAAAATCGAAATCTACAACGCGCAAGGCAAGCTGGTGCGGACGCTTTCGAGCCGGGCCGCCGCCCCGCTCGACGAGCCGTTGCCGCCAGTGCCGGGCTATTGGCTGCGCCCGCCGCATGCGCTGACCACCCACCTTGGGAACAACCGCACCAACTGGGACCTGCGCTATGACAATCCGCCCGCGCTCAGCCACAACTGGGCGCAGGTGATGGCGGCCGTCTATCGGGACACGCCTTACACGCCGCAGGGCGCGCTGGTTCTGCCCGGCGCCTACACCCTGAAACTCACGGTGGACGGCAAAACTACCGCCCAGACGCTGACCGTGGATGAAGACCCGCGCATCGGCGCATCGGCGGCCGTGATGGCCGGCCTGCGTGCCCAGTTCGACCTGGAGCAAAGGAATGTGGACGGTATGGCGGCGAGCAACACTGGCTACAACCAGGCAAATCAGTTGCGCACCCAACTGAAGGCGCTGATTGGCCAGCAACTGCCGCCCGCGGTGGCGCAGGCAGTAAGCGCGCTCGACGCCAAGACGGCGCCCGTCGAGGGGCAGCTTTCGGCGGCGGTGAGTGGCCCCTATGGCGTACCCGCATACACCGGCAACCCTGGATTCACGGGCGTGAACGGCGCTTTTGCGGGGTTGATGGTGATTGTAGAGTACGAATCCGACCACGAACCGGTTGACGCCCAAGTCAAGGCATTCCACGACTATTGCGCCGACCTCGACAACAACCTGGCGCTGTGGCGAACCATCAATACGGTGGACGTGCCGACCCTCAACGAACTGCTGCGGAGGAATAACTTGAAGCCCATAACGGCGGCCTCGCCGCCGGGCGACCTGGCTTGCGGTGCGGTCCCGGCCGGTTTGGCGGCGGCACCCGCAAGGTAGCCTGAAGAAATGCAATCAACTAAGTGGCGCCCAGGTACCAATCTCTGCCGGCTTCACCGTTGGGATGAGCTCGGAAATGAACTAGCCGGGTGCATCCGCCTTCTCGGACAGAAAGGTGACCGCTACGTCGTCATCACTGGAACGGACCCTACCCGATACGTTCAGTTCGCGTCCCGCAAGGATGGGAGGATCGATGGTGAAGCCACTGGCAATCATTACCTAAGGGAAGATGAACGGCTGAGTCCGACATCCTGCCGGCGATTGGTTCAGCTTGGCTGGCAGAGCCCCGACCGGTCCGGGTCCGGAAAGAAGAACTTCTGGCGACAATGGCCGGCGCCTGCACCAACGGAGACAATTGTTGGGCTGGCTATCAAAACCCTGCGCGACATCTTCGGGATTCCCGCGCCCTCAGAACTGGAAATCCGCCGTGGCACGTTCGCCTCTCCGCCGACAGCCTCAACTTGCTCGCTGACGCAAACCATGGAGACCGGTGAGTGGATTCCTCCGAGAACCGACCCTGCGCTGCGGTTGCCCTTCGGGTCGGTCGTGCGCAATGCCATCAGCGGCCGACAGTATCGAGTGGGCAAATTGCTCGGCGCCGGCGGCTTCGGTGCCGTCTACCGGGTCGCTCAGATCGCGAACCCCAAGCCGCTGCCCGGAGAGTGCGTTCTGAAAGTTGCCGTGGGGCCGGAGGCCTGGCATAGAGAATCCTATTTCGGCGAATTGTTGCGGAGAGAGTCCGGGATCGTGAGAGTTCACGAGTCATTCGCCTGGGTGCCAGGGGGCGCAGATCGAGGGCCACTTTACTGCCTCGTCTCAGAACTGGTTGAAGGGGGCGATCTGGCTCATTACCTTGAAAAGCACCCCGAACGATGGTCGGAATCGAGGGCGCGGCGAGAAATCACCCGGCTGGTTCGTGCAGTGACACTACTCCATGCTTCGGGGGCGGTTCATCGCGACATCACCCCAAGGAATGTTTTCGTGACCCCAGGCCGGGTTCTGAAACTCGGGGACTTCGGCATCGCATTACATCGCGTAGGAAGAAGGGATGTTCGGGCCGATGCTTTTGCCCGTTGGTTTGCTCCAGAGCCCATCAGGGGCGGCAAGACCGTTTCCTGGCGGCCGGCCGACGACGTCTACCATCTCGGGCAGTTGTTTGCCGTACTGCTTAACGGCAGTGCGAAATCGAAGTTGACTGCCAACGCCGTCAAAACCCTTCCCTGCAGTCCGGAGGCGAAGTCCCTGATTCAGCGCTGCATCGGCGAAAGACGCAAGCGCTTTGCAAATGCGGCGGAAATGCTGGCCGGGCTGGAGAAACGGACGTCTCGGGCTATCAGTCGAGGCACCGTGCGCTCTCTGAACGGCAAGCGGATCGTCTTTACGGGGGCTTTGGCAATCCTCCGTAACGACGCCAAGTTGCTCGTGAAGAAGGCTGGGGGTATTGTCGAAGACAATGTCAGCCACCGGACGGACGTAGTCGTGGTCGGCGAGCAGTCTCGCCACTGGAAAGCGGACAAGAAGGGGCAGAAGCTGCTCGACGTGGACCACGAACTTGAACTTGGTCACCGCATCGTTGTGATCACAGAAAGCCGCTTCCGGAATCTCCTCAGGCTGACTCGAACGGGTGGGTCATCTCTTCGGGTCTGACCCAGGCATCGAATTGCTCCGCGGTCAAATACCCTGACCTGACGGCAGCTTCGCGCAAGCTGATGGCGTCGCGTTGCGCGGCCAACGCAATTCCGGCTGCCCGGTCATAACCAATACGCGGGCTCAGCACAGTGACCAACATCAGGGAACTTTCCAGGTGCTCTTGAATCCGCTTGAGGTTTGGCTGGAAGCCCCGGGCACAGTGCTTGTCAAAAGAAAGGCACGCGTCTGCGAGGAGTTCCGCCGACTCCAACACGTTGTGGAGGATGACCGGTTTGAACGCATTGAGCTGAAAACTGCCCTGCGAGCCTGCGAACGCCACGGCATGGTCGTTGCCGAATACCTGAACAGCCACTTGCGTCAGGGCTTCACACTGCGTGGGGTTGACCTTGCCGGGCATGATAGACGAACCAGGCTCATTGGCGGGCAAACTCAGCTCTCCGATTCCCGCGTTCGGGCCGGAAGCGTACCAGCGGAGGTCATTGGCTATCTTCATCAGCGCGCCGGCCATCGTGCGCATGGCGCCGCTGACCGTCACCATGGCATCGTGCGCGGAGAGCGCGGCAAACTTGTTGGGAGCGGAAAGGAACGGCTTGCCGGTTTCCGCGGCCACCAGGCGTGCGGCGAGTTCTCCGAACTGTACGGGCGCATTCAGGCCGGTACCAACGGCGGTGCCCCCTATCGCGAGCTCGCAAATGCCCGGCATCGCGCTCCGGATGCCGGCGATGGCGTGATCGAGTTGGGCCACCCAACCGGAGATCACCTGCCCGAGGGTCAACGGCACGGCGTCCTGCAAATGAGTGCGCCCAACCATCACAATAGTACGGTAGGCCTCCGACTTCGCCGAGAAAGTGGCGCGGAGTCCGAGAACCGCGGGGATCAGTACATCTTCGACTTGCTCGGCCGTCGCCACGTGCATGACGCTGGGAAACGTGTCGTTAGAGGATTGACTGCGGTTCACATCGTCGGTGGGATGAATGGAAACCTTCGAGTCTGAAGAGCCAACGGCGATCTGCATTGCCCGGTTGGCGATCACCTCGTTGGCGTTCATGTTGGACTGCGTACCGGAACCGGTTTGAAAAACAACCAAAGGGAACTCGTCGTCCCAGCGGCCGTCGATCACTTCCTGTGCCGCGCGCACAATCAGGCCAACCTTTTGCGGAGAAAGCTGGCCCAGTTCTCCATTGGCCAATGCCGCACACTTCTTGACAATACCCAGAGCCCTGATGACGGGCCGCCCCCAGCGATACCGCCTGGTCCCGATCAGAAAGTTCTGCAGGCAGCGTTGGGTTTCCGCTCCCCACAATCGGTTCTCCGGCACCTCGATTTCACCGAGCGCATCGGTCTCCACTCGCGGCGGCATGGCGCGACGCCCTTACACCAATCCCAGGAATTTCGGATCGTAGCCGGGGAACACGCCCTTCAGGGTCGGGTTGCCCATGTGACGGGAGACTAACTCGCCCAGGACGTCGCGGAAGTCCGTGGTGAGGGCCAGGTCGCGAGACTCGTAGAGCTGCTCGTTTTCGAGACCCGGCCACTGGCCATAGACTTTGCCGCCTTTTACGGCGCCGCCCATGACGAACATATTGTTGGCGTGGCCGTGGTCGGTGCCGCGATTGCCATTCTCATGCGCGGTGCGGCCGAATTCCGACATGGTGACGAGCACCACGTCGTTCATGCGGTCGCCCATGTCGGCCCAGAATGCGGCCAGCGCCTGGCCGTACTGGCGCAACAGGTTGGCAAGCTGGCCTTCCGAGGACTTCTGGCCGACTTCGTTGACGTGGTGGTCCCAGCCGTTGATATCGGCAAAAGCCATCTCCATGCCGACATCGGCCTTGATCAATTGCGCAATCTGTTTCAGGCTGTTGCCCAGCGGCGCATTCGGATACTGGGCGCCACCGGCCGGGGTGTAGGCCTGCTGCTGGATGGATTGCAGCATGTTCATGGCTTCAAAGGTCTCACGGCCGGTGGCCTGGATCATGGGATCTTTGTTGGCGGCATACATCTTTTCGAATTCCATGGCGGCCGCGGCATCGCGCACCTGGAAACCACCGATCGTCTGGAGCGAAATAGCTGGAGACGGGCCGCGCATGGCCCGCGGCAGCAGAGGGCCAAGGGCCACGCCGCGCACGGGCGAAGGCTTGCCTTCGGGCTTGGGGAGCGAGCGGTTCATCCATCCGCTATTGGTCGACTTCAGGCCGGGCGTGCCCGATTCCATATAGTCCTGCGCGTCGAAGTGGGAGCGTGTGGGGTCGGGCGAACCGACGGCGTCGACGATGGCCAGGTGGCCCTGGTCGAAGAGCAGCTTCAAGGGCGCGAGCGCAGGATGGAAGCCGAAGAAGCCATCGAGATCGATGGCGGCATCGTCGCGCTTATCGCCGGCGGCGCTGGGACGCGGAATGGAAATGGTGGGGCGCAGCGCGTAATAAGCCCTTTCGGCATGGGGCACGACGACGTTGAGGCCGTCGGCTGCGCCGCGCTGGAAAATGGCGACGAGGATTTTCTTGCGCGGCGAGGGAGCGTCCTTGGCATAGAGCGCGCGCTCAAGCCACAGCGGCGCGGTGCCGGCTCCCACCATCGCCAGTGCGGAATTGCGAAGAAAAATACGCCGATTGGTCATAAACATTCCCCTCACAGAACTGCACGCACCCCAACTACTTCTTCTGAAATTCCGGCGAACCGAGCGCGATGCCGGCACTGTTCTCCGGTTTCTCCACCATGACGCCGGGCACCTTGTTAGACGCCAGTTGCAGCGCAAAATTCATGCGCGCCATCAATCCCGCCGAGTTCATCCATTCGTTCCCAGTGTTGGAATAACCGGTGGGCTCCTGTTTGCGGTAGAGCGGCTCGCCCAGTTGCGCCACCTGGTTGACGAGCCCGGTGGCGAAATCGACATTGCCGTTGGAAGCTCGGACGGCACTCACCACCATCTCAAGCGGCGACTTCATTTTGGAGCGGAAGGCGCCCTCAGACCAGAATTCCTTGGAATCGACCATGGTCTCGAGGACGGCGCGGATGTCGCCATCAGACTTGAGGAAAGTTTGAGCCATGCGCTCCACCAGAGCGGGCGGCGGATCGTCGGCCACAAAACGCTGGGCCAGCTTCCCGGAAATGAAGTGCGCGGTGGCCGGCTGGTGCGCCACGATATCGAGCACTTTTTCGCCGTCCTCGATGCCGCCCCCTGCCGGGATCTTCACACCCAGCACGGTTTTTTCGCCGCGATCGTGCAGGCGCGGCGTGAACAGGAAACTGCCGCCGCGCTGCGGCTGATTGATGCTCCAACCGGTAAAGCAGCGGGCCACTTCGGTGACGTCCTTCTGGGTATAGCCGCCATCCACGCCCAGGGTGTGGAGTTCGAGCAACTCGCGGCCGTAGTTTTCATTGAGGCCACGGCGCTGGGCATTGGGACCCCGCGGCAGGGGCACGTTGGCTCCCACGGACTGCCAGTTGTCGAGGTAAAACAGCATGGCGGGACTCTTGGCGGTAGCTTCCAGCAGGTCGCGGAATTTGCCCAGCACGTGCGGGCGGATGGCTTCGCGATCGTATGCGGTGATGAGGTAACGGTCGGCTCCCTTATCTAAGAAGACGTTGAAGTGATTGAACCAGAAATCGGCCAGCACCTCGTCCAACTGCCGGCTGCTGTAGACGGCGCGGAGGACCTTGCTTTCCATCAGGTCGCGCGCCACCACTTGGGCGGGGCCGGCGGACATTTCGATCTTGCGGCGCACGTCCGGCGGAGCGGCGGCGAACAAGGCCTGGCGAATGCCCGCGGGCAGCGCGGCGATCACATCGTCCTGCTTGTCGGGGGACAGCGACTGGAACATTGCCAGGCGCTCCTGCGGCGTGCCGGTGCGGAGCGCGCGGATCTGCGGGGGTGCCAGGATATCGATCAGCGGCTGAACGCTGGGCGCACCGGGGGGCGGCGGTAGGGCCGCTTGACCGCCGGCAGCCTGGCGCTTTTCGTCGCGCGCCACCAGGCGCTGAATCATCATGCGGCGATCGGGATCAGTGGGAAAAGGAATTTGGCCGGCCACCATCTGGCGGACGATTTGCGGCGCCGGATAGTTGCGCACCAGTTCGTCGCTGGGCATGGCCAGAGTGTCGAAAGGCTTCAGTTTTTCCGCCAACACCGGGTTTTCAGGGACGCGCTCGGGATGGAGTTGCAGGTCGATCCACTTCTTGAGCCCGATTTTACGGACTTGTTCGGCATCGCCGGGGCGCGCGCCGAAGGTGAGGCGGTTCAGGGCCTGCACGACGCGATCCTTCCGGGCGATCTGTTTGGAGAAATTGGCGGCAGCGGTCCTCTTGGCGTGAACCGCGATTCCGGTGGAGGCGCACAGACACAACGCACAGGCCAGCATCCTCAGTGCTTTACTACGCATCTCTTACCCTCTGCACTATTAAACCTCATTTTCCCCTATAAGTTGCGCTGGGGCGGCGGGAGCAAGAGCGAGTCCCGGGTGTAGAGTGAAAGGAATGGCAACTTCCGAGACCGCAACACTGGGGGGCGGCTGCTTCTGGTGCCTGGAAGCCGTCTACGACGAAATGCAAGGGGTGCTGACGGTGGAGTCCGGGTACATGGGCGGCCATCTGGCGAACCCCGATTACCGCTCGGTATGCACGGGCACAACCGGACACGTGGAAGTGGTACAGGTGACGTTCGATCCGGCGGTGACCACGTACCACCAGATTTTGGAAGTCTTCTTCGCCACGCACGACCCGACGACGCGTGACCGGCAAGGCAACGACGCCGGGCCGCAATACCGCTCCGTGATCTTCTATCACAGCGACGCGCAGCGCACCGCCGCCGAGCAGATGATCGCCGAGCTCGACCACCAGGGTGCGTATTCCCGGCCGATTGTGACCGATCTGCGGGCGGCCGCGGAGTTCTACATCGCGGAAGACTACCACCAGGAGTATTTCCTTAACAATCCCCAACAGCCGTATTGCACTTTTGTGGTATCGCCAAAATTGAAGAAGTTCCGCGAGAAATTCGCCGCCAAGCTCCGCAAGCATTAGCCTAATGCCATGCCGCAGGCCCGCGTCGCATTTCAATATCCCAGCTTCCGCTACTTCATGACCGCGCGGTTCCTGACGACGGCCGCGTCGGAAATGCAATCGGTGGCGGTGGCCTGGCAAGTCTACAGCCTGACCAACCGGCCGCTCGATCTGGGCCTGGTGGGGCTGGCTCAGTTCCTCCCCGGGATGGTGCTGTTCCTGGTGGCGGGCCACACGGCCGATCGCGTCGCGCGCAAGCGCATCCTGCAATCCTGCTACCTCGCTTTCTCCCTGTGCTCGGGGTTGCTGGTGGCGCTGACGCTGCGCGGCCTCACTACAGTCTGGCCGATCTATGCGGCGCTGTTGCTGAACGGGGCAGTGCGCGCGTTCAACATGCCCACCGGGCAGGCCTACCTGCCGCAACTGGTGGCCGAAGAGCATTTTCCAAACGCGGTGGCGTGGTCGTCGTCCATTTTTCAGGCGGCGCTCATCGCCGGTCCCATGGCGGGCGGCCTGCTCTACGCCTTCACTGGCACTCCCGTTCCGGTTTATGTGGGGGCGGGGCTGGCCTATCTCACCGGCCTGTTGCTGATTGCCAGGACGCGGGTGAAGGCGCCGCCGCGGCCGCGCGGCGCGGCGTCGATCGGAGCTGTGCTGGGCGGCCTGCGCTACATCTGGCGCGACAAGCTGATTCTTGGGGCCATTTCTCTGGACTTGTTCGCGGTGCTGCTGGGAGGCGCGGTGGCGCTGCTGCCGGTTTACGCGAAAGAGATTCTCTCAATCGGCGCCACGGGGCTGGGCATCCTTAGAGCCGCCCCTGGCGCCGGCGCGGTGCTGATGGCGATCCTGGTGGCCTACCGGCCGATCGACCGCCGCGCGGGGGTCACCATGTTGGCCTGCGTCCTGGGCTTCGGCATCTGCACCATCGTCTTCGGACTCTCGCGGAATCTGGCGGTCTCGCTCGCGGCGCTCGCGGCGTTGGGCGCTCTGGATATGATCAGCGTGATCATCCGCCACACCGTGATCCAACTCGGCACGCCGGATGAAATGCGCGGGCGGGTAAGCGCTGTGAATATGATTTTCATCGGGGCATCGAATGAGGTGGGGCAGTTCGAATCGGGCCTCACGGCGCAGTGGTTCGGCACGGTGCCGGCGGTGGTTTATGGCGGCATCGGCACCGTAGTGGTGGTGGCCGCGTGGGCCTGGCTCTTCCCGGCGCTACGCCGCGTGGACCGGTTGCCGGGCCAGGCTACCGGGTCGTCCGGCGATAGCGCTCTCCGCCGCTCAGGCCACCCAGATCAATCACCACGGCGACAATCAGAAAGAGCAAATTGATGCCGTCGGTTCCGCGGTGCGAATTGATAAGCCAGGCGTACACCAGGGTGGTCAGCGGCAGAAAGATGAAACCGAGCACGGGAATCAGCAGCCCGGTGTAAGCCCGGCCAAGATAGTTGGAGAAGAAAAACATCAGGACCAGGACCGCGCGGGGAAAAGCCAGAACGAAAATGAAGAACAAACAAGGCATCTGGCCGCATTGTCGCAAAATCGGCGCCCGGTTGCGCGTCGCGGGCAGCCACCCGTAGAATCAGATGTTCGAATGAGCACAATGAAGCGTACCGTTCTGATTGTGGATGACGACCCCCAGATCCTGCGGCTGGTGGAGAAGATGCTGCGTCCGCACGGCGTGGAGATTCTGCTGGCTCCGCGGGCGTCGGAAGCCCTGCGCATCTGCGAACAGCACCCGGTGCACCTGATGATCTCCGACATCATGATGCCCGAAATGGACGGCAACAAGCTGGCGGAGCGGGTTCTCAAGCTAAAACCGGAGGCCCAGGTGCTGCTGATTTCCGGCCATGACAGGGGCCAGCACACTCCCAAATCTCCCCGCGTGCACTTTCTGCGCAAGCCGTTCTTTCCTTCCGTGCTGATTCAAATACTCAAGGAACTGCTGCCCGAAGTGTGAAGGCGGCTCGCACCACTAACGGCGGCGCAGCTCGTAGGCCTTGAGGTGGGTGTAAGCGACGTCGAGGAGGGAAACCTGCGGTCGGAGGCCGCGGCGCTGGAGCAGGTCCCCCAGGATGTGGTCGGCTTCAATGGGAGCGTTGCGTTCCATGTCACGGAACATCGAGGCGGTGAGAGGGGAACCGGTAGCGGTGAGCAGGCCGCGGGTGCGCGTCAGAAAGGCTTCCCGCACCGGGTAGCCCTCGGCGGCGGAAATGGAGCCGCATTCCGCCAACAGACCAAGCACGAAATCGGCACCGCCGGGAGACTGGCAGATTTCTCCGATGGTCGCCCGCATCAGGCAGGTGCTGCCGGCCAGCGAGGCGAGGAAGACCCACTTCTCCCACATTTCGAGCAAAATGCCGGTGCTGGCCCGAGACTCGAAAATGGCGCCGGACATCAGGCTTTCGATGGCCTTGACACGCTCGGATATAGCACCATCGCGCTCGCCAAACGTCAGGGACTGCATCTCACTGAGGTGGACGATCTCACCCGCTTCGGTGAGAGTGGATGCGATCTGGCATTGGCCGCCGAGCACTCGGGTCGTCCCAAATCGCTGGTCGAGCGAATCCAGATGCCGCATGCCGTTGAGGAGCGGCAGGATGGCCGTCTGTGGCCCGACGGCCGGCGCGAATGACGCAATGGCGCCTTCCAGGTCGAAGGCTTTGCAACTGAGCAAGACCAGATCGAATGTCTCGTGGAGATTCCCGGCTAACACGGCCGGCGGGGTAAGAAGGGTTGCATCGCCGTGCGGGCTGCGGATGCGCAAACCAGTTTCTGCCAGGGCAGCTGCACGCGCGGGACGGGCCAGGAAGGTGACATCCCGACCAGCCTCCAACAACCTGCCGCCGAAATATCCACCGACGGCGCCGGCGCCAACCACGAGAGTACGCATAGGATGCGGCGACTATTGCCGCTTCGTCAGAAGCACCTTGGCATCCACGGGCTGGTTGTCGCGCAGCACTTTCACCAGGACTTCATCGCCCGGCTTCTTGGCCTGCAAGGCGTAAGTGAAATCGTAGAGGTTGTCTATCTTCTTGCCGTCGAATTCGATCATCACATCTCCGGCCTTGAAGCCGGCCTTGGCGGCGGGAGAGCCTTCGCGCACATCGGCAAACTTGACGCCCTTGATGCCTTCGCTGAAATCCGGAATCGACCCGAACCACGGGCCGTAGCCGGAGCCTGAAGTGCCGCCCATCGGCGGGGTTTGCGGCGCGACGTGCACGAACTCCGGGCGGTTGGTGACAGCGCGCAGATCGTCGGCGATTTCCGCTACCAGAGTGAGCAGCGTGCCGGCATCGGAAGCGTCGATCTTGTCCCAGGTGTCGCTGGGCTTGTGGTAATCGGAGTGGAGTCCGGAGAAGAAAAACAGCACGGGCACCTGCCCGCTGGTAAACGACGTGTGATCGCTCGATCCCGATTCCGGGCCCTCGGAATAGTCCACCTTCAGGCGATACTTGGGCGTCACCTGCTCCAGCATCGNNGGGTGCGCCACGTAGTAAGCCGACCCCAGCAGACCCATTTCCTCGCCCGCGAACGCCAAAAACAAAATGCCTCGCTTTTGTTTTGGCTGTTTGGAATACCAGCGCGCCAGCTCGATGACGCCGGCGGTGCCCGAGGCGTTATCGTCGGCGCCGGGATGAATGGCCACGACCGATGGCGTCAGGGAATACTGGCCGCCCATGCCGAGGTGGTCGTAGTGGGCTCCGATGATGACGTATTCGTCGGTTTCGCCGGGCACATAGGCGACCACGTTGTGGACGGTCTTGACGAGGCGTTGGATGTCCACGCCGACGTCCACGCGGAGAGCGTCTGGGAAAGCGAACGACTGCGGCCTGAGGTCCTTATCGATAGCCGCTTCCACTGCCGGGAGGCTCTTGCCGGCCTCTTGAAACCAGGCGTCGATCCGCTCCTCTTTGACCTGCAGGATAGCGATTCCGGCATCGAGCGGCCCTGCAGTGCTACCGAATTTCTGCATCTCCCACGGCTCGTTGGGGTGGTTGGCGCGGTCGTCAATCAGGATCAGCCCGGCGGCTCCGTGCATTTTGGCGTTGGCTGCTTTATTGACGAACTGGGCGTGCGGCGTGAGCATCTTTCCGGCGAAGATGCTGTGCTCATCGTTTTCTTGAGGTTCATGCCGCATCACCAAGACAAATTTACCCTTAACGTCCAAGCCGGCATAGTCATCGTAATGGTATTCCGGGGCGGTAATCCCGTAGCCGGCGAAGACCACGGCAGCGCTCAGTTTGACTGTAGAAGAGTAATTGAAGGGCACGAAATCGTCCGGCAAGCGTAGCGTGGTGACTTGGCCGTTGTCGTGGAACTCGAAGTGGTTCTGCTTGCCGAGTTTGGCATTGGTGGTCACCGGGAAAGCCTGCAGAAACGCGTTGCCCGCGACCGGCTTCAAACCGAACTCGCGGAACTTGCCGGCGATGAAGGCGGCCGCCTTTTCGAGTTCCGGGCTACCGGTTGCGCGTCCCTTTAAGTCCGGCGAGGCCAGAAACTTGACGTCGCTCAGATAAAGATTTGGATCAATCTTGGCGACGTCGGCGCCATAAGCCAACGGAGTCGCGCACAAAACCAGCCACAGGAGCCGGGTCTTAAAGGAGTTCATGGGTGTTCGATTCGCGGCCAATCAGTTCTTCTTGACGACTGGCGCGCCGGTCTTCGGGAGGCCCGGCACGTTGAGCTGCAAATCGCAGCCGCAGTCTTCGCCAGCGTTCTTGGCGACCTTCTGGTATTCGATTTCGTTGTCGATGGTGGCCTTCAGGTCGGGCCACGTCATGGAATTCTGAATCCGCCGCCCGTTGATGAAGACGGTGGGAGTGCCTTCGATCTGCAACGCGCGGCCTTCCTCCATTTCGGCATCGACTTCTTTTTCGGTAGCTTTCGTGTCGATGCACTGGCCGAGTTGCAGGGAATCCACGTCCTTGCGGTCCTTGGCCCAGATCGTGACGATCTCTTTCAGGTTTTCGGGAGTGATGGATTCCTGGTGTCCGAAGACCCAATCGTGATATTCCCAAAACGAGCCCGGATCCTGGCGGAAGACGCAGCGGCCGCCGATGGCCGCGGCTTTGGCCCAGGGATGCAACGCTTCCAGCGGGAAGTCGATGAAGTAGAGGCGTACCTGGGTGGGATAATTCGCGACCAGGTTCTGCCGCAGCATCTGCGCTTCAGCCTTGCAGTGGGGGCACTGGAAATCGCTGAAGGCCACCAGCACGACGGTGGCTCCGGGCGTCCCGAGGCTAGGCTGGAACTGCGTCTTGAGACGATCGAGATCCTTCTTAAAAGGGTTGAGGTGGATGTCGTAGATGTTGCCCTGGAGGATCTTGCCATCATTCGAAACATAAATGGTAATGTCCTGCGAGGCCTGTCCCTGGGTGATCTTAACCGCGACTTCCTGGAAGCCAGGCAAGTCCGCCGCCGGCTTCGGGTCGCCCACCGTCAGGCCCAGCGCGGGCGGCAGCACCCACAAATGCCGTACATAGGTTTCCACTTCCCCTTTATTGAAAACCCATTTCTTTTCGCTCTGCGCGGAGCCGGCCGCAACCAGCATGAGCGCGGCTGCAATGGTGGCAAACAGCGATCTGGACATGAAATATATTGTAGTCGAAGAGGCCGGAGGCACAACCACGCTCCCCGGCCCAACTTCCGGATCCACTTCGACATTACCGCTGCGCCGGCGCACCGGCGGCGGTGTGAGTGCCGGCAGGCGGCGTCGCCAATGTCAGGGCAATCGTCGCCAGGCTCGTGCCCGCGGCCGAGATCCACTGGTCCACGCCGTGCGGGAATCCGTTATCGAAATATGGCTGGAACCCCGCGGCGCGCGTGCGGACGTGCCACGATCCATCCTCCAGTTGCGTGTTCAGCAGGTATTGGACACCCCGCTGGTAAGCCGGGTCGGAAACCGGCAGGCCGGAGTTCTGCAGCGCCATCATCGCCAGGCCGGTAGTGAAAGCGCCGCTCTCCATCGAGGCAAGGTCGGACCACCCGCCGTCGGAGCCTTGCACCGCCAGCAGGTCGCGCCGGGCTTTGAGGATGGCGTCTTTGCTCTTGCCGTCCCAGACCAGACCCTGTAGCCGCCAGGCCAGGTCGTAAGTGGTCCTCGGCCGGAACTGGACGATCCATGTCGCCGCAAGCTGAATCGACTTGGCGTACGCCGCTTTGTCCACTCGCGGGCTGTATAGTTGCAGACCGCGCATGGAAAGCACGGTTTGGCCGAGGGCATCCGAGCACAGCGGCGGCCTGGCTTCGGGACCGAAGGCCCAGTGGCCGTCCGCCATTTGGTGGGTTTGGATGTACATTGCAACGGCATCCGTACTGAGGTCGGGTTTGTAGCCCTCGGCATCCAGGCCCAGGAGAACATATGCGAGAATTACCGGATTGGCATTGAGACCCGGGATGAAAAAGCCCTGATGCAGAACGTCGCGGCTCCCCTCAAGCGACCCCGCATTGACCTTCACCTGCTGGGCCGATGTCCGCTCGTCCACTCGGAATCCGTTCTTGCGCGCCAGCCCCACAGCCACGGCTGCCAGGCTCTGGTTGTGGCAGGAAAAACATCCCGCTTTCGGCACGAAGCTCGCGTCGGTGCGCTGCAGAAGCGATAGGCTGCTCGACACGGCGGCTTCAATCGTATTGCCTCGCCGCATCGATACCGGTTGTATGGATACGGCCGGAGCACCGCTGGTGGCCCCGGATTTCAATAGAAGGTCGACCACCGCCGTGTTGCCGTGGAACTTCGCAAGATCGAGCGCCGTCCGCCCCGTATCGCCGGATAGCGGATGCGAGCTCTTAACGTTGACGTCGGCCTTCTTCTCGAGCAGCATCTTGACCTGTTCCACCGGAAGCAGGTCGGACACCGCGGCGTACATCAGCGCCGTCCTGCCAGTCGGATCGGGGGCGTTCACGTCCGCGCCATGCTCGAGCATCAGCCGGACCAGATTGGGATTATCCAGAACCGCCACCTGTTGCAGCGCGATGGTGTACTGCGTCGCGTCCAGATTGCGGGCTACCAGCAGATCCACGCACTTCGTGCAATCCGCTCCCGCCGCGTTCGCGAGCGCAAATCCGCCAAGGTCTTTGAGCGCGGCGCCGCGGTCGAGCAGCGCCTGCATAGTTTCCGCATCGCCGGCCAGCGAAGCTTCCAGCAGCGGCGACGATTCCGCGCCGGGATTCGACGTGGGATTGGGATTCGCGCCGTGGGCCAGCAGCAGCTTCACGATCGGCGCGCCGCCGGGCCGGCCCGCCGCAACCATCAGCGGCGTCCGTGCGTCTGCCGACCGCGCATTCACGTCCGCGCCGTGAGCCACCAAAACCTTAGTCTTCTCCAGATCGAGCGCGGCCCAAATCAGTGCGGTGGCCCCGGCGTCGTTGCGTTTGTTCGGATCGGCGCCCTGTTTGATCAGTCGCTCCAGCGTGGCCGCGTCGCTATAGAGCACGGCATACATGAACGGCGTTGATCCCTCGGGCCCGCGCGCATTAAGAAGCTTGGGATCCTCCGCCACCATCTTGTTGAACGCCTGCCGGTCGGCCGCACGCAGCGTCTCCACCATCGCCACCGCCTTCGGATTCAACGGCGGCAACTCGATCTCGTTCGCCAAAGAGTCCGGCCATTCCGCGCCCTGCTCGATCCACGCTTTGATAATCTGAACCTGCTCCGGGCGGAGTGCGCCGGTGGGCGGCATCTGCAATCCAAAATCGGATCCAGCCAACCGGTGATACAGAAAGCTGTTCTCGATGCTTCCCGGCATCACTCGCCGTGAGCCCGGCTTCATCACAGAGCTTCTGCGGTCGACGCGCAGCCCGTTATTCTGCTTTGTCGGCCCATGGCAGCCTATACAGTTCTGACGGAAAACCGGCTGCACGTCGCGTGCGAAATCCACTTTGGCGGGCGTTTGAGAAAACGCCTGCGGAACGAGGCAAAGCCCGGCAACGGCGGAAGCGGCAAATGATCTGAACATGTCACCCTCCAGGTAAATCCCCTACACTCTCTTCGTTTGGGGTTTTGTTGAGTATACACCGAACCGTCCGATTGTGTTTACACTAATGGACTAAACGGCTGGCGCCGGCCCAACTTACTTCTTCCTTGCTGGCGGAGGTTGGGTTGTGGGCTTCTTCACAACCTTCTTCAGTTCGCTGGCCATGTTCTCCAGGTCGGCGCGCTCGGAGTCATAAACCGGGTTGGGCGGGTCCAGAATCTTGATGGCCCTCTCATAAATTGGCAGGGCTTCGGCCAGTTTGCTCTGGTCGATGCGCTGGGAGGCTTCGCCGGACAAGCCATCCGCCAATTGGAACGCGCGAATGGCGTTGGCTTGCGTGGTGGCCGCTTCGGCCTGTTCCCACTTTTTCTGCGCCCCGTAAAAGACCGCGATCTTGTCGTACGCCATGGCTATCATGGGGTGCGTTGGGTCACCCACCGAAGCCTTCCACAAGTCCAGAAGCCGCAGATAGAAGGGCTCGGCTTCGTCGAACTTCTTCTGCCCGAACAAGGCGTAGCCCAGGCCATCGACGGTGGCGATGAGGTCGGCATTTTTTTTGCCGTAGAGCGTCTCTCGGATCACCAGCGCGTGGCGGTAGGTGGCTTCCGCTTTGTCGTAGGCGCGCGAAGCAAGCTGCAAACTACCCAGGCGATCGAGGTCGTAGACCAGCGAGGGATCGAGCGGCCCGAGAATCTTCGCCCGGAGGTCGAGCGCATCGTTGAACCAGCGGATGGCATCCTCCTTCTTCGCCATTTCGGCGTAGATTTGCGCCATGCGGCTGAAATCGTCGGCAACCGCGATGCTGTCGGCGCCGGGCGCTGCCCGTAAGTGCATCGACAGAACGCGGCCCATCACCAGCCGGGCCTTCTCGAAATCTTTCAGGGCGCGCGCGAAGCCCACCGACAGCAGAACGTCGTCGACAATCTTAGGGTCGTTCATCCCCAGGTTCTGTTCGCGCCAGGAGATGGCCAGTTGGAGAAAGTCGTCGGCGTCGGCGAATTCTCCGGCGGCGGCGCGCGCCGAAACCATGCGCTTGAGGATGTCGTAGCGCACGGGATCGTCCATCGGGCCCATGCGGGCGATGTCCCAGGCCTGCTGGAAGCTCTGGCGGGCAGCTTCGTAATCGCCCTTCATATAGCTGGCCTGGCCGGTCTTGATGAGGTCGGGGATGGCCGGCGGAGGAGGAGGTGGCGGCGTTGTTTGCTCCTGGGCCGTCAGACCGCCGGCTGCCATGAGAAGAAGGAGAACGATGGGCGGCATATATGTGATTTAGTACTAATTCATTAGCGTTGTCAAGCTGGGCGGCCACAGGCGAACTTCGGGAACTAATTGGCCCGCCCCCGGAATCAATATATCCTGGAGTCTGCATGAAAATCCCCGGTGTGCTTCTGGTGTGCGCTCTCGCCCTGCCCGTTCTGGGCGACGAGGGTATGTGGCTTTTCAACGAGTTTCCTAAGGACGCGGTCAAGAAAGCGTACAGTTTCGAAGTGACCGACGCGTTTTTGGAGAGCTTGCGGATGGCCACTTTGCGGATCGGCGGATTTTCCGGATCGTTCGTGTCGGCGGGTGGGTTGGTGCTGACGAACCGCGAGGCTGTGGCGAACTGCGTAGCCAAGCTCAGCACGCCGGAGCACGATACCGTCAAGGATGGGTTCTACGCGGCAGTCGGCGCGGACGAGCGAGCCTGCGCGGCCTTGGAAGCCAGCGTCCTGGTGAGCCTGGAAGACGTCACCAGCCAGATCAAAGAGCCGGTGAAGGAAGCGCCCAAGAACGCCAAGGCCGCGGCGGCGGCCGAGAAAGCCGCCGACACGCTGGCCAAGCGCAACGCCGCGATCGCGCGGGTGGAAAAGGCCTGCGCGGAAAAGACCGGGGACGTCTGCACGGTGGTGGCGCTCTCTTCGGGCGAACGATATCACCTTTACCGCTACAAGAACTATACCGATCTGCGGCTGGTATTCGCGCCGGAAAGCGCGATGGCCTTTTTCGGCGGCGACGCTGCCACCTTCACCTATCAGCGGTATGAGCTGGACATCGCTTTTCTGCGCGCCTATGAGAACGGCAAGCCGGCCGCCACGCCGCACTTCCTGAAGTGGAGCGCTGAGGGCGTCAAAGATACCGACCTGCTCTTGGTGGCCGGGAATCCCGCGGCTACTTCGCGCCTGGACACCGCAGCACAACTGATCTTCTACCGGGATACCTCGATGCCGGTGGCGGCCCAGCGGCTGGCGGCGCGCATCGACATGCTGCGCAATTTCACGCCGAAGACCGACGAGAGCCGGCGAACGGCCGAAGCGGCGCTTTCCGGCCTCGGCCTGAAATACAAATCCACAGCCGGGCTGCTGATCGGCCTGCGCGATGAGCGGCTGCTGATCCGCAAAGTAAATTTCGAGAAGCGCCTGCGCAACGCGGTGGAACACGATCCCAAGCTGGGAACCGAAGGCGGTAAGGTGTGGGACGAAGTGACTGCCGCCTACAAGACCTGGACGCCGTTCGAGCGGCCCTACCAGATTCTGGAACAGCCGGCCGCGCAAGGCTCGGCGCTCTTCCGCATGGCGCGCCAGGTGCTGCGGTTGAGCGAAGAGCGCGCCAAACCGAATGAGCAGCGCCTGCCCGAATACCGCGACACCGCGCTCGCTTCGCTCGAGCTCGGGCTTTATTCACCCGCGCCCATTGACGAGGCTCTCGAGACCGCGCTGCTCACTCAGTATCTGGAAGAGCTCAAAGCGCTCGGTGAAAAAGAGGTACCGCTCAAAGCCATCCTGGGCTCCAAGACGCCGGCGCAAATGGCCGCGGAGTTCGTCACGTCGAGCAAGCTGAAAGACGTGGCGGAAAGAAAGCGGCTAGCCGGCGACAAAGCACTCGCCATGCAGTCCGACGACGGGATGCTGCGACTGGTCCGCGCGCTGGACGAGCCGGCCCGCAAGCTGCTCAAGAAGCACCAGGAAACCATCGAGGCGCTGGCCGCTTCGGCATCGGAGAAGATTGCCCAATACCGTTTCCGCATCTGGGGCCCGGCGGATTACCCCGACGCCACCTCCACGCCGCGTGTGACCTTCGGCGCGGTCAAGGCCTATCATGACCGCACTGAATCGTCCGTAGGCTTCGCCACCACCTTCGGCGGCCTCTTTCACCTGGCCGGCGCGAAGGAGCCCTTCAAACTGCCGCAGCGGTGGTTGGACGCCAAAGCGCAGCTCGACCTGATAGCGCCCTTCGATTTCGTGAGCACCTGCGACATCTCCGCCGGCAATTCCGGGAGCGCCACCGTGAACCGGAAAGGTGAACTGGTGGGCATGGTCTTCGACGCCAACCTGGAAGCCCTGCCTTCTACCTATATGTATACCGACGATCTGGCGCGCGCCGTGCACGTGGCGTCGCAGGGCATCGCCGAGGCGCTCGATACGGTCTACAAAGCCACGGGCCTGCTCAAGGAGCTGGGCGCTCCCGAACGCAAAAAGAACGGCACCGAGTAATCTGCGGCAGGTCCAGGCTAAAGTCCCGCCGCGGTTCCGCCGATTTGGTGTGCATGTTTGAATGGAACCCTCAGTACAGCGTTCAAATCGGCAGCATCGACGCCCAACACCAAACTCTGTTTCGCCTCGCGGAGGAGCTGAATACCGCCATGGCAGCGGGCCGCGGCAAGTCTGCGCTCTTCCGGATTCTGGACCGCCTGGTGCAATACACCATGGTCCATTTCGCGAACGAAGAGCGGCTGATGCGTCTCCACGATTATCCCGGCCTGGCCGCCCACCAGGCGCAACATGAGGCGCTCACCAAACAGGTGCAACAGTTTCAGGCCGAATTCAATGCGGGTACGACGGCCATAACCGTCGAACTAATGTATTTCCTGCGAGACTGGCTGACAGGCCACATCGCCGGAACAGACCAGAAATACGTCCCTTTCCTGAAGGAGAAATTGGTGGCATAGGACAAACGATGCGGCCGTGGAGCGCAGCCGCGCAACCCTACAGGCCGAACATGGGATGGTATTTCCCGGGCAGTTGGGCCCGGTGCATTTCCCGGTTCACGAAGACATGCCGGGTGTGTCCCGTAGCCAGCAGACGATCGTCCTCCGCCACCCGCATTTCATAGTGAAAGACCACGATGCGGGTGCTAGCCTCTTCGATCCAAGTCTTGATAATGACTTCATCGTCGAAGCGGGCGGGCGAGCGGTAGCGGCAGCCAGCTTCCGCGACGGCCAGAAAGATTCCGTCTTCGCGTTCCATGTCGCGGTAGTTAAAACCACAGACTTTGCACAACTCGACGCGGCCCACTTCCATCCAAACCAGGTAATTGGCGTAATAGACGACCCCCATCTGGTCGGTCTCGGCATAGCGCACGCGGATGCGGGTTTCGGCGGTCGGCTTCATGACAAATTGCAATTGTAACGGAAATAAGGCCGGCGTTCCCAGCCCCCGGTGCCCTTTCCATTCGGCGGCTTCCGTCAGAAAAACTCAACGAACAGTTCAGAAAAACCGACTTGTTTCCGACATAAGGGTCCGTATAATTGCATCAACAGCTTCTGAGTCTTTGGCCGGCGCCTAGGCGCGCCGTAAGGAGAAAACTATGTTGTTTTTGTGGAGTTGTAAAAGCCTCTGGAACCGCGCCGCGGTTCTTTTTTGTGCTCTCGCGCTGTTAGCCGTGATGAGCCCGAGAGCCATGGCACAAGCAGTTGCCGTGGTCGAAGTGGACGGACACGTCACCGACCCGACAGGCCAAGCCATCGTCGGCGCCCAGATCAAGATCATCGAGGCGGACAAACACCTGACACATACGGCCGTCACGGACAACACCGGCCGCTTTGCCTTACAGGAATTGCCCCCAGGCGCGTACCGGCTGGAAGCCTCGTCTGCCGGTTTCAAGACGTATGTCCAAACCGGAATCATCCTGCAGGTCGGCAGCAACCCCGGAATTAATATCAGGATGCAGATCGGCGCGGTGACGGAAAGCGTCGAGGTGGTCAGTAACGCCGGCATGGTGGAAACCAAGGAAAGCACCATCGGCCAGGTGGTTGACCACGAGAGGTTGATGGATCTCCCGATGAACGGCCGCAACCTGGCCACATTGCTGGAAGGCACGGGCGCGGGCACGGCCACCATGACGCTGAACGGCGGCGATCTGACGGGCAGCAAGAACATTCAGGGTACGGCCGGCGGTTCCGGCCAGTTTTCGGTGGCCGGCAGCCAGGCCAACGGCGTGAATTTCCTGCTGGACGGCGGCGACAACAACGACGCTTTCAGCAATGTGAACCTGCCGATTCCCTTCCCGGATGCGGTCCAGGAGTTCAACGTGCAGACCAGCGCCCTGCCGGCGCAATATGGATTGCACCCCGGCGGCGTGGTCAACATCGTGACCAAATCCGGCGCCAACGCGTTCCACGGCGATCTATTCGAGTTCTTCCGCAACGGCGACTTGAATGGCCGGCAGAAGGGCGATCAATATGGAACGCAACCGATCCGCGACTCGCTCAAGCGCAACCAGTTCGGCGGCACCGTGGGCGGCCGGATCATCCGGGACAAGCTCTTCTTCTTCGGCGGATATCAAGGTACCCGCCAGCGCAGCGACCCGGCCCAGAATACCGCTTATACCCCCACCGCCGCGGCGCTCCTGGGCGATTTCAGCCTGCTCGACGGCGCCAAAGCCAACGGCGGCTGCCTGGCTACGGCGCGAACCTTGAAGAACCCCAGCGGCACTCCGTATCCCAACAACCAGATCCCCACAACCACCTTCGATACGGCGGGGCTGAAGCTGGCGACCACTTACATCCCGCTATCCACAGACCCTTGCGGGAAGACTCTTTTCGGGTACCTGGCCAACAATCCCGACGATGAATGGATCGGCCGCGTAGACTACGTGGTCAGTTCCAAGCAGACTTTTTTTGGACGTTACTTTCTTTACGATTACACTGCGCAGTCGATTTTCGACGGCAAGAATGCTCTGACCACCGGCACGGCGGGCAACCAGGATCGCTCGGAAACCATGACCATTGGCGACACCTACTCCATCAGCCCCACGTTGGTCAACGCCTTCCACGCGACCTTCGACCGGCGCCGGGACAACCGCGGCACCGCGGCCAATTATTTCAGTCCCAAAGACCTGGGCGTCAACATGTATGTCGCCATTCCGAACTACACGCAGCTCACCCTCACCAGTTATTCGGGCGGCGGCTTCGCCATCGGCTGCGGCACCTGCGCTCCCGGCAACTTTGACATCAACACTTATCAATTGGCTGACGAT
>PLZX01000083.1 GCA_003152325.1 Bryobacterales bacterium | reverse complement strand
GCGACACCTACTCCATCAGCCCCACGTTGGTCAACGCCTTCCACGCGACCTTCGACCGGCGCCGGGACAACCGCGGCACCGCGGCCAATTATTTCAGTCCCAAAGACCTGGGCGTCAACATGTATGTCGCCATTCCGAACTACACGCAGCTCACCCTCACCAGTTATTCGGGCGGCGGCTTCGCCATCGGCTGCGGCACCTGCGCTCCCGGCAACTTTGACATCAACACTTATCAATTGGCTGACGATTTCACCCTCATCCGCGGCAAACACCAGATCATGTTCGGCTTCGACGGCCGCAAAGACCAGTTCAACTCGTACAACAATCAGCAGTCCAACGGCCAGTTCACTTTCAACGGCGGCATCACCGGTGACGGCCTGGCGGACCTGCTGATCGGCCGGTTCAACGCCAGCCCCGGCCTGACCGACGGAAACGTGATTTCCGACTACCTGCGCCAGACGGTCATCGCCGCCTACGTGCAGGATGCTTTCCACCCCGCGCCGCGGTTCACCGTCAACGTCGGCGTCCGCTGGGAGCCATCCGTTCCGGCCTACGATAAATACGGGCGTGGCAACCAATTCAGTTGGCCGCTGTTCCTGCAGGGTTGGCACAGCACCGAGTTTCCCACCGCTCCGGCCGGCCTGATCTTCTCCAAGGACTCGGCGCAGGATCCTTACGGGAATGCCTTCACGGCCTCGCACTGGGCCACTTTCTCGCCCAGGATCGGCCTGGTATGGGATCCCAAAGGCGATGCCAAACAAACCATCCGCGCCTCCGTAGCCATCATGCACGATACCACCGAGCTGTTCTACCCCGAGCGCTGGACCACCAACGCTCCCTACGTCTCCTCGGCGCAGATCACCACCGGACAGTTCTCCGCTCCGTTCGCCAGCTACCCGGGCGGCGACCCGTTCCCCGGGAACCTGGTTTTCCCGCAATATGGCGCCTACGTCAGCGTGCCGCCCAACCTGAAAGTGCAATACATGATCAATTACAACCTCAGTTACCAGCGCGAAGTCGCGAACAACTGGCTGGTTACGCTCAACTACCTGGGCAGCCTCACGCGCCACATCTGGGGCTCGACGGATGTCAACTATGAAATGTACACCGGCTCCACGGCGACCTCCACGGCAGCCAATGCCAACAATCGCCGCCTCACCTCTCTGGTTAGTCCCAGCTTGGGCCAGTTTTACGGCGACATCCAACAGAGCGACGACGGCGGCAACGCCGAGTACAACGGTCTTCTGGTGTCGCTCAATAAACGCTTTTCCCACAGTTTCACCATCCTGAGCAACTACACGCTCAGCCACTGCGTCAGCTCCTGGGATTTCGCCGGGGAACTGGCGGGCACCATTTACCAGAACCCGCTCAACCGGGCCACCGGTGAGCGCGGCAATTGCGGTTTCGACCACCGCCAGGTCTTCAACACCTCGATCGTGGCGGTCAGCCCCGGGCTCGGGACGGGCGCCGTCAAATTCGTCACTACCGGATGGTCGCTGGCGCCGGCAATCAGCTTGTTCACCGGCAATCCCATCCAGCTCACCGATGGCGGCAAGGACATTTCGCTCAGCGGCCAGGGCCTCGACAGACCCAATGTGGTTTTGCCGGACCAGGTCTACCCGGGCACAAAGACGCTCGGCGAATGGTTCAACCCGGCGGCCTTCGCAGTCCAGCCGGCGGGGACCTTTGGCAACCTCGGACGGAATTCGGTCTATGGTCCTGGCCAGATCAGTTGGGATATGTCCCTCAGCCGCCAGTTCCACTTTAAGGAGCGGTGGAGGCTTGACTTCCGCGCCGACTTCTTCAACATCATGAACCACGCCAACTGGAGCAACCCGGTCGTAACCAACACAAGCTCGACGTTTGGTCAGATCACGGGGTTCGGTGGACCGCGCAACATTCAGTTCTCGACGAAGCTTTTCTTCTAGTCCCTATCCATAACCTCCCCAACGGGGGCCAGGCGAACCCTGGCCCCCGTTTTTTTCAGGATCCTCCCTGCAACCCCGGCCCGTCTGCAACCGTCTGTTAGACTGAAAGTTACAATCCCACAATGCATGTGCGCGTGCTGTTCTTCGGGATGCTCAGGGAACTGGCGGGCGGCCCGGCCGATGAAGCCGATTTTCCGCCGGGAGCCGATCTGCGCGCTGTTTTCGAACGCTACGCCAGCCGTTATCCCCGCATGCGGGAATTGGCCGGTAGCATCGTAGTTGCCCGGAACCACGAGTTTGCGGAGATTTCCACGCCCCTGGCCGAGGGCGACGAAGTGGCCTTTTTGCCGCCGGTCTCGGGTGGCACCGGCGCACCTTCCCACATCGCCGAGGCCGGCCATTACTTCGCTCTGACGCGCCATGCCATCGAGACGCGCGCTCTCGCGGCCCGTCTGCTCACAGGCGCCGAAGGAGCGGTCATCACCTTCGAGGGCACGGTCCGCAACCACACCGGCGGCCGCGCCACGCTGTGCCTCGACTACGAGTGCTATGAGCCGATGGCTCTCAAAATGATGGCCCAGATCGGACTCGATCTGGCCGGCGGCCGCGAGATCGGGCGCATCGCCATGGTGCACCGTCTCGGACGCATGCTCATCGGCGATACCAGCGTCGCCATCCTGGTGACGGCCGCGCACCGGCGTCCGGCGTTCGAAGCGGCGCTGGAAGCCATCGACCAACTCAAGAAACGCGTCCCCATCTGGAAGAAGGAGCATTTCCTGGACGGCGAAGTCTGGGTGGAAGGAGAGTGGGACCAAAATGTTCCGGTGGCCGGCTAGACCCATTGGCGCAGCGGCGCTGTGCGCGGCCGCGCTCACCGCCCAACCCACCGTCTTCAAGACCAAGGTGCAACTGGTTCACGTGATCGCCACGGTGAAGAACCCAGCCGGCGAGCCCGTGGGCGCGCTCGAGAAATCCGATTTCACCATTTCCGACAACGGCGTGCGCCAGGAAATCGCATTCTTTCAGCGCACCACCGAGCAACCGCTCTCCATCGTGCTGCTGATCGATACCAGCGGCTCCACCGCCAAGGATTTGAAGTACGAAACGGATTCCGCCGCTAAGTTCCTGCATGCTCTGCTCACGGAGGGCAACCCGCAGGATGCCGTGGCGCTCTACAGCTTCAATTACGAAGTGCGCGAAGAGCACAACTTCACACGCAATTACGCGGCGCTTGACGCCCGTTTGAAGCTGCTCCATGGGGAAGCCGGCACTTCGCTCTACGATGCCATTCACCTGGGCGCGCGTGCGCTCGAACCGCGCGAAGGCCGCAAGGTGATCGTGGTGATCACCGACGGTGGCAACACCACCAGCAGCGTGGATATCCACACCGCGCTAAAGCAAGCGCAGTTCGCCGACGCGGTTGTCTATCCGGTGGTGGTGATTCCGATTACCAACAATGCGGGCCGCAATACCGGCGGCGAAAATGCCCTGTTCTTCCTGGCGCAGAGCACCGGCGGACGAACATTCTATCCGGATGTCGGCAAGCTCGACAAGGCCTTCCTGGACATAATCACCGAGCTGCGCACACAGTACCTGCTGAGCTTCTATCCGCAAGGTGTGCCCCTGACCAAGGACCCATATCACAAACTTAAGGTTACGGCTGCGTCGTCCGATTTGCGTGTCTCTGCTCGCGACGGCTATTATGGGGATGCGGAAGGCGCCGGCTCGGCCGACGCGCGAACCGCTGTCAGTCCCAACGGAAGAAAGAAGCGGCCTCAGCAGTGAGCGAATCACAACAGGGTGCAAAATCCGCGCGCGCGCCGGAACATACGTTTGAGGAAGCCAAATACCTCAAACAGTTGATTGAGAACGCTACGCCCATCCGCGTGAAGATGGAGGACGGCGAGGAAGTGGCGGGCACCATCGAGTATTACGACAAGTCCTTCATTCGTCTCACCCGCGCCGGCAAGCCCAACCTCTTCATCTTTAAACACGACATCAAGTACATCCAGGAAGAGGGTTAGCCCCGGGCGAGCCCATGCATCACCTGGAAACCGCCGTTGAGATTGCGCGAGAAGCCGGTTCGCTGCTCGCCCGCTACTACGAACGCCGCGTGGCCTTCGAAATCAAGGGCGAATTTGACCTGGTGACGGAAGCCGACCGGGCCTCCGAAAAGCTGGTGGTGGAGCGGCTGCGCTCGCATTTTCCCACCCACGCGATCGTCGCCGAAGAAGGCGGCGGCCACGAGAGCTCATCCGACTATCGCTGGTTCGTCGATCCTCTGGACGGCACCACCAATTTCGCCCACAGCTTTCCGATGTTTTGCGTATCGATCGGCCTGGAACGCGCGGGCGAAGCCATTGCAGGCGTGGTCTACGATCCGATCCACCAGGAGTTGTTCACGGCCGAACGCGGCTCCGGCGCGTTCCTCAACAGCCACCGCATCCGCGTCTCCGAAACCAAACGTCTGGCCGATAGCCTGTCCTCCACCGGTTTCCCCAGCCGCAAGCGGCATCACAATATCAACATCCATTTCTATTACCAGTTGGCCATGGCGTCGCACGGCGTGCGCCGCACCGGCTCGGCCGCGCTGGATCTGGCGTACGTCTCCTCCGGCCGCCTGGACTTCTTCTGGGAGTTCGGCTTGAAATCCTGGGATATGTCCGCCGGAACTCTGCTGGTTTCGGAAGCCGGCGGCCGCGTCAGTGACATGACCGGCGCGCCCCTTAACGTCACCACTTCCGACCACCTGCTGGCCGGAAATGGCGCGTTTCACGACGAAATCCTGGCCGCGTTCGCCGAGATCTTCCGGGGCCACCAGCGGATTCCGCTGCCGCCGCTGACATCCAGTCGCTAACGCTAGATCGCATGGTCCGCCGGCGCGTCTTCTCCACGCCACAGCCGGCGCGACGTCCAATCCTCCGCCGGCCCCTGCCAGAAGGCATCGTCCTGCGGCAAGCCCAACGGCAACAGTACCGCGGAACAAAGATAGAGGCTTCCGGTCGAAATGTAATCTTCGCCCAAGTGCGGCTGGTATCCGCAGAAGCCAATCGTCAGCCAGCCGTGCTCGTCGAAAGTTCCGGGCGCCTCCAGCAATCGCCGCATCACAGCCGTCAGCGCAGTGCGCACCCGCGGACCGGTGAGTGGCGCCGCAAGCGACCCGAACAGCGCCACCTGCGCCAGCAGTTGCATTGCGCCCGTGCGATAGGTGATCGAGCGGCCTACCGCCGGAAACGTGCCCTCGGGCGAAATCAACCGCTCCTGGATGGCGGCATACCGTTCGGCCCGCTGCAAGGCGTCGGCTTCCAGATTCCTCCAGCGCGGGCTGTGCGCGCCGATGTTGCGCAGCACATCCAGTAACATGGGCTGGATCACGAAGCTGTTGTAATAGTCCCAGTGGAACCGCGGGCCGTCGCCGTACACGCCATCGCCCAGATACCACTGCTGGTGCTCGCGAATGGCGTTGTCCACGCGAGCCTCGTCCCAGGGCTCGCCTGCGCGGGCCAGCGCCGCTTCCACAGCGGCGGCGAACATCAGCCAGTTATTCGCCCGCGGAGTGATCGCGCGCGACGCCGCCAGCCCGGCCGCCAGATTCTTCCGCGTCCGCGCATCCAGTTTCGTCCACAACTGGCCGGGGGCGCGCAGCACGGCCTGCGCCAGGAAACCGCAATCCACCAGCGGCTGCGAGCCCTCGTGAAAATTCAGAAAATCGGGCGACGCCGGATCGGTGGCTCGGTCCAGCGCGGCCCGCGCCAGATCTCGATAGTGCTGCTGCAAATCGCGCTCCGCCCCGGATTCCAGTTCCACTTCGAGCCATGGCGCGATCCCCGCCAGCAGTCGGCCGATGGCCTCCAGGTGCGTATACCGCCGCCGCTCTTCCAGCTTCCCGCTCGTGCACTCCACCGGCATATTTCGTTTGAGGGTCCCCGCGGCCAGATTCGCCAGCACCGGATCGGCAAGCCGCGTCAACTGGCGAAGCCAATACTGCCGGTCGTCTTCGGCAGCCGCCGCCGCCGCCACTCCCAACCCCGCAACCGAATGAAAGAACCCGCGCCGGTGGATCATGTCCAAACAGTGTAGCCCGCTTAGAACCTCCGCGGTTTCGTGAACCTCACGCTTGCGCGTAGAATGAAAGGACACGCCGGCATGAGCATCCGTCCTTCCCCCGTTGACCCTGCCAGCCCTCACGTCGATTCGCCCGGCATGCACGCGCATCGCCGCCGCTGGCTCTGGGTTTTGGCCGCCGTTCCCGTCGTCGCCGCGCTCACGGCCGCCGGTTCCTGGTGGTACGCGCGCGCAGCCAGCTCCCGTATCCGGTCCATCGCAGTCCTCCCCTTCCTCGATTTGTCCCACGGTAAGGACCAGGACTGGTTCGGCGACGGCATCACCGACGAAATCATCGATGGCCTGGCGCGCATCCCCGGCCTGCACGTGGCCGCCCACGCTTCGGCCTTCGCGTTCAAGAACCAGGCTCGCGACCTTCGACGCATTGGCGAACAATTGGGCGTCGCCGCGGTGCTCGAAGGCAGCATCCAAAATGACGGCGGCCGCCAGCGCATCACTGCTCAACTGCACCGCACCGATGACGGCTACCAGCTTTGGTCGATCACTTTCGACCGCCTGGCCAATGACGCGTTTCACCTTCAGCGGGAAATGGTCCGCGCCCTTGCGCAACGAATTCACGCCGTCGTCCCGTCACGTCCGACGCCGCGTCAGCCTTCACCACAGGCCTATGACGCCTACCTGGATGGCCGCGCTTTCTTCGGCCGCGCCGGCGGTGCTTCCGTCACCCAGGCAGCCGAACGCTTCGCCGAGGCCACGCGCCTGGATTCCGATTTCGCCTTGGCCTGGGCCTGGCAATCGATTGCCAACGAGTATCGCGTGGATTACGGCCTGGTTCGCTCCAATGAGGCCATGCCCGCAGCGCGCGACGCCGCCGAACGCGCCGTCGCCCTGGATGCCGATTCCGCGGAGACCCACCTCGCCCTCGCGATTGTGAAACTGCAGTATGACTGGGATTGGAACACCGCCAAACGGGAATTCGATCGCACCATTCAGCTCAGCCCCGGATCCGGCTTCGCGCAGCACTGGCTGGCGCATTGGTATGAAACGCAGGGCCGCCTGGGTGACGCCCTCACCGAGATGCAAAGCGCGCTTACGCTCGACCCGCTCTCGCCCGAAATGCTTCGCGATGTGGTGCACGAGTACTTGGCCTCCGCAAACCCGGCGGGCGCGCTTCCGTTTGCGCAAAAGGCCGCGAATCTTTTCCCCCATGACCCTAACGCGCTCTTCTATGCGGGCCAGAAGGAGAAAGCGCGGCAGTTGACCGGAGAACTCCATACCCCGCTACAGGCAGCGCTCTGGTCCGCGATAGAAGGTGAACCGGGCGATGCCCGCACGCTGCTCGATCAGGGGGATGATTTACACGTGGAACAACAGGTGCCTGCCGCGGCGTTAGCCGGCCTGGCCGCGGCGGTGGAAGATTGGGATCGCCTGTTCTATTGGCTCAATGTGGCGTACGATGAGCGAAGCGTCCATCTGCCTTATGCCCGCCTGGATCCGCGGATTCCTGCGGCGGACCCACGCTTCGTGGAACTGCTGAGCAGAATGAACCTGCCGCCGTCACCGGCGCAATAAGCCTGAATGCATCTCGCCTTTTACTGTGGTTGACCGCCGCCGGCAGGAGGAGCGGCCGGCGCCACCGTTTCCGGCGTGTTCTTTCCGCGATGGCAGGTGAAGCAGGTCACATAGACTTTGCCTTCGGCAGCGGGAAACTTGGCGTTGATGTCATGCGCCATGGTGATCATCGCGCGAGCCTGCAGTTTCTTGGGATTCTCGTCGCTGGCGAAGTCCCCACGCACGTGGCAGAATTGGCAATTCACTCCGAGCGCTCGCTGGAACTGTTGCATGATGCCGGCTTGCAGTTGTTCGGGCGTCAATAATTTCAGATTCTTCGGTGGGCCGCCTGCACCGCCTTTCTTTTGTTGCGGGGGAGCATCCTGGGCGCAGAGCGGAAGCAGGACTAACAGCATCGTGGCTAGAAATCGCATGGAAACCAGCATACCCTATTCGCCCCCATCGCCGGAAATCTCTCCGGGCGCTTTCTTTCCTCTCCTGTTTCTGGTATTTTCAAAGCCACGCTGGGTGGACTCGTATGGGGTCCCGGATGCCTGTCATGCCACACACAATCAAACTGCACATCAACGGAACTGAGCGCACCGATCCCGTGGAGCCCCGGCTCCTGCTGATCCATTACCTGCGCGAAACCGCCGGGTTGACCGGTCCGCACATCGGCTGTGAGACTTCCGCCTGCGGCGCCTGCACGGTGCTGCTGGACGGTCGCGCCATCAAAGCCTGCACCATGTTTGCCGTGCAGGCCGATGGCTGCCACATCGTCACCATCGAAGGGCTCGCCGCGGGCGACCGGCTCGATCCGGTTCAGGAAGCCTTCTGGAACGAGCACGGCCTGCAATGCGGCTTCTGCACGCCCGGCATGATCCTCTCCGCCAAACAACTGCTGGCCGACAATCCGCACCCCACCGACCAGGAAATCCGTCACGGTCTGGCAGGCAATCTCTGCCGCTGCACCGGCTACCAGCACATTGTCAACGCGGTCCGCGCCGCCGCGGGAAAGGCAGGAGCGTAGCCATGGCCACGACTGTGTCCAAGCCCGAGACCCTGGTCGGGAAGCGTATCCGCCGCCAGGAAGATCCGCGCCTCATCACCGGCACGGCGGTTTACGTGGACGATCTCAAATTGCCCGGCATGCACCACGCCGCCTTTGTCCGCAGCCCGCACGCCGCGGCACGCATCCGCTCCATCAACACGCGCGCGGCGCTCGCACTACCCGGTGTGGCCGCGGTATTCACCGGCGCCGATGTCGCGCACCTCGGCCCCGTGCCCACCGGGGCTTCCCTGCCCGACCTGCGCGTGCCTCATCATCATCTGCTGGCCCAGGATCGCGTCTATTTCTGCGGCCATCCGGTGGCCGCGGTGGTGGCGACCGACCGCTACATCGCGGCCGATGCCGCCGACCTGGTCGAAGTGGATTACGAACCCCTCCCCGCCGTCGCCGATCCGGAAAAGGCCATCGCCCCCGGCGCGCCGGCCGTGCACCCCCAGTGGCCCGACAACGTGGCTTTCACTTTCCACCAGGAAGGCGGCGACACCGCCCAGGCCTTCCGCGATGCCGAGGTCATCGTCAAGCAGCGCATCACCAGCCAGCGCCTCATCCCCATGGCCATGGAAACCCGCGGCGTAGTGGCGGAGTGGCGCGCCGGCGAGAAGTCCATCACGCTGCACACCTCCACGCAGATCCCACACCTGGTGCGCTCGCTGGTGGCCGGCATCCTGGGGATGCCCGAAAACCATCTGCGCGTCATCACCCCGGAAGTGGGCGGCGGCTTCGGCTCCAAGCTCAACGTCTACGCCGAAGAGGCCCTCATGGCCTGGATCGCCTCGCGTATCAACCACCCGGTCAAGTGGATCGAATCCCGCCGCGAGAACTTTCTGGTCACCATCCACGGACGCGGCCATGCGGATTACTTCGAACTCGCCGCGCGGCGCGACGGCACCATCCTCGGCATGAAGCTCAAACTCATCCAGGACCTCGGGGCCTACCATCAGCTCCTCACGCCCGCCATCCCCACGCTTTCCGTGTTGATGATGCCGGGCCTCTATCATTTCGCCAATATCACCGCCGATATCATCGGAGCCTTCACCAACTGCTTCCCCACTGACGCCTACCGCGGCGCCGGCCGCCCCGAAGCCACCCACGGCATCGAACGCATGGTCGATATCCTGGCCGCCGAGCTCCACATGGACCCGGCCGACATCCGCTTCAAGAACTTCGTCCCCAACGATCGCTTCCCGTATGCCACCGCCACGGGCCTGCAATACGATTCCGGCAACTACAGGGCGCCGCTCATCGCCGCGCTCGGCCTGGTGGATTATCCCAACCTCCGCGCCGAGCAGCAGCGTGCGCGCGAGGAGGGCCGGCTCATGGGAATCGGCTTGTCCACGTATGGCGAGATTTGCGCCATGGGCCCTTCGGCCGCCATGCCGGCCGGCGGTTGGGAGAGCGCCACGGTCAAGATCGAGCCCTCCGGCAAAGTCACCGTACTCACGGGAGCGTCCCCACACGGGCAGGGCGAGGAGACCACCTTCGCGCAGATTGTCGCCGACGAATTGGGTGTCAAGATGGACGACGTGATGGTGATCCACGGCGATACCGACATCGTGCAGTACGGCATCGGAACGTTCGGTTCGCGTGGCACCGCCATCGGGGGTACAGCGCTCTACTACGCCCTGCAGGACCTCAAGGCCAAAATCAAAAAGTTCGGCGCCATGTTGCTCGATACGGACGACGTGACATTTTCCGGGGGTTCCTGCACAGATGAGCGAACCGGCAAATCCGTCTCCGTCGCCGAGATGGCCGGGGCCGCTTATCGCGCAGTCAAGCTGCCGCCCAACACGGAACCGGGCCTGGTGGCCACGCGCTTCTGGGAACCGCCCAACTTCACTTTCCCGTTTGGCGCCCACATCGTCGTCACCGAAGTGGATCGTGACACCGGCACGATCGCGATCCGCCGCTACGTGTGCGTGGACGACATCGGCAACATCATCAACCCGCTGATTGTGGATGGCCAGATCCACGGCGGCGTGGCGCAGGGCTTGGGCCAGGCGCTCTGGGAGCATGCCGTCTATGACGACACCGGCCAACTGATCACTGGCGAGTTCACCGACTACGCCATCCCGCGCGCGCCCATGATGCCGTGGATCGAAAGCAGCCACACTGTGACGCCTTCGCCTGTCAATCCGCTCGGCGTCAAAGGCGTCGGCGAGGCCGGCACCATCGGCTGCTCGCCCGCGGTGGTCAACTCGGTGGTCGACGCGCTCGCGCCGCTGGGCGTCCGCCACATCGACATGCCGCTCACACCCGAAAAGATCTGGAAGCTCATCCAACAGAAAGGCCGCGCATGATCCCGCAAAACTTCGAATACTCCGCGCCGCGTACGCTGCCGGACGCGCTCGCACTGCTCGCCGATCCGGATTGCAAAATTCTGGCAGGCGGCATGAGCCTCATCCCCATGATGAAACTGCGCCTCGCCGCACCGTCTCACGTAGTGGATCTCGGCCGCGTGCCGGAGCTCAACCGCATCTCCGAATCCGGCGGTGTGGTGCACATCGGCGCCATGGCCACTCACCACGAAATTGAAATCGCGGCGGCCGTTCGCGGCCGCGCGCCGCTGCTGGCCGAAGTGGCCTCCTCCATCGGCGACGTGCAGGTGCGCAACCGCGGCACCATCGGCGGCTCCATCGCGCATGCCGACCCGGCCGCCGATTATCCGGCCGCGCTGCTGGCTCTCGAAGCCAACATCCGCGTGGTCTCGGCGTCGTCGGACCGCGTGATCGCCGCGTCCGATTTCTTCCTCGACGCCTTCACCACCGCGCTTGAGCCCGGCGAGATCGTCCTCGAAATCCAGGTTCCCGCCGAAGATTCCGCCGAGGGCTGGGCCTATGAGAAGGTGGCGCATCCGGCTTCCGGCTTCGCCGTCGTCGGCGTGGTCGCGCGCGTGCGCAAGCAGGGAACGCGCATCGCCATGGCGCGCATCGGCATCACGGGTCTGGCGGCCTGCGCATTCCGCGACCGCACCGCCGAACAGCAGCTCGAAGCCGGCGGCGCCGCGGTCTTCGCTCAGGGCGCGCAGCCCAGTTCCGATCTCTACGCCTCGGCCGATTACCGGCTGCACCTGGCGCGCATCCACGGCGCGCGCGCTCTCCAGGCTGCGCTGGCGAAGATCGCATGAAAATCGCCGGGGCCTATACTCTTCCCGTCCCGCGCGAACGTGCCTGGGCCACTCTGCAGGACCCCGTCGTGCTGGCCCGCTGCATGCCCGGCTGCGATGCGCTCGAACTGATCGGCCCCGGCGAGTACCACATGAAAATGAAGCTCACTCTCGCCAGCCTCTCGGGCCTGTTCGACGGTAAAGTCCGCATCGCCGATCAGGAGCCGCTCGACCGTTTCCGCCTGACGGTCGAAGGCTCCGGCAAGATCGGCTTCATGAGAGGCGAAGGCCTCTTAACGCTGGCCGGCTCCGGCGCATCCACCGAAGTGGCTTTCGACGGCGACGTACAGGTAGGCGGCACCATCGCCGCCATAGGCCAGCGCCTGCTCGACACCACCTCCCGCATGCTGATCAAGCGGTTCTTTGAAAAGTTGATTTCGATCGAGCGGAACGACGGTTAGAAGAAACCGATCTCCGCCAGCCCGGCCTCAATAGACGAGCGCCGCGACCATGTCATGGTCAGCCGTGCCGACTGTGTGGAACTCATACTGTCCAATCGAAACCGCGATACCGAGCCCGTTGCTGCGTAGTACATGGCCGCGGATACAGAGCTGCAAAGGGCAGCGGCCGTCGAGCAGGAAGGGCCAGTTCATGGCGGCGTCGATGCGCGCCCCCACCGGCAAGCGGTCCTGGGTTTGGAAGTAGATGCCACTGCTACTGATATTGGCGACTTCGCCGGTGCCGCTACCCGCAAACTTGGTTTTGTAATGGAGCTTCAAGCCGATTGGGTATCGCTGATCCTTCCGCCGATTGATGGGAAGCACTCCACCGCCCGTCACGGGATCCTCCTGCGAAGACGACTATACACCGAACTGGGGTATTAGGGTCTTATATCTTTTGTCTACGAGGATTCTCGACAATAGGGAGCGACTCAATCCCAGATCCATCGGGCGCCGCCCCATTCACTTTCCCATACCTCCCAATGTCCCTCCCATCGGAGCTCGCAAGTCCGAAATTCTGGCTGGGAGGCCGAGGAATCTCTCAACAGATCTTCGCTCCCGGCGACGAACGAATTTTTGAGTATCGCTTCTGCCCGGAACCAGTTTTCTTCATCCGATCCAACGGGACAGCCTTCGTCCAACCACAGTTGATACGCAACTGCGGCGATTTCACTTTCATTTGGGCTGACGGTCGCGGCGGTTTTCATTGGTGCGCTTACGGTGCCCCTTTCAGGCATCGTCTTTTTTGCTGCGCCGCTTGACATGGATTCCGGCGACTCTTGGAGGGCCGTCGCGTCCGAGCCCATTCTCCTTTCTCGCCTTGGCATGGTTCTCTTCCTTTGAAGCCTAGTCATTGCGCGATTCAGGACAAGCCTTGCACGCCACAACTAAAAGCCTCGAGAAATAATAAAATTTTGAGCTCTGACAGAATTATGTAGCGACTCTTTGACATATGCAAGCGGAGCGAGGCTTCCAAAGACTTGCTGGGAATTTGAATGTACCGACGAGTACAACTGCTGGCTTTCACGGCATCCCTAGAGCCCGCGCAGCGCCACGACGGTCACGTCATCGTAGCGCGAGCCATGGCTGAACCGCGTCACCTCGTCGACAATCGCTTCCACTACCGCGGCAGCCGGCTGGGCGGCGTTCTCGCGCAGCACCTTGATCAGCCGCTGCTCGCCGAATTCTTCGCCGGATACGGTCTCGGCTTCGGTGACGCCATCGGAATAGACCGCCAGCAAGTCGCCCGGCGCAAGCACCGTGGCCCGCTCTGCGCAGCTCCAACGGCGAAATGCGCCCAGCACGGTAGCTGTGGGTTCCAGCGTCTCCATCTCTCCGGACGCGCGCAAGAGCATCGGCGCAACATGGCCGCAGTTGACATAGCGGAGAGCGCGCGTGCGGTCGTCGTAGACGCCGAGAAACAGGGTGGCGAAGCGCTCCGCCGCGGTGGAATCGTAGAAGTGCCGGTTGACGGTTTCGAGAACGTGCGCGGGTTCGAGTAGCGCTTGCGGTTCCTGGCTGCGGAAGCAGGCCTGGAGGTTGGCCATCAGCAGCGCCGCCGGCACACCCTTGCCTGAGACATCGCCCAGAACGAAGGCGGACGAGTTGCCGGAGACTTCCAGAAAATCGTAATAGTCGCCGCCCACTTCGCGCGCGGCCACACAATGGCCGGCGTATTCGATGGTCTCGAGGTTCCGCCGAGGCGAGTGCGGAAAGAGCTTCTGCTGTACGTTGGCGGCGATTTCCAGCTCCGACCTCCGCCGCCGTTCCACTTGCGCCTGCTTTCGAATGACGGCGATGACGCGGTTGTTATCCCAGGGCTTCTGGATGAAATCGCAGGCGCCACGGCGCATGGCCTCGACGGCCAGATCCACCGATCCCCAGGCGGTCATCACCACTACCGGTGTGACGTTGCCCTGGGCCTCGAGGCTGGCCAGGAGGTCGAGGCCCTCCTGCCCGCTGGTGGTGTCGCGCGTGTAGTTGAGGTCGGCCACAATCAGGTCGAAGGCCTGGTCGCGGGCGGTGCGCAGCAGGTCGCGCGGGGAATCCACGGTCACGGCGTGGTGGCCGTGGCCTTTCAACAGGAGCCGCATAGCTTCCAGCACGTCCGGCTGGTCGTCGCACACCAGTACGCGGAACGGTTTGGGTGGCGCCGCCGGAGTGCTCGCAGAGTCCATCCTCATCAACATATCAGACGCTGCGATAGCTCGTTTCGTGCCGCGGCAATACTCGCGCCTGTTACCATAATGGTGATTCCCAATCCATGGCTGATCTCCGCGTGAAAGCGTACGGCACGGCGGCGGCAATACTCGCGCTCGACCGCCTCACCAAGTGGTGGATCGAACGCCACGTCTCGTTCCTCGACACTCACCGCATCATCCCGGGCTTCTTCGACATCATCCATTCGGAGAACCGCGGGGTAGCCTTCGGGTTGTTCAACAACTCCACTTCCCAATGGCGCACGACGCTGCTGATTCTGGGGGCGCTGGTGGCCGTGGTGGCGGTGAGCGCGCTGCTCTGGAAGCCGGAGCGGCTGGACACGGCGTCCCGCTGGGGCTTCGCGCTGGTGCTGGGAGGAGCGGCCGGCAACCTTCTCGACCGCATTCTGTGGGGACGCGTGACGGACTTCCTGTTGTTCTACGCCGGCCAGTATCAATGGCCCGCGTTCAACGTGGCAGATTCGGCCGTGGTGATCGGAAGCGGGCTGCTGGTGATCGATCTCATCCGGCCCAAACGGCGGACGGCGAATGTATCCTGAACTCTTCCATCTCTCATTCCTGCACACGTACGGTGTGCTGGTGGCGCTGGCATTTCTGGCCGGCCTGTGGATCGCGGCGCGGCTGGGCAAACGCGAAGGACTGAATGCCGAGGCCCTCACGAACCTGGTGATCTACTGCGCGCTAGCGGCCATCGGCGGCGCCAAGCTCATGATGTTCGTGGTGGACCCTCGCTACCGCCAAAATCCAGCTGACATTTTCACCCTGGACACGTTGCGCGCGGCCGGCGTCTTCTATGGCGGGCTCATCGGCGCGCTGGCCGTGGCCTTCTGGTACATGCGCAAGACCGGCCTGCCGGCGTGGCGGACGGCCGATGTCTGCGCGCCGGGGATCGCGCTCGGCCATGGCATCGGGCGCCTCGGCTGCTTTTCGGCCGGCTGCTGCTGGGGCGTGGAGTGTCATCTGCCGTGGGCCGTCACGTTCCACAGCCGCGTGGCGGCTGAAATCGTGGGCGTGCCGCTCAACGTGCCCTTGCATCCCACACAGCTTTACGAAGCCTTCTCGGAGTTCGCGATTTTCGCCCTGCTCTACTGGCGCATCGGCAAGCCGCATCGCCGCGGCGAAATCATCATGCTGTATCTGCTGCTCTACGGCGCAGTACGCTTCGCGGTGGAGTTCTTCCGATTCCACGAACAGGGCAATCTTTGGGGAACCCCTCTCGATACCTCGCAATGGATCTCGCTCGGGCTGTGCTCCGCCGGCGCCGCGTGGCTGCTCATGCGGCGCGGCGCGCACACGGCATAGCCGTCAAGGGTAGCGTTTCCAAATCCGTGGTACTCATGGCACTTTCGCCGCCATTCGGTACGGCGGAAGTACGTTTGGCCCTTTTTCGTTTGGAGTTTTCAGGCCATGATGGCATCAGCGAAACAAGCAGAGGGACATGCTCCAGATCAGAACATATTCGGGAAATCCGGCTGGGCCGCTCGCCATCGCCGCAGTGCTCGATGCGGGCACGTGGTTGTGGGCGAGGCTGGACAACGATCAACTGGAAGAGTGGCTCGGCGACTTCCTCTGGTTATCGGAGTTCGCCGAGGATGAGTACCGCGCCAATTGCGCGCGCACGCGCGATGAACTAGTGGTGGAATGCGCTCTGCGCGAACGGCACGACCTGATCCGCCGCGCCTGGGCGCGGCTGGCGAGAAATTCGCGAGGGAGGAGACAATGACCGGAGCATCCATCCTGGTGGTCGACGATTCTCCCGTCAACCTAAAGCTCATGCGGCTTCTTTTGACCTATGAAGGCTTCGAGGTCCGCACCTCGGGGCGGGCCGAGGAGGCTTTGCAGATGCTGGACGACTTCCGGCCGGCATTGGTGCTGACGGATATTCAAATGCCCGGCATGGACGGTCTGGAGATGACCCGGAGGATCAAAGGCGATTGCCGGACCCGCGGCATCAAGGTAGCAGCGCTAACGGCCTCGACCTCCCGGTTCGACAATGCGCGAGCCATCGAAGCCGGTTGCGAAGGCTACATTACCAAGCCGGTGGACACCGCCACTTTGGCGGCGCGAGTACGGGACCTGCTGGGTGAGAAAACGGCCGCGCCTCCCACGATCGAGGTGACACCGCCCGCGCCGAGAGTGCCGGCGCCGGACATGGGAGCCTTGCGGCGGCGTTTCCTGCGCGAAGGCTCGGGCCGCAGCCGGGCGTTTCTGGAGAGCCTGGATATCCGTTTGGATTCGGTGCGCATGTCCGGCCAACTGCACGAGTGGGCCGGCAGCGGCGGAACCCTGGGATTCCCCACCATCACGAAACTGGCGCGATACGGCGAAGAACTGCTGGCCGAATCTCCCTTGCGGCCAGGCGCCCTGCGAGAAGCGCTCAGCGACCTGTACATGACTTTCGACGAACTGATCGAGAGTGAAGATATCCCGGAGCCGGATCACGTCCTGCGGGCGCTTCAGGGAAAGCGCATCGCGCTGGTCGGTCTGCCGGCGGAGCGCTCCGACGCCATCTGCGCGGCGCTGGGGCGAGTGGAGGCACGGCCGCTGCTGTTTTCGATCACCGACGAACTGGAATCGCAATCCATCCGCGAGTGCGACCTGACCATCCTGCACGTGCAACCCGGCATGGATGCCGAACGGCTGAGCGCGGCGGCGGCCGGCGCCGGCACGGGCAGATTGCTGCTGGCCGGAGAGCGGGCCGACTTGATGAACCTGGCGCCCGGCATGCAATCGGCGGCGGCGGAATACCTGGCAGGCACGTGGGAGCCCGAGGAAGTTTTGATGCGGTTGGCGTTGGCAAGTTTGCGCACCTCGACGGCCGCGGCGCCTCCCAAGCCGGTCGTGCCGCAGGCTCCAAGGGCTGAACCGCGCAATGGAGTGGCTTCCCCGAGCGTGTTGCTGGCGGACGACGACCCGATCATTCTGGCGCTGCTGCGCTCCATCCTGCGGAACTACGGCATGCAGTGCCAGACGGCCGACAACGGCCAAGAAGCGTTGCGCGTCATCCGCGAAACCCAGCCGCAAGTGGCCGTGCTGGACGTGAATATGCCGCAAGCCGACGGCTATGAAGTGTTGACCGCCATCCGCGCGGAGAACCTGCCCACGATGGTGGTGATGCTTTCGGCGCGGCAGCAGGAGCCCGACATCCTCAGAGGATTCCAGTTGGGCGCGGACGATTACCTGATCAAGCCATTCAATCCGCTCGAGCTGGTGGCGCGCGTGAAGAGATTGCTGCGCCAGGGAGCGCGCGCATGAAGAGAACCCAACGGCAATACCATCGCGAGCCTGCCGATTTTCAGGTGACCCTGTATTGGGAAGACCAGTCGGGGAAAGTCTCCACGCTGCGACCCCGGGCGGTGGACATTTCGGAAACCGGTATCTGCCTGGAATGCCCTGCGGCCATTGCGCCCGGTATGCCAGTCTACATGGACGTGGCGCGATACGCCTTCCCGCTGGAAGCGGTGGTGCGCTACACGGTGGCGCGCGACACGCTATTCCGCATCGGCTTGGAATTCTCCGAATCGACCAAGCGGATGACCCAGGGTGTGGTGGCCGACGCCGATTACTACGAAGCCCTGCAACTTAGCCCCAAGGCCGACATCGAAACCATCCACCGCGTGTACCGGATCATGGCGACCCGCTACCACCCGGACAATCCGGAGAGTGGCGATCAGGAGCGATTCCTGTTGCTCTCCGAAGCGTACCGCGTGCTCAGCAATCCGGACACCCGCGCGCGCTACGACAGCCTGCGCCAAACCGAAACGCCGCGCCCGCTACCCATGTTCCAGGCGCGAGCCTTTGTGGATGAGAAACAAGGTGAAGCAAACCGGCGGCTGGGCGTGCTGTGTCTGTTGTACGCCCAGAGGCGGCGCAACCACGAACATCCCAGCGTATCGCTGTTGGAACTGGAAGAGCTGATGGCGATTCCGCGCGAGTACCTGGAATTCACGCTCTGGTATCTGAAAGAGAAGAAGTACGTGGAGATGAACCAGGGAGCCGACTTC
>PLZX01000141.1 GCA_003152325.1 Bryobacterales bacterium | reverse complement strand
GCCTTCATCGCGCTGGCTGGAGTTGGCCTCCTGGCCGCCTCGTCTTCGGTGCAGGACCCCGCCGCCGCCCCTCGCCTGCTGGCGCCGCGCACCGCCTTCCGGCTCCTCGAAGGCGCCAACGCCACCTTGAGCTTCGTCCTCAACGCTCCCCCCGACACCATCGAAATCGAGATTCTGGATTCGGCCGATGGCCTGGTAGCGCGCTTGGATCCCGACAACCTTCAGCCCGGCCTCAACCGCACCGATTGGGATCTGCGCTACGAGCCGCCCCGCCTGGTGGTGCTGCGCACGACGCCGCCCGAGAATCCTCACATCTGGGAGGAGCCGCGCTTTCAAGGTTCGGACACCCGGCCGGTGGCGCATAGAGGCATGGAGACCGCCGAGTTCGGACCCATCGCCGCGCCCGGCCGCTATACCGTTCGCCTGATTGTCGATGGCAAGGCCTACACTCAGACGCTGGAGATTGCGCTGCCGCCCGGGAGCCACGGCACCGCAGCCGACATCCAATCCTCCGTGCGCCTACAGCTCAAGGTGCGCGAAGACATCAGCGTGGTTTCCGACATGACCAACCAGATCGAGCGCCTGCGCAAACAGATCGAAGACCAGCGCAAGTCCCATCCGGCCGCGGCTGCCCTGGAGCAACTGGACGGCAAGCTGCAAGACGTGGAGTTCCAGCTCATCTCACATTCCGACTCGCTCAGCGACGAGAAGTCGGATTCCGAAGCGGCCCGTCTGTATCTCAACTTTCTCCGGCTCAACGGATCGCTGGGAACCGGCACCGGAAAGTATTCCGGAGGCGCCGACTACGCTCCCACGGAAACCGCCATCGGCCTGGTACACGATCTGGAAGAGCAACTCGGCGCGGTCCGGGAACAATACCGAAAGCTGATGGATGTCGATGTCCCGGCCTACAACAACGCCGCGCCCGCGCAAGGTCTCGAGCCGCTCAAGCTGGGTCAGTAAAGTTACTTCCGGATTGCCGGCGTCTGTAACGTAAAGTGCGCTTCGCTCAGCCCGTGNNGGTTCGAGCGTGGGCGTCGGCATGGGGCGGTCGTGTACTTCCATACCCACGGTATGGCCCAGGCCGGCGCGGGGGTTATCCTGCTGTCGCCGGTATTGCTCGACGAAGGCGGTGGCGGCACCTTTGATCTTGTCATCGGTGAATGGGTAAGAGGCCATGATCGAGTCCATCTTGACTACCGCGTCCTTGATCACGGCGCCCGCCGTCACGTGCGGCTTAATGGACGTCATTACCGCCTGGTATAGCTTCAGATAGATGTTGTAATATTCTTTCTGCCACGGCGTGAATTTGCCGTCGGCCGGAAAGACACGCGTTACGTCGGACTGGTAATATTTATAGTCCGGGGCATAATCCATCTGCACTAAGTCGCCATCCGCTAAGACGGCTGTGTTCTTATTATAGTGCGTGTAATAAGTGTTCTTACCAGTACCGATGAGGGCGAAGTAAGCCGCGCCAAACGACCCGTACTTCTTGAAAACGAATTCCGAATCGGCCTGCAGTTCGTATTCGTGTAAGCCCGGTTTGGCGTCGCGCATGGCCTCCATGAGTCCCAAGCCGGCGATGCGCGTCGCTTCGCGTATGATCGCGATCTCGCGCGCATCTTTAATGCCGCGCATCTGGTCGAGAATCGGGTCGAGGTTCTTGATTTCCGACTTCGGGGCAGCTTCCTTCAAGTGCGCCTGAAAGGCCAGTTCGCGCGAGGTGCGGCCGTCCCACGGATCGTTCTTATTGGCGGTCCATAGCCGGTCCGGATCGCCTGACGAGATACTGCTCAACACTTCGGCGCGGAAGGGCGTGTAGATGGTGCGGCCCTCGGCGGCAAAGCCGTCCATCATCGCTTTGAAGTCGCTGCGCGGCAGCACCGCGTCGATGCCGGTGGCCTTTGCGGCATCGTCGCCCGGCGCGAGTCCCGGCCCGAACGTGCTGTTCTCCCGCTGCGCATTGCGCGGGTTCAGGAACAGCGTGCTCCTTTTGGTCTTGCCGTCGATCACCAGGAGGGCGCGCGGTTCCGCCACGCCGCAGGCGTAATAGAACTGGTTGGCCTGCCGGAACGGCATTTCGCCCGCAGGTTCCGTGGTGCCCAGCATAATGGCTACGCCGTCGCCGATCTTTTCCATCACTCTGGCGCGGCGTGCCGCAAACTCGTCCGGCGGGAAAATGTCGCTGAATACCGGCTGCGCCCCCAGCGGCGCGCACAGTGCGATCAACCAAAGATACTTCCGCATGCGCAAATTGTATGCCCCCTTTGCTCGGACCGCAAGCTTAACTGCGGCTAATCGTCACGTGGCTGGCCGCTCCCGCTCTCATGGGCACTTTGACATCGGTTGCCTCGCCACTTCGAATCTGGGCCGGCGCTAGCCCCTTGCCATCCACCGATACGCGGTATGTGCCCGCAGGCAGGCCCTGCAAGTGCATCGTGGTTTCATGCTGGCTCCCGCTCCGGTTTTCCACCTGAAACGCAATCTGGCTCAGCCCATCGTTGAACGTCACAGCCTGATCCTTCGCAAAACCGTCGTTGTCGAGCGCTATCTGCACCCGTGCGGCCCCGCGCACAATGTCGAAGCGCACGCGCAGGCCGTCCCTCGGCACCACCTGAATCGATCCGCGGGCCCGCTTCAAATCCCCCCCATAGGCAATCAGGCCGAAAAGCGGATCGTCCGAAACCACCGTTGCCGCCGCTCGCAGCGCCCCGCTGAAGCCCAGGTCGATC
>PLZX01000385.1 GCA_003152325.1 Bryobacterales bacterium | reverse complement strand
GACGGAGATAAACGCGGATTGATTCTGCTGTCACATCACGGTTCGCACTCCGGGTTCGAGGGTTGGTATCAAATTCCGGCGAAGCAACTGGCGAAGCTGATTCACCGGCCGGTCATCTGGTTTTGGGGCCACGAGCACAGGCTGGCGATTTATGAGAAGTTCAGCGTCAAGGAGGGCATCGAAGCGTACGGGCGATGTATAGGCCACGGCGGCATGCCCGTCGGGCGCGGCGCGGCTCCGGACATTCCGGATTGTAGATGGCTCGCCTGGGATAACAGGCGTTATCCCAGCGACGAGGAACTCGATGTTGGCTATAACGGGTACGCAAACCTTTCATTTAACGGTCCGGCGCTGCACATCGCATATTACGATTTGAATCAATCGCGGGTNNGCAATACGCGAGGCTTATCGAAGCAGGGTCTTAGCAGGTTTCCTGATTTGAACCCGTGGCATGGCCGTGAGCTGCCGAGGCGCGCCGGAAGAACGGCTTCATTTTCATAAGGAGTCGAAGCGGTTCAGGCAATTTTCTTCCATCACGGGTTATCACCAGATAAGGCGCTGGGGTCCCGCGCTATCATTCCAAAGAGAACTCCCCGATGCCTTCCGTCGTCACGCTCCACGACATCTCATCACAGCACCTCCCCGCGCCCATCCCTTACGCCGTGCTCACGCCCAGCCGGGAGGGACCGCTGCCGCTGTGCGTGCTCCTCTTAGGAGCCGGCGGCACGCGCGATTCCCTGTTCGACCTCCAGCCGGTGTTCGACCGGTGGTGGGCCGAGAGCTTCGTTCCACACATGGTCATCGCCACGCCCACTTCCGGACTCGACTATTACATAGAGGAACCCACCGGACATACGCGCTGGGACTCCTTCCTTGCCGGCGACTTTGTTCCCCACCTCCGCTCCGTCTGCCACGTCAGCGACTCCGCCGTGATTGCCGGCATCTCCGGCGGCGGTTACGGTGCGCTCAAGTTGGCCTTCACGCGGCCCCACCTCTTCGCGGCCGTCGCCGCCATGCAACCCATGCTTGAGCCGGGCCTCCGCGAATCTGATGTCGGCGCGCGGAACCGTCTCCACCATGCCGCGGGCGGCCCGCCGCAGTTGATCGGTCCCGTGCGCGATGCTCTGCTCTGGGAGTCAAACAATCCCGCCAACCGGGCTCGCGCGAATGCACAGCCAATTCGCGATTCCGGCCTCGCCATTTACCTGGAAGCCGGTGATCGGGACTTCCTCAACGCTCACGACGGCACTGAATTCCTCCATCGCGTGCTCTGGGATCTCGACCTCTCCCACGAATACCATCTTGTTCGTGGCGCCGACCACGGCGGCCCCTCCATGCGCCACCGCCTGCGCACGATGTTCGCCTGGTTCGGATCCCTCTGGAATCCGGCGCCGCTGGATGCGGCTGCCGAACACGCTGCCACTGTCTGGCTCCAATCCGGGATGCAGGGTAAGCCGCCTGCCGGTGCGACCACTACCAACGCGTTCATCCGTTTCCTTCGGGCCCGCTTCGAACCCATCCGCACCCAGGCCACGCAGAGCGACCCCACAACAAGCCGCAACTTCGGTCGCCTCTAAGGGAGTAATTCCAGGTGATGAAGTCGAAGCAGTGACCGTGCTTCGCCTCAACTCATGCGCGCCTGAATTGAGACCGTATTGCCCGGCCAGGGCCGCTGCGCCACTCAGTTCTCCGTGACCTTCTCGATGTGATCGATCACCAGATGCTCCACCGGAACCTTGGCGGGCTCCAGCCGGAGCCCGAGCTGCTGGCGGTGTTTGAAAATGGTTTGGCTCCCCAGTCTGGATACGTTTCGAACTTATGCAGCCTGAAACAGGGACCGCTCGAACCAATCCAAGCGCTTCCAAATCAACAAAGTCCACGCAATATCGGAACACGCATCCAGTCTGGGTGCCCAGAAGGGTTTCTTCTTGAACGCTACGCCACCCGGTGCGCTCGCGGAACCGCAAGGGTGGAGACGTCGCTTAACTGCGGTGACCGAACTCTCGCTAGCGGTCATGTGCCCTGCTACAGTCAAGGTGTGGACCCCATGGCAGTGGCGGCTACATTTGGGCAGTTGGCGATATTGCTAGGAGTGCTGTTGGCAGGAACTGCTGCAGCAACGACGTACTCCACGGTAATCCCCGTGAAGGCAAAGGACTCGGGCCCATTGTACCGCATTCAACGCGATGGAAAATGGGGCTACATGACTCGATCAGGGCAAGTGGTCATTCCGCCCCGATTCACGGATGCCCGGGACTTTTTCGATGAACTAGCAGCGGTTAGGTTACGCGAGAAATGGGGTTACATAAAGGAATCCGGCGAGTTCGCCATTCCGCCCCGCTTCGACGCGGCAACGGACTTCCAGCAAGAGCGGGCGTCCGTCACCGTGAGTGGACGCGCGGGACTCATCGATCGAAGTGGCGCCTTTGTTGTGAGTCCTCGATTTCAGGAAATTCGCCCATTCTCCGATGGATTAGCCGCCGTATGGGTGGACGCGGAGAGTCGAGGCAACGAGCAAATTGTGTGGGTATACGGCGGTCGATGGGGCTTCATAGACCGGTTAGGCAGAGTCATCGTGGAACCACGGTTTGACTGGGTGCAAGATTTTTCAGAAGGTCTCGCCGCAGTGGGCGTAGGTGGCAAACGGGACGTTGCGGGCGAAGTGACAACCATGGACGGCGGCAAATGGGGATACATCGATCCCAACGGAAAGATGACAATTCCTCCCATGTTCGACGAGGTAAAGCCCTTCTCATCCGGTCTGGCAGTTGTCTGGAGTGAAAAGGAGAAAAAGTTGGGTCTGATTGACCGGACAGGCGCTCTGATCGTCCCGTATGAGTTCCAATCGATCGATCCCTTTCACGAAGGATTGGCACCTGTGCGCGGTCCCGATGGCCCCGGATACATCACACCTGACGGGCATCTGGCATTAAGGGCGGCCGGATGGGATTTCGGAACACTCTATCAAGACTTCGGGACTTTCGCCGGTGGTCTGGCACCCATAAACCAAGGTGACTCAAGGGCTGGGTTCATCGACAAGACAGGACGCATCAAAATACCGATCCGCTTTCGCCGAACACTCGGGTTTTCAAAGGGACTGGCAGCTGTGGAGGTTGGTGGTCGCTGGGGGTACATTGATACGACTGGAACGATGGTTATTCAACCCAGCTTTTCTGATGCGACCTCTTTTGTGGAGGGCTTGGCGTTGGTTAAGACGGGGGCCTTTTGGTCATATATCGACGCCCGTGGTTCTATTGTGCTTTCGGACGTGTTTCGTTCGGAATGATCGCGGTTTTTGGGCAAGTGCATACCACAACCACTTGTTAACAAGGAATCGAGCAGGGTCCAGAGCGGAGTAGGCCGCGGTTTCGGAGCACTCCAAAGCTCGACTACTCGGTTCGAATCCAATCTGAGGTTCCACACTGGCTCCCCGAGAGCGACACTTCCATAAATAGAAATTGACATGTGCGACCCGAGAGTCTGTATGCCGCTGATTTGAAACTATCTCGGTAAAATCGGCGTTGCGGGAACGGTCGCATCCCCCGGTCCGGCGATTCTCTGTTTCGATGTGCTGCTTGGGCAGCCAACGGAGACCTTACACATCGACTGACCCAGCTTGGACCTGAGATGGCGATTCAGTGAGGGCCTTCCGTGGATGCCTCTCTCAACACCTCACTTCCTCTCAAACACCGCCACCGCGTCAACCTGTTTGCCCGTAACGTCCGTCCCGGTATAGGCACCCGTGAGAGTTCTGCCATCTGCGGAGACGGTCGCGGTCTCGGTGGTCACGACCTTGCCCGCCTTCTTCACAACGCCTTTCAGAGTGTGGCTGTCGATTCTCTGATAGGTGACCGAATCCGCGAACGGGGAGCCGGAAACGGGGTAGTCCTTTCCGTCGAACTTGGCCTTGACCGTTACCGTCATTGAGTGGCCGTCTTCATTGACGATTTCTTCCCGAACGTGAATGCCAGTCCGGTTCGCCTTGATGTGGACGATCTGACTGCGTGGCAGCGGCGGCGGGAGCTTGGATTCCAATAGGTTCAGCGTCCACGCCCCCGTAAAGGGATCGGCAGCGGCTATGAGGCACAGAGGAAGCGCAAAGAATACGGCACCCATGTTTCGCAACATCTCATCCCATTTCAGCGGCTCAACGGGATCATAGCACCGGGCATAGTTTTCCGTAGCGACCAGGTTCCAGCGCAGCAGCGCCTGGGTCATCGCATCGACTTGGTCGTGGTGGGTGATCTCCGAGCGCGTCAGAGAAACGCTGGACGAATGAGGCGCAGGCCGGCGCTGGGAAGTCGCTACCGATAAGAGGGAATAACGCTCGCGACGAATGAGCACCTACCGCTACCGAAATTTGGAAAAGCCCCGACCCGAATTACGCCTGGGCGCAACAGGTTCTCCAGGACGACGCGCGCATCGGTCCCAACCACTGCCGGAGCGCAGAAAGCTCTCATAGCGCCACAAAACGGGTGCGGGCCGTCTCAAAACTCAGCGTTCCCAAATGGCGATCGCTAGCCAGCTTCAGATATCGGAGAGTATGCCAGTCCAGGTCCCAGTAGGCTTTAGCGGCGTAGGCGTCCAGCGCAACCGGATCGGTTCCGGCAATCAGAGTCTTCTTCAAAGCCACGTCGGCGGGATTCCCGCCGCCTGGTCCGTTCCTCAGGAGCACGCGAAAGGCATCGATGAGCGTCAACGTGGGCCGCATAAAATCGGCGAGGTCCACCAGGCTTTCATGAATGTGCTGATGCAGCCGCTGACGCGGGCCGCCCAGGATGCCGTACCAGTTCTTCATTCCCAGCGTGGCGCCGGTCAGGCTGTGGTGCTTGGCAATCGGGATGTTGATCATTTTGTCGGCGCTCAGAAAGGGCTCCAGCACGGGCCAGGAGTTCAGCACCTGCCCCCGCAGATCGACTTCCCGGAACAGGCGGTCCTCGGGGAGGATCACTTCCGCGCCCGCCGCGCGGGCTGCGGCGGCTATGCCGCTGCGCGCGAAGCAGGAGCGCGGGTCGTTGATGCTCACATCCGTCACAATGGCCCGCCGGGCGCCGGCCTCCAGGCAAAGCCGGCTGACTTCGGCAACCACCAGCGGATTGGTGTTGGCGGCTTGTTCGGCGGTGCGGTCCCAGGCGACGTTGGGCTTGATGACCACTACGTCGCCGCGCGAGATGAAACGATGGATGCCGCCCAGTTCCTGGATGGCGCGCCGCGCCATGCGCGCGGGGTCGTCGCCCTGGATGACCNNCGGCCGTTGCAGCAGGACGCTGGTCGCGCCCGTTCAGCCACACGCCAAGCCCGGCTGCGGCGGTGGACACTCCACCCAGACGCAGCAGCCGGATCATGGCTTCGCGCCGTCTCAGCGATGTGGCTTCGAGATCCATGGGTGGTGCGCCTTTGACTTCAAGACCAGTTTAAGTCTAATTGTGGAGGTGTGAGGACCGGATTCGGAGTTCGCGCGGCTCTTATCCTGATTGGCTTCACGGCGGCCATTGCCCAGATCGTGCTGCTGCGCGAACTGATGGTGGTTTTCTACGGCAACGAGAGCTCCATCGGGTTGATGCTCGGAAGCTGGCTCTTCTGGACGGCCGCGGGCAGCAGCCTGGTTGGGCACTTTGCCGCGCGCGCCCGGCAACCGCGCCGCCTGATGGCCGGCATCCAGGTGCTGATCGCTGCCATCCTGCCTTGGACGGTGCTAGCCGTGCGCGCCGCAAAGGGCCTTCTCCAGACGGTGCCAGGCGAGGTTCTGGGGCCGGGCGCCATGCTGCTCACCTCGTTTTCCGCGCTTGGCCCGCTCTCGATTCTTTCCGGAGCCCTGTTCTCGGCAGGCAGCGAGGTTTACGCGACCACCCACGCCACGACGGTTAGCATCTCCGCCGGTGAGGCGACCGGTTCGGTGTACCTGTGGGAAGCCGTGGGATCGTCGGGCGGCGGCGTGGTGGCGGGATTGCTGCTGATCCGGTATTTGAGCTCGCTTGAAATCGCTTGGCTGCTGGCCGTGCTGAATCTGATGGCTGCATCCGGCCTTGCCATCGCGGCCAGGCCGCTGCGCTACGCGGCAATAGGCGGGGTGCTTGGCATGGCTGCCGCGCTTGGGTTTTTCGGCTGGCCTCAAAACCTGGAAGCAATCTCCCAGAGGCACTTCTGGCGCGGCCAGCACCTGGTGGCGACGCGCAATTCGGTCTACGGAAGCCTGGCCGTGGTCGGGACGGAAGGAAGCCGGAGCGTTTACGAAAACGGCGTGGTTCTGTTCAACGTGCCCGATCCGGCGGCCGCCGAAGAGGCCGTTCACTACGCCTTGCTGGAGCACCCGTCACCGCGAAGTCTCCTGCTCATTGGCGGGGGGCTCAACGGAAGCATCGTCCAGGCGCTGCGGCACCCCACGCTGGAGCGGGTGGATTACGTGGAACTCGACCCCGCCATTCTGGACCTGGCGCGAGAGTACTTTCCGAACGAGTGGCGCGCCCTGCGGACAGACCCTCGCGTACGCGTGCACGTCACGGATGGGCGGCTGTTTCTGAAAACCACGCAGTCCACTTTCGATGTCGTGATCGTCAATCTGCCGGAGCCAAAGAACGCGCAACTGAACCGGTTCTATACGGTCGAATTCTTCCGCGAGGTGTCGCGCAAGCTCACGCCAACGGGACTCCTTTCGTTCCAGTTGAGGTCATCGGAAGACTACATCAGCGCGGAGCAAGGGCAATTCCTGCGCTCCATCCACAAGAGCCTGCGGGCGGTGTTCCCGGAAGTCACAGCCATTCCAGGCGAAACGGTCCACTTCTTTGCGGCGCAGCAGGCGGGCACGCTGGCCTCGGGCGCGGGCGAACTTCTGGCGCGCCTGCATGCACGAAATCTCGAAACCAGCTATGTGAGCGAATATTTCATCCCATTTCGCCTGATGCCGGACCGCGTGAGTGACCTGGACGCGCAGATGCGGCCGCTTGAAGCGACGCCCGTCAACCGCGATTTTGCGCCGGTGGCTTACTACTTCGACGTGGCGTTGTGGAGTAGCCAATTCCACCAAGGCTATCGCCGGTTTTTCCGTACCATGGCAGGTATCAATTTCGGAACCATGGTGGCCGCGTTCGGAGTGGTGCTGGCGGTGCTGGTGGTGGGAGGACGCTTTTTGACTCGTGCTTCCCGGCCGGCAAGAAAGCGTGTCCGCATGAGTGCGGACACGGCACGCAGGAGTGCGTGCGCCACAGCGCAATTCGCGGCCGGCTTTTCGACGGCTGCCATGGGGTTCACTATGATCGGGCTGGAGATGCTGCTGCTGCTGGCGTTCCAGGCTGTATACGGCTACGTGTACCAGCAACTCGCCGTGGTGATTGCGGCCTTCATGGCAGGAATGGCGCTGGGGAGTTGGCTCGGGATGCGGCGGACGGCGCATGGCGGGATGCGCGTTCTGGCGACGACGCAGGTGCTGGCCGCGGCGGCGCCGCTGGTTCTGCTGGGGTTGTTCGAGGCCATCGGGCGAGCGAACGGCACGCTGGGACTGGTCGCGAGCCAGATTGCGTTTCCCGCGCTGGCGCTGGTTTCCGGCATGCTGGGTGGATACCAGTTTCCGGTTGCCAGCCGGATCTTCTTCGGCGCGGATTGGCAGGCGGAAATGCCTGCCCCACCTTTGCATGGTTCCGGAACGCTCTATGCGTTCGACCTTGCGGGCTCTTGCCTGGGCGCGGTTTTGTTCAGCGCCTGGCTGGTTCCGGTATTCGGCTTTTTTAAAACAGCGCTGCTGTCGGCGATGGTGAGCCTGGCGCCGGCGGCGATGGCCATGCTCTCGGATTCCGAAACAGATCCAGCGGAGTGAGCGCCTCAACTGGCCGTCGCTCGCCGAACACCAGGGCGGAGAAGCGGAATATATCGGTCTCCGCATCCTTCCAGGCGGTTCGCGACAGGCCGGCCTTGTAGCACGTCTCCTCCAGAAACGTGTTGCGGTCCCACTTCTGCTCGGTCGCTACCTGTGGCAGCAGCAGTCCTTCCGCATCGCCTTGCTTCATGACCAGCCCGTGCTGCCCCACCTTGATTTCGTTGATATCGAGCACGCGGCGCAGCGGTGACAATACCGAGATTTCGTACTCCAGCAGGTGCAGCTCGTGCCCGGTCACCGGCTGGAACCGCGTGTCGCGCACTGCGGCGTAGGCAGCCACGTCGCGCACCGTCAGGTAGAGCGGCTTCATGGGCGCGATGTACCCGATGCAGCCGCGCAGTTCGCCGTGCTCCTTGAGGGTGACGAACGCGCCGCGCTCCTGGTTGAGGGCTTCGGCGGCCGGTGCGGCGGCATCGTACATTTTGTGCTCGTGTACCGCCGTCTCGACCGACTTCCGCGCCAGGCGCAACAGCTCGTCCTTCTCGCGCTGGGTCAGGGCAAACGGCGCCTCCTGGGCTCCGTTGCGCGCCGGGTTCTTCACGAAAGCCACCGCGCCATAACCCACCACGCGGCTCTTGTCGCCGGCCGTGTCGCCTGAATTGGCGTAGTTCAGCACCTGCGCGTGCGAGGCTCCCAGGCGTTCCGATGCGATCATCGCGGCGATGATCGGATATCCTCCGCACGCTTCCCAAACCTGCGTCGCGAAGTTGCGCGACATGCTCAGGTAGTCCCACTCCTCGATGGCCTTCAGTGTCTTGTGGTCGATCTTGACGGCGTCGGCGTACGGGTGGTAGTGCGAAAGATCGCTGCTGGCGACGATCAGGGTGTTCGTGCCCGGAATCAATTTGGCCAGCGCCAGACCCAGCGCGCGGCAGGTTTCATAACTCTGGTCGCCGATGACGATGGGCACCAGTTGAAACTGCCCGAGCACGCGTTGCAGAAAGGGAAGCTGGTCTTCCAGGGCGTGTTCCGGCTGGTTGGGGCCGGCACCGTGGCCCATGTTGGAAAATCTGATGAGCGGGCTCAGCTTCACCAGCTTCGCCGCGAAGTCCCGGTCCACCGGAACCTGGCCCAGGGGAGTGCTGTAGGCCGTGCCGTCGTAGACCGATGCGAACCCAAAAGCCTCGTAGTGCGACGGTGCGATCACCACCACCCGCTCGAATTTCCGGCCCTTCAAGAGCGCGTAGGAATACGCCGCCACCTGTCCGGCGTACTCGTAGCCGGCGTGCGGCGAGACCAGGGCCACCACGTCGGTGAGCGGGGGCGGCGCTGCCTTGGCCAGGAAACCGTCGATCATGGTTGCGAGTGCCTTTGGGTCGGCGGGGTAGAATGACCCGGCTACTCCCGCCGGACGGACTTTCGGCGTCTCGCCGGACCGGGCGCTGGTGCAATCGATCAGCAGCAGCGCCGTGACCATGATGAGAACTGCGCGCAGGCGCGGCCGCCTGCTCGACCAGGTTGAAAGGTGCATTTTCATAGCTGGGTGGCTCCGTCCCAAATGCCTGGGATGGCTTGCTGGCAGAATCGGCACTTGCCCTTGTCGAGGTGCAGCGCTCGAACCGTGAAGCCGGCGCGCTCTACCACGACGCGGCGGCATTTCGGGCACCAGGTATTCTCGGCCGGATGGCCGGGAACATTACCGATATACACGTAATTCAGACCCTCGGCGTCGCAGATGGCCTTGGCTCGTTCCAGCGTCGGCAAAGGAGTGGGCGGAAGGTTCTTTAAGAGGTACTCGGGATGGAAGCGCGAGAAGTGCAGCGGGACATCCCGGCCGAGTTCCGCTCTGATCCAGCGGGCCAGCCCTCGGAACTCCTCATCGGAATCGTTCAAGGTCGGCACGACCAGGTAGACCACTTCGTTCCAGGTGCCTGACTTGCGGATGGTCACCAGGGCGTTCAACACCGGCTTGAGCTCGCCGTTCACGACCTCTTTGTAGTACTTCTCGGAGAAGCCCTTGAGGTCGATCTTGATGGCGTCCACGCGGCCGCACAACTGTTTCAGCGGCTCTTCCTGGATATAGCCGCCGCTGATGACCACGCTCTTCACACCGGCTGCGCGGCCGGCCACGGCGGAATCCAGGACGTATTCGCAAAAGACCACCGGCTCGCTGTAGGTATAGGCGATGGAGGGACATTGATATTGGCGGGCCAGACCTGCCAGATCCTTAGGCGGAATGAAGCTGCTGTTCACCTGTTCCGGACGAGACTGAGAGATGTCCCAGTTCTGGCACATTTTACAATTGACATTGCAGCCCGCAGTGGCCACCGAGAATGCCATACTGCCCGGGAGGAAATGGAACAGGGGCTTCTTTTCGATGGGATCGGTGTGGGCGGCGCAGACGCGCGCATACACCAGCGAGTAGTACGTGCCGCCACGGTTTTCGCGCACGCCGCAATAGCCGCGTTCGCGGTCGTCGATCACGCACTCGCGGGGGCAAAGCTTGCATTTGATCTTTTTGTAGGGCTGCTTCTCGTAGAATCGCGCCTCTATGGTGAACCGGGCATCGTTCTCAGGCGCGCGCGCCGCGAAACACGGAAGCGCCAGCGTCTGAAGAAAGAGCCTGCGATCCATGGAGTCATACCTCCATTACATCGATCAGCTTCGGATCGTTCGTCCCGAGCCTGTGGCGGGCATCGGCCGCGGTCGCGATGTAGAGCGGCTCGCGGCGCAACTCCTTGAGCGGCTTCATCCCTTTTTCCGCGCGCTTGCGTTCGAGGATCTGCCAGCCGGTGTAGTCCAGCGCCACCGGGTCGCGCGCCACCATCAGGCCGTTATAGGGCCACGACCATTGCGGCATATAGGAAGGTCCGCCTTCATACTGGGCCGTCAGGCCATCGCAGATGGTCAGCCGCAGCTTTTGCCGGATCGGCTGGAGCATATTGACGTCCGCGACGTACGGGTCGCCGGCGTTGGTGTGGTACTTGTTCGGATTGTGAATCGAGCCGAACAGGTTCTTGAGCGCGAGCGTCACGCCGACGATGCCGTGGTCCTTGAGCACGGGCAAGTTGATGACGGCATCGCAGGTGTGAGCCAGCGTATTCGAAAGCAGGCTGCCCGCGCTTCCATAGACCGCCAGTTCGGTGTCGTATCCGGCGGTGTCGTTGCCGATGCAGCGAATTCGATCTTTGCGGGCCACGCGGAAACCGGCGCTCTCCAGATCGGAGTTCAGCCGGTCCCAGATGACGATGTCCTGCTGGCGGATTCCGGCTTGCTGCAGGCGCTCGCAGATGGCATCCACCAGCACGGGGTTGGTAGCGGCGCCCCGGCCGGAGAGGCAGTTTACCTTGAGGCCGACGACTTCGCCGGGCCGCGCCACTTTCTTCCAGGCATTGATCGGAGAATCGCTGCCGTAGAACGACTGCATGGCTCGATCGAGCATCTTCAGAACGCGGCCGGCATCGGGAGAGCCCCCGGCGCCGCGGAGAGACGGATCGCGCGCGATGACGACTTTGGACTTTTCGGCGGCGGCAGCTCTAGCTACGAAGGTGCCGGCCAGGCTCGCCTGCAGGAGCCCCCTGCGAGTGATGGCGTGTTGTGGGCCGATGCGCATGACGCTTGCCCCGGAGAGCCCCGGCGATTTCAGGTATTCCGATTCTGTTATAGCACTTGCCAGCGATGCAGGGGTCACTACTGCGCCAGACTTCGCCCGATCGCCTGGCCCAAACTCACCAGCGCCGGCTCCGTCTGCGGCGTATCCTGGTAGGCCACCAGGCGAACGAAGAAAGGGCCTCGGTGAAACGTCAGGCTCTGACCATAGGTCCTGCCCGCATCGCCGAGTGCCACGGGCCGGCTCCCGGCGGATGGCTCGGATTCGAAGATCGACGCGGCGCTCCCCGGCGTCTCCATCAGGTGGATGTCCGCTACCGCTTCCACGGTGTCGGCATAGCGGTAGGTCGCCGTGAGGGTACGGCGGACGCCGGCCCGCAGATACCGCTCGGCGTCGCCATCGACATATTTCCAGAGATCGGCGGCTTCAAACAGCCGCGTTTCGCCCACCTTCGTCCACCCTGGCGCGTCACCGCTCTCCGGGAACCAGGACGCCTGCTTGGCCGCGGGTCTCAGCAGGATCTGGTTGGTTTTCGACCGGCTCTCGCCAGCACTCGTGACGTAAACGGCCGGGCGGTCCCGCACCGGGCACGCATACTCACATGCGCCGCAGCCGACACAGCGGTCGGGATCGATGTACGGCTGCCGCACCTGCTTGGCGTTTCCGGCGGCATCGGCCACCTCGGCCGGCCGCAGGTAGACGGCCTTGGGCGAGGTCGGGCACCACTCCTCACACACAATGCAGTCGGTGGCCATGGCCCAAGGCAGACATCGGCCGCGGTCGTAGAAAGCTGTGCCGAGACGGATCGGCCGGGTGTCCGCCGCGGGCCCAGAGGGCACGCCGACCCAGGCTTTCTCCTTTGACCTAAACGCCCAGATCGCGCCGGTGGGGCATACCTGGCCGCAAAGGGTACAACTGGGCTCGCAGTATCCGACACGCGGCACCAGCACGGGTGTCCAAATGCCCTCCCAACCCGCTTCGGTGAACGCGGGATGCAGGGCGTTGTTCGGGCACACCTTCATGCACTCACCGCAGCGGATGCAGCGCGCCAGGAACTGCTTCTCGTCCAACGCCGCCGGGGGCCGGATCAGCCGCTCGTGCGGTTCAGCGCTCAGGCCGGTATTGGCGCGCAACAACGGAATCGTCACAGCGCCGGCTGCCAGCCCGGCCAACACTCTGCGCCGCTTGAGATTTGCGCCTTCAATGGTACTGGAGCCAGGAGCCGCCGGAAAAAGGCGGAATTGAATCCCGCTTTCCGGGCAATCGGCGACGCAGTTCATGCACAGATGGCATTCGGCTTTACGCCACGGCGCACCGGGAATGGGATCGTCCCCGCCCTGACAATGCAACAGGCAACGGTTGCAATCCTCGCAATGGGCCGGGTGTTTCTCCAGGCCCAGAATGGACCAGCGCGAGGCTAGGCCCAACAGCGCTCCCAGCGGGCACAGCGCGCGGCACCAAAAGCGGGTGATCCGCAGGTTGAGCGCCAGGATGACGATGAAGATCACTCCGAGCAGGAAGCCTTGGCGGAAATGCGCTTGTTTAAAGCTGAGCAGGGCGCTGAGCAGCACGGAATGACTGTGGCTTCGTTCGAGTAATGCGTTCAATGCGTAGTTCCATGCCGGCAGAATCGAAAGCGCAATCGATCGCACGGCCAGCGTGATCGGGTCGAAGATTCCGACCAGCGAGCCACCCAAGAAAGCCGCCAACAGCAAAGCGAAAAGCAGATAGTATTTGAAGGTTTGCCACTGTTTGTAGCGGTTGGAAGCGATGCGTTGCCGGCCCAGCTTTTTTTCCGATCGGATGTTGCCAACCAAGTGGTTCAGTGTCCCGAGCGGGCATATCCAGCCACAGAAAAATCGCCCCAGGAATAGCGTCGGGATGAGAATCGCCAGGCTCCAGAGCAATCCGCGATAGAGCGCGCGCGTGGCCAGCGCATTCGCGATGGCGATTAACGGGTCGGTCTCCAGAAAGACGCGCACCGGATACGGTTGGCGGAAATCCAGCCCGCTCGGCTGGAAGGAGCCGCGGAATTCGGTCTTGCAGAGAAGGACCAGGAAGAGTCCCAGAAAGAGGGTCTGCGACAGCCGGCGCAGCCTGGGCAGGGTCAAACCGCTCCGAACAATCGAGCGGTTGCGCGCGGGTTGTGTGCTACGAGGCCCGCGAAACAAAGCTTTCAAATCAAGTATACACCGTGGCTACCAGCCTCTCGCGCACGCTACTTATGGGTCCAGCCAGCCCTCGGCTGCGACCGGCTTGCGGCGCGAACGCGTCTCCCTGTCTCCACGGTGTGGGCCGCCGCCCATTGACGGACCGGGCTTCTTGGCCATACCAGGCGAAAAACTCGTCCAGCCCCAGGTTGTAGACCCGTTTGGTGATCGGGGAGGAAACGCTGTCCGGCACGAGTGCCTTGAGTTTCTGCCATTGGTTCGTTTGCGGAACTACAATCAAATCATTCAT
>PLZX01000235.1 GCA_003152325.1 Bryobacterales bacterium | reverse complement strand
TCCTGGCGCAGGCCGTGCTGCGCGCACCCGGTCAGTTGTGGACAAAACTGGATACTGCGACGCGGAGGAATCTGGCGGCTGGCCTCGCAGCTTCGCGGGTCATCACGCCGGGGGCGAACAACTGGCAGATGTTTGCTGCCATGGTGGAAGCGGCGCTCGCCCACGCGGAAGTGTCCTGGGACGAGTCTCGCCTAGACGACGCCATGTGCCGGCACCAGCAGTGGTACCTGGGCGATGGTGTGTATGGCGACGGCCCGCGGTTCCNNCGTTGCGCAACATCGGCGCGCACAACGGGCGGTGGAAGGACCTGGAAGCCGACACGTTGAGGCGGGCCGAGCGGTACGCCGCAATTCTGGAGTTGTCGATCTCGCCCGAGGGCACGTTTCCGCCGATGGGCCGCTCGATTACTTATCGCACGGGCGCGATGCAACTCCTGGCTCAGATGGCGTTGCTGGGGCGACTCAATGCACCGCTCACCGGCCCACGGGTGCGCAGCGCGCTGACGGCGGTGATGCGGCGATTGCTCGATGCGCCCAAGACGTTCGATGAACAGGGCTGGCTGACGATTGGCTTCTGCGGACATCAGCCGCATCTGGGCGAGGACTACATTTCGACGGGCAGCCTGTATCTCTGTTCCACGGTTCTGCTGCCGTTAGGCTTGCCGCCGGCCGATGCCTTCTGGCAGGGGCCGGCGGAAGATTGGACTTCGCGGCGGTTGTTGCGCGGAGAAGACGCATCTGCGGATCATGCGATTTAGATTTGAAACTCGCTAGACTTGCGAAATGCGGTATTGATTGGCTGGAATCTGGCGCCTTATGTCTGACGAGAGATGGTGGAGCGAGACAGAGAGTCCAAAAGCGTGGATGAGCGTCCGTGACGCCGATCTCTACGAAGCGCTCCTTCACCGTCTGGCTACCCGACGAACTGGCGGGCCGCTGTGCGTTGTGGAATGGGGAGTGGGGCGCAGTACTCTTTGGTACACAGGGTTTCTTGAGACTATCGGCTGTAGTTATCGTTGGTTAGCGCTTGAGCACGACCGCATATACTTCGAGAGGGAGATCGGCTTGGAATTGAGACGACGCCCGAATGCAACCGTCGTCCACAGCGAAGACGTCGTACTGGAACTCGGAAGGCGAGTACTACGGAGCGACGGGGTGCTAGCCGTAGTCTTTGACTGCGGCGAGTTATTTCCGTTCCGTGCAGGACGTGAACATGACCGTGACGCGATTCTTGACGATTATGTTGAGTTTCCGGCACGGTTAGGATTTGAGTGCGATCTAGTCGTCATCGATGGCCGCAAGCGGCGCCGCTGCACTCTTGAGGCCGCGCGGATTCTGCGAGAGGGTGGCTACGTGATATTGCACGACGCTTGGAGGCGGCACTACCAGTGCGCTTGGCAGGCTTTCCGCAGCGGTCGACGGTTCGGGGACAAATGGTGGATTGGATCACTTGCAGAGACCGACTTCCGTGACGTCCTTCCGTGGCACGCGTTCGAGCGACACGAGAAGGCCGCGATGGATCTGGAGGTGCCCTCGTCATAAACGACCTCGACATTGCTGGCGGTTTGTTCGAGGAGTGAGTCTCGGAATGATCTTCATCAAGGATTTATGTGACTTGGTCGCAATTCCGGCGCATTCGCCATTCGAGCCAAGCTGTCGGCGCGATGGCTGCCGACAGCAAGGTGAGCCACGTCGTGCGCGCGGAGGACGACAGGACGACAAGCAGGTGTGGCATCCCCGGAACCGTCGGATCGAGGCGGTAATGAAGGGAGGCATACGGAACCCTTTGTGGTTTGATGCTGCTGATCGTGATCAGAAAGCCTGGGGCGGCACAGGTAAAACATCTCCCATACTGCGCACTCATCGTGCGCACTCATCCTGTCGTGTGCCGAAAGCGTCGTGTTATACTTCTGCCGGTAGCGTCAAACCTGTGGCCTCAAATAAGAAGGGGAAACGTGTATTGGCCGCGAAATCGGCGGCTCGAGAGCGTTTTGAATCCGCCTGCGACGGGTTGATCGATCTCAGCCACCGTATCCACGCCTATCCTGAACTGGGCTTCGAGGAAGACCAAGCCTCTTCCTGGCTGTGTGAATCGCTGTCTGACGCCGGGTTCAAGGCTGAAAAGGGTATTTGCGATCTTCCAACGGCCTTTCTTGCTCGCGCCGGATCCGGTCCTTTGCACATCGCCATTTGCGCCGAATACGATTGCCTGCCCGAAATCGGTCACGCCTGCGGTCACAATATTATCGCCGCCTCCGCCGTTGGCGCAGCGCTTGCCGCAGCCAAAGTGGCAGACGAGTTGGGCCTCACCATCAGCGTCATCGGGACGCCGGCCGAAGAAGTGGGCAACGCCAGCGGCAAGATTCTCCTGCTGGAGCGGGGCGCTTTTGAGGGTATTCATGCCGCCATGATGGTGCATCCGGCGCCTTTAGACATGCTCCGGTCAAAGATGATCGCCGCCTCGATGTTCGAGGTTCATTGCACCGGGAAGGAGTCCCACGCCTCAGCCTTTCCGGAAGAAGGCGTGAACGCAGCAGACGCGCTAACCATCGCCCAAACGGCGTTGGGCCTGCTGCGCCAGCATATCCGTTCCACTGATCGAATCCACGGCATTGTCACCAACGGCGGTGCTGCACCCAATGTTGTTCCCGCTCACACTTCAGCCAAGTACATCATTCGATCCGAGACCCTAGATCAGCTTATCGAGTTGCGGCCGAGAGTCTACCGCTGTTTTGAAGCCGGTGGCCTCGCTACGGGCGCGAAGATTGAGATCAGCGGTGGCGACAAGCCTTACGCCGAGATGCGGCACGACGAAGCCATGGCAAGACTATACCGCATGAACTCTGAGTCGCTGGGGCGCAAGTTCCCGAATCTCGGCGAGTGGGAAACACGGCCTACCGGTTCCACCGACATGGGCAACGTCTCTCTGGCGATGCCGTCAATCCACCCCTCGATCGGCATCAATTCCTTACCCGCCGTCAACCACCAACCGGAATTCGCCGCGCACTGCGTTACTCCGGACGCGGACAAGGCTCTACGGGACGGTGCCCTGGCTATGGCGTGGACCTGCATCGATCTAGCCATGGAACTTGACGTGCGGCAAGGTCTAATGGCTCGCCGGTAACGACGACTCGTTCCGAACTGCCTTGTTGGGTGCAGACTTCTCATGTGGTCCCCTGCTCAATCCGCGCGGGCAAAACGCAGGGCTAATCTGTCCTGCCCTGGAACTTCTGGCGCTGAATCGGCGGGCCATCTGGCACCCGGCCGAGGCAAGCCAGGCATTGCGCATATTGCTTGGGTGGGAATCCAGTGCCCTCTTCATACCCTTGCAGGCTTGTCGAGCTGCTCCCTGGTCGGCTTCCAATGCTCCAGCCGGGGACTTTGCCCGCTGTTAAGTGCTTCTTTTGCCGGATACGCCAGATTGTGACGGTTCCTGGGGACGGTATCCTGCCGCGGGGCAGCTTTGCCTGGGTCCTGCAGCACCAGCCAGCCGTTTCAACGAAATTAAAAAAGAGGTAGGCACAGGGACCGTGGTCCGCCCCGAACTCCGTGGATTCTCCATCGGGTAGTGTTTCTCAGCAAAGGTTTTGGGCCCCTCGGCACCCAAACGTCGGCACGGTCACCCAACGCCTTCCCGTGGGTGAATTGCGCGGCACAGCCGCCGTCGGCTGACGAGCCGCTTGCGTTTCGCCGTGGCGGGTGGTAGATGTTTGTTTGGTGGCGGATCTATAGTCTTTCATTTGTTCTTGCTCGTGTCGAGTCCGCCTCCTCAAAGGAGAATCTCAGTGGCAAAGCCTCAATTCAAGAAACTCCCGAGTTACGCGTTTCCCGCCTGCAGCACGACTTCGATGATGCCAGGTGCGTTCTATTGCATGGAGAAGAAACCGTCCCATGCCCCGGAACCGGAGGAATCGGATTCCAAGAGTCTTCCCGAGGGCGGTCGGAAGCCCGTCACAAGCGCGTCAGGCGCCCCTTCAAAGGGTTAGCTCCGATGACGGTGTGTGGCCCACCCTTCAGTTAGCAGCGGGTCGGGTCCGGCTGATTGCGCGGAGTACATGTCTGCGCCCCGTCTCTGGAGCGCTGTCACGGCAATGAACGTCCTCGACTGGTACACTTCGCTCCTAGCGAGTCTTGGCCAGTACCGAACTGCGGCCGAGAAGATCGAGTTCCTGCACGGAGTCCGCTCGACAACGGTGTTTGAGGCGCAACTCGTCGCAGGGCTCGCACGACGTACAGAGGCTGTGTCGATCAGCGATCCGCAGGACAAGGCAGCAGTCTATGCACAGGCTGCTGATCTTTTCAGTTCCATAGACCACAAAATGGCGACTGCGCTAGCGGCCGAGGCCCGCGCCTTCGCGAAGGTGGTCAAAGTTTCCAACGAAAGTGACCCTGTCGCGCGAGCTCGTCTCTGGTCAGAAGTGGCTGCGGAGTTCGACCAAGCCGTGACGCTAGCCCAGCATCCTCAACTCCGTGAGACCCACCTTCTGTGCGCAGGCTGGAGTCACCTCGCCAAAGCCTTCGCCGCTCAGGCCGTCTATCAGGCCGGGGGAACGGCAGACTTGATCGAATTGCGGGTTGCGGCAGAGGACGCTACGCACCTTTTTCAGACATTTGGGGCTACCAAGCTCCTCGGCTTAGCCTGCTCGCTGCTTCACTATGTTTCGGCAATGGAGGCCAAGGCAGCGTTCGAACAGGATGGAAACGACTCGGCGCGGATTGACGTGATCAAGCACATGCGAACTGCAGCAGATCAGATCGCCTCCGACGAGTACGCCGCGATCCGTCAGTCTTACCTAGACTACGCTGATATGGTGGAAGGTGAATATGCGTAACTTTGACATCGTCTTGACGCACGATAATATCTGGTTTCACGTTACCGGTTCCCCTGCTGAATCGAGTGGCTACTATGGCTCTCCGAAATATATCGGATGTGATCCCGCTGAAGCCACAACCTGTATTGCCGGAATTCCTGTCTGTCGGCTTTGGTCTAAGAGCGCTGACGGCCACTCCCGAGAAATTGGGGACCGCCTGCGGACATACCCACAGCTCAGCGCTGTCGACGCGCGACACTTCATTCCGGAGGAGCGCGTCGTTCGCTGCTATCACTCTGCGGATGCGGCGCAATCCATTCTGATGGGACGATCTCCTCTACCACGAGCAGCAATCGCGCGGGAGTTTCTTCAGGTTCTGATTCAGTTTGGTGCCGACGCAGACGCTTTAGGCGTTATAGGATCCTACCTTCTTGAAAAGGTAACCGACGATTCTGACCTAGATGTCGTCGTCGAGGGCCTCCCTTCGCTAACAGCCGTGTGGAATGGACTCCAGACGAGCGCACCGGTAGCCGTTCGGTTCCGCACCAGTCTTGAATGGGAGGCATACGAGTTATTTGGCGAGACAGTCGGACTCTCTCCCTCGGTCTATGCCTCTCACAATGTGCGAAAGGTGGATCGGGGTTATTTTAGAGGGCTGGAGTTCTCAATAATTGGCATTTCTGCCGCCCACATTCGCCCCGATGGCCCGGTCACACGACTGGGAGAGGTAAGTGTGACGGCGGATGTTGTGTCACATATGGCGGGGGGATTCCTGCCGGGAAGGTGGCGGGTTTCGCTCGCTGAGCCTCTTGCGGGCCACGCAGAGGCTTGGCTGGTCAACGCCGATAGGGAGTTTACGTTTCAGGTATTTGAGGGCGAGCGAATCCATGCGCAGTGCGAAGCGATCCTCGCGGAGGACGATCTCTTCTTAGTGGTTGACAGGAGGCAACGCCCGAGGGCCTTCATTAGTTCCGACCCGCCCCTGGTCCGGAGGCTGATGTGATCAAAGAAGCAGCAGAGCATCCGTTCTTGAACCCTTCTGTCATCCTGCGTGAGGAGACCTTCGGTGGGCTTGCGTACACGCAGGATCGGAGTTGCGTCTATGAGCTCGATGCCACAGCCTGCGCAATCTTGAAGCTGTGTACGGGGCAGTCCACCCTCGAAGAGATTTGGCATCACGTTCGTATTCGCAATATCGATGTTGAGTTCACTGAGTTGGAGGCCTTCGTAGCCGAAATGTCTGGGGAGCGAATCCTGAACGCGCGAGGCGGGGGTACTTCTGGCGGTAGCAACCCACAGATATACTCATACATTTCTGCGCGGCAGTATCCGCATCTCAAGGCACCAATTATGGTGAATTGGGAAATTACCCAAGGCTGCAATCTTCGATGCCTCCACTGCTACAACGGATCAGGCAAACCACTGCGCTCAGAGCTTTCCACTTCGGAGGCAAAGCGTGTGCTCGACGACCTGAAGTCGTGTGAGGTGATTTGGGTCGCGATCACCGGTGGGGAACCCCTCATGCGTTCCGATCTCTTCGAGATCGTTGAGTACGCTCGGAAGATCGGGCTTAGCGTGCTGCTCTCCTCCAACGGCACGCTGATAGATGCAGCGAGGGCGGCGCGATTGGCGAATCTCGAACTCGAAGGCATCCAGATCTCGTTGGACGGCCCGGATGCCGCGACGCATGACTTACAACGCGGGATCGAGGGAGCCTTCAAGAGGGCCTTACTGGGGCTCCGGCTACTGCGCGATGCCGGTGTGCGGAACCTGACGGTGGCAACGGTGGCAACCAGCGGGAATTATCGGACGGTTCCTGACGTCCTACAACTCGCGATTGAGTATGGTGCTCAAGGTTTCCGCGTGATGAACCTCGTACCAGGCGTCGGAACAGAACGTAATCCCGGTCTCTTCCTTACCCCATTGCAGCGTCAGTGGCTCTACGCTGCTGTAAAGGAACGGGAACAGCGCTTCGCTCAGGACCTCAACGTCTTCGATGAGACTCCAGCCGGTTACCTCGCCCGCGGATGTGTGCCTGATGTCCCTGATGACCTGCAACTCCCACTCGGGTGTCCCGCTGGACGGAGTGTCGCGAAGATCAGCCCCGACGGGTTTCTCTATCCATGCACCTACTTTACTAGCCAAGATAGCCGAATCGGCGACCTCAGAACGGACCGACTGCACGATTGTTGGAACAAAGAGACCCCAGTACTCACAACCCTGCGGCATCTGGATCATCTTACGGGACACTGCGGAGCCTGCGCATTCCTGCGGATCTGCGGCGGGGGCTGCCGGGCCTGTGCCTACAACTACTTCGGCCATCTGAATGCGTCGGATCCAACCTGCCACATCAATCATGCGTAGGTTATCCATCTCTCATCGACGGTGTGTCGAATACGCGAATCAGGTTGCGGTCGTCCTAGGGCTGGAAGCTTGTAGTGCACCCATCCTATTGGAGGAGCGACCCGGCTTGGACGGCGATGTTAAGCTGGTAAGCGATTGTGCGTCAAGCCAGATTCGAATTGCCTACTGGCCAGAGGGTCTCAAACGACTGGGCGATTTGATTGGCGCAGCACCAGAAGCGTTGGTCGTCGTGGGGTTCGTCGAGTGCCTCACTTTCGGTATCTTGCAGCATCACTGGGCACAGTCGTGCTTAAACAACTGTGGCACTTGCCGTTTTCGCTGGTCAAACCTAGACCAGAGGCTCCAGAACACGCTGCTCACGTACCGTGTAACTCTTGAAGTATTGCCGACTCATCGACAAACGATCGACGCCATCCTTCTGGCGGTGTGCGGGGAAGATTTACCGCGTGTGATGGGAAGACTTCGACGGGTCAGGATTCAGCACGCACGAGTCGCGACCGCATCTTTTAAGCTGCATGAGTCCTTCGAAGCTAACCTATTGTTCCACGTGCTAAAGCGATACGCACTGCTGCCGCCAAGCTATGGGTCGTACTATTCTGCTTTGCCGCCGGATTCCGCATCAAGCGCTTGCATGACGGGAGCTTCTGACGCAATCCACTGCGCAGTGCGACGACAAGGCGACGACAATCTCGTTTTGGCACGCATAAGTGCGATATCGAGCTCATTAGCTGAAATAATTGAGAGAGAGCGCTCAGTCTACCGTTGGACCTATGATGGGGAGCATGCTCCCTACATTCGCGAGTACTGTGAGCGAGTTCGGCACCTGCCTTGGGTGCAGGTATGCAACAAGCTGAGCCGCATCCCGACACTGCGCCTCACGCCAACTAAAATTGATGTGCTACCATGCGCCTCATTGATGGGTAGCGGCTTCCTTCGTGGCAATCGCATCTACTGCTCGCCGACGCAGGAGGGCGACGGTGGTGCGGTTCATGAGTTTATCCACTATGCGGTCGGAAACCGATTCTCTAAGATAGCACTGTATCCGGACGCATGGGCACGCCTAGGCGGAGCGGGCAACTACAGGGTTCGAGATTACGCCGAACAGGCATATGTCTACTTCATCGAAGGGTGGCTGCAATCGGAAGTAGCCGAGCTTATGGTGCCCGAGTGGCACTCGTACTGTTCTCAGAACGGCTTTGCCTGGCTGAATCGACTTCGCGCCGCATTTCCAATACCTCCTAGCCCCGAGGCGTTTGTATCCGCAGTTCACACTATTACCTGAGATTCGCTGCCGGGCCGCAAGCCATGATGATTTATCAGAGATGAGCTCAACACGAACCGTCGTTGTTTCGGTTGTAATTCCGATTTTCAATGATGCCGATCGATTAAGAGTCTGCCTCTCGGCATTGAGTAGGCAGTCGTATCCGCCAGATCTGTATGAGGTCATCGTCGTAGATAATGGCTCGATGGATGACGTGGCGGCTGTCACCGAGAGTTTCCAGTTCTGTAGGTATTGCAGGGAGACCAAGATCGGCTCCTATGCTGCCAGGAATTGTGGTGTGCGCCTAGCGCGCGGCAACATTCTTGCGTTTACTGATGCCGATTGTATACCGGATCCCGGGTGGCTGGAACACGGTGTGACAGAACTGACTCGCAGGAATACCATAGGAATCGTCGGCGGCAACATAAGCGTGTGTTTTCGAAACGCATCGCATCCCTCGCTTGCTGAACTCGTTCAACAATTCACGGGTAGCTATCGTCAGAAATGGCACATGTTGTCAGAGGACCACTGTGCCCTGACAGCCAACCTCTTTACATATCGCCACGTCTTCGAACACGTTGGCCCATTTGCGGATGAAATGCTCTCATGTGGGGACAAGGAATGGGGTAAGCGCGTGTTTAAGGCTGGCTATGAGCTCGTATACGGCGAGACGGCCATCGTTCAGCACCCTGCGAGGGAAACGATCCGCGAGCTCTTGGTTAAGACCCGCCGTGTGACAGGCGGAGAGATGGCTTTGCTACAGAAGTTAAAGCCTCGAACGGCCACTGGCGACTTTGCCTACGGAGTGATCCGGAACTTGAAAGTGGCTAGTTGTGTTTGTGTGACTGTCTGGCGTGATAGTCGCTTTGCGGCTGGTCAAAAAGTGGCGATAGTTGTCGGCGTTGTCCTGATCAATGGAACTGCCATCACGGAACGTATTCGGCTATTGTGCGGGGGCGCACCCAGACGGCGTTAGCGCGGGACATTCTCTTCGCAGCCACGGCCGCGTATCGGGCGCAGATCAAAACGGGCGCGACGCGCTCGGGCATTAGTGCGCGAAGTCGGTAGAGATGACGGCCGATGCGCCAGATCGCGTCGGCCGATTATTGCCCTCGTCAATCAGCGCCGCGAGAAAGCTCTTCCACTTTGAATGGGCCGGTCGCGATCGCGCGAATGGTGCTCGCGCGCAACCGCTCCGCCTTCACCGCCTCGTCGCGGGTCGCGGCGAGTGCTACTTCGTTCTGACGGGCCTCAACGCCCGGATCCTGCGTGGTCGTTTCGATCTCAGGTTTCTCCTTTGTGTGGGCAGATGCCCGTTGCGTTTCAACTGCACGCGGTGCGCCGGCGGCGGTCCCGCCGCCGACATGAAATTAGTGGCCGCGTCGGCAGCCAAGGACACGAGGGAGATCTCGAACGGTTCCCAATCCGTCGCGGCGAATTCCCTGCGTTCCTGGCCCTTCGGCGTGGTGGTATCGACTTTCTTGTAGATCCACATGCCAGCTGAGATTCTGAATGATGCCGCCCTTGACGTCGTTCCAGATCGCAGTCACGGCATCGCGTTTGCTGAACTGGATCGTGGCCAAGCCCGTACCTTTCTTCGCCCACGCCTTGCGCACGACGCCGAGTTGGCTCTCCACCCCGTACGCGCTGTGCGAGTCCAGTACGGGCCCGCCGTTGTTCAGGCGATCCATCCGGCAGCCCTTCATGTCGAGGATGNNGGACCGCCGTTGTTGAGGCGATCCATGCGGCATCCTTTCATGTCGAGGATGAGGTCATATTCCTCGCGAGTGCGCCAGTCGAAACGCGGCACCTTGGCGCCCGTGTACCATACGGCATCAATGGTGCGGGCAAGAGAAAAGAGCTTGCGTTGCTGCGGCAAGAGCACCCCGCGTTGACGGAAGAGGAGTGGTTTCAGGACGTTTCCGCAGCCGTGGAAGAATCTGGCGAGTTTTCAGTGTATTTTTAGGCCGCCCTCAAAGAACCACGCGTCATTGCGTTCAACAAGTGAGCCTGGCACCCAACCGACTGCGTCCGTAGCCGTCCACTCCCTCGTCCTCAGCAGACGCGATGCGTGTGCCGAGCCAAACACACGAGCGCCCAGATTCCGAAACCGGCGGCCCGAAACGACGACCGCGCTAACCGCATTCCGGCATTCTCCGGCGCGGGGGAGAAGTCAGCAGGCAAGGGGAGAAAGCGGCAATCGAACCGGCTCTCCGACGCCTGGTGCGGAGAACAGGATCGTCTGGAAATG
>PLZX01000272.1 GCA_003152325.1 Bryobacterales bacterium | reverse complement strand
AGCCGGTCGAAATCGGTTTGCCGAAACCGGCCGGGATCGCTTTCCCAGGCCAACAGTTTCCTGTAGTTAAAAGTCAAGAGGCCCAGCATGTCGATCACCGTGGAGCGACGGACCAAGTCCACGGTGCGAACCGAATATTGGGCTTCACTCTGGGCAAAAAGGGAGATTCGGCCGCGGTTGAGCATCGGCGCTCCCAGTGTCAGCGCCGCGCCTTTCAGAAGCGTGCGACGAGTGACCAGCGGGGCGTTCACGTTGGCTGGATTTAGCGGCCCCATGCCCAAGCCTTCAGGCAGCGTTGAGTTGGGGCGTTCTGAGTTTTTCCCCCTCGCTCAGCATCGGATCATCCGCTGCGTCGTGCAGGGATCTCGTGACCTGGGCACGGAACCACCCGAGGACGCGATCGGTGGCGGCGTGGATCTCTTCATCGTGTGGCGCCAGGCAGACTTTGCAGTCTTGGGTCATCATTTGCTCCAGTTCTACCTGACAATAGGCCTGGGGCTCCGCCAGAACAAGACATGCGGAGGTATACGCGAACCCCTACACTTCTGTTGTGGTACTTTCCTGACCTTTGGAGAACAACGATGGTGTTTTCTGAACGGCGGGGTTGTACGGCGGGTTCAGCGGAATGCTACTTCATCCTGGTTCCGGCCTCGATCGCGGATAATCTTAGGTAGCCCGCGGCTGCACGCAGGCGCACGGGTTCGCTGTGGTCCTGCAACAGCGGCTCCAGTTCTCTCTTCAAAGCAGGTTCGTTTCGCAGACTGATGGAATGGACCGCAGCGGCCCGAACGGACGAATCCTTGTCGAAGAGCGCATCCCTGAGCGCTTCGATGGTTGCCGGATCCCTGTCAGCGCCCAGCAGTAAAGCCGCCGATGCGCGTCCCGGGACTCCCGAACTCGCGAGGATCCCCTGCAAGGAAGCAATACCTTCGCCCAGTCCAGGCACCGGAACAAACCCAATACCCTGCTGCACCGCAAACAGGAACGTGGTCCGCGGCGTGTGCATCATGCGCAGGGCATCGCGTTTCCGTTTGGAGAAGAAATTGGATGAGCTCTTGCTTTCCTTTGCGAGAACCGCCAGCAGCGCGTCCCTACCAACGGGATCATGGCGGGCCCACAGTGCTTTGGCCGCGGCGAAACTTACTTCAGGCACGGCGTCCTCCAGGGCTTTGTGTAGCGCCGCCGTGGAGCGCTCGCTCTTCACGTCCGCCAGGCTGGCCACCACGGCTTGCCGCACCACGACATCTTTGTCCTGCAACATGTGCTCCAACTGGTCAAACAACGGCCCTCTCCCAGACGCCAGACTCAGCGCGACCACCGCCTGTTTCCGCGTTTCTGGATTCCTGGCCTTCAGCGCGTCCTGCAATATTCCACTGCACTGCGCGTCGGTTGCCGCCAAACTGCGGGTTGCCAAAGCCGCTGCCATCGATACAACCAATATCCATCGCATGGTCTTTTCCGCCCCCACTGACTGATTATGACCGACCACCTCACTCGAAGTCTTGGCGGTATTCGAGAGTTTCAGGTCTCTTGTTGAATTATTCATCAACTTGTGGATAAAAAAACGTTGAAAAATCCATTGACAGAAATGACAGAGCCATGAAATAGTTAATCAGGTTAACCTTTGACCGGGGTAATTACGTTACCCGGAACCCGAGGTGGGCTGGCACTACGGGATCTATGGGACCTGAGGGAGCGAAAGCTCATGGCGCAGCCGGCCGGATGTGCATTAGCGCCAGCCATGGACCTCACTCCCACGCCAGCCGTACATTACCTGCCGCCGGGTGAGTGGAAACCGGCTCCCCTTAACCATCGCACGGGCCTGATATGACAGAAACGTCTGATCCCTCACTGCTAGCCGAAGTCCGCAGATACGGTGTCTTCAACGCACGCGGTTGCTTCAATTGCGGTAGCTGCACAATCGATTGCGACCTGGCGACGGATTCAGCTTCGTTCCCTCGTAGAAGCATGCAATCGGTGGTCTTGGGATTGAAGGACTCGGTGCACCAGAGCCTCGATCCATGGCTCTGTCACGACTGCGGAGATTGTTCAGTCACTTGTCCGAGAGAAGCAAAACCCCGGGAGTCGATGAAGACGCTCCGGCGTTATCTGATGGCGCAGTACGACTGGACCGGCTTGTCCCGAAGAATCTGCCGCTCGCCAGGGTGGGAAATAGGGGCACTCTCATTTGTAGCGGCTCTGGTCCTGGCGCTCATCGTTCTCTATCACCTGTACATCGTGCATCTGGACATTGCGTTTTTCCGCTCCACGTCCATGGGGTTGGAGCACATGTTCGGCAGGATCTCGTATTTTACGGTGGCCGTCTTCCTGATATCGGCAGGCTTCATTGCTTCCCACGTGGCGCGCATGATTTCACTCACCATGCGTCACGGCCCCAACGCCGCCATCCCTCTGAAATTCTATCTGGCCGAAGCCAAAACCATGTTTCTGCAGACGGTAACACAGAAGCAGATCCTGAAGTGCCCGGCAACCATTCACCGGCGGCGATGGATGATGCATTGGTTTCTCGCGTTTGGATGCAGCCTAATGTTCGTAATCAAATTCTTTTTCCTGAGATGGTTCCAGACCGACAAAATATTCCCGGTTTATAACCCGCAAAGATGGCTTGGCTACATGGCGGCTGCTTTTCTGGTCTTGGGTTCGCTCGACATTCTGATCGGGCGGGCCAGAAAACACGGACCCGTCTACAAGGAGTTCGGGTTGAGAGATGCGGTGCTGCCGGTGCTCTTGCTTCTGACCGCATTGAGCGGAATGGCGGTGCATGTCCTCAGGTATGCAGGACTGGGGTTAGGCGCTCATTACTGCTACGCCGTTCACCTCATGATCGCGGTTCCGATGCTCCTGGTAGAAGTGCCGTTCGGGGGTTCGTCGCACATGCTCTATCGTCCTCTGGCGCTCTACTTTGCCGCGGTGAAGGAAAGGGCCTTAGGGGCTGAAATGACCCTGGAGGAAAAAACAGCATGAATGCCCAGGATCAGAACTCCACTGTGGGCGCCGCGATGGTGGTGGGTGGTGGCATCGGGGGGATGCAGGCCGCGCTCGATCTGGCGGACGCAGGCATCAAGGTTTATCTGGTGGAGACCAAGTCCGCCATCGGCGGCGTGATGGCCCAGCTCGATAAGACGTTCCCGACCAACGACTGCGCCATGTGCACCATGGCACCGCGATTGGTGGAGATCGGCAGGCATCGCGATATCGAGATCCTCACTCTGAGCGACGTGGAACGGGTGGAGGGGCAGGCCGGGAACTTCGCAATCACGGTGAAGCGGCGTCCGCGGTTCGTGGACGAGACGCGGTGCACGGGCTGCGGGTTGTGCACCAATCCCTGCCCAGTGACGCTACCCTCCGAGTTCGATCTTGGCCTGGGCCAGCGTAAGGCCATTTACCGCCCCTTCCCGCAAGCGGTTCCCAATGTCTTTGCGATTTCCAGGCGCGGCGCCGCACCCTGCCAGGCAGGGTGCCCCATCCACCAGAGTGCACAGGGATACGTCGCGCTGGTTGCGCAAGCGCGTTTCGATGAAGCGCTCGATGTCATCCTCCGGGACAATCCCATCCCGTCCATCTGCGGCCGGATCTGTACGCATCCCTGCGGCACCGCCTGCACCCGCCGGTTGGTGGACGACCGGATCAACATGCCGGCGCTGAAGCGCTTCGTGACCGACCGGCATCCCGATTACCAGTTCCCCAAGCCGAGCGTGCCGGACCGGCCGGAGCAGATTGCGGTTGTGGGCTCCGGGCCCGCCGGCCTGGTTTGTGCCTACCACCTTCGCCAGAAGGGCTATCAACCAGTGGTCTTCGAAGCGTTGCCCGTGGCCGGCGGGATGCTGGCGGTGGGTATTCCCACGTTCCGGCTGCCACGGCCGGTGCTGCATGCCGAGCTGGAACGGCTGAGCGCCCTCGGCATCCAGATCCGCGTGGATACGCCGGTCGGGCGCGCCATCGGTTTCGACGAGCTGCGGCGGCAATACGCCGCGGTGTTCGTCGCCATCGGCGCCCACCTGGAGCGGCGGCTTTCGGTGCCGGGCGACGACCTGCCGGGCGTAATCGGCGGTCTGGAGTTTCTGCGGCGCGTGAACCTGGAAGGGCCGCAAGCAATCGGCCGCCGTGTGCTGGTGATTGGCGGCGGCAACTCCGCGCTCGATGCCGCGCGTACGGCACTCCGCTGCGGAGCCGAACAAGTCACCCTGGTATACCGGCGCACGCGGGCCGAAATGCCGGCCAATGCGCGCGAGATCGAAGACGCCGGGCACGAGGGCGTGAAGCTGGTGGTCCTCACCGCGCCGAGCGCGTTCCAGGCGGCGGCAGACGGGCGCCTGAGGGGTCTGCAGTGCGTTCGCATGCGACTCGGCGCGCCGGACGCGAGCGGACGGCCGGCTCCGCAACCGATTCCCGGCTCGGAGTTTGTTCTCCCCTGCGATACGTGCATCGTCTCCATCGGGCAAACACCGGACGTCGCGGCGCTAGGGGAACGGCTGGGGCTGGACGCGACGAGATCGGGTACGCTTTCGGCGGACTCCGTCACCCTGGAGACCGCCGTCGCGGGCGTGTTCGTCGGCGGCGATTGCATGACCGGTCCGGACGTCGTGGTGACAGCCATGCTGGCCGGCAAGAAAGCGGCAATTTCGATCGACCGTTGGCTCAACGGCCAGGACCTGCGGGCGGGACGCGAGCTCGAAGGCCCATATCCTACCGAGTACGTGGTCGATACGGCCGGTTGGCAGACGCAGCGGCAGGTTCCAGTGCCGGCGCTCGCTCCCGCCGAGCGGGCCAGGTCCTTTGACGAGGTTCAGATCGGTTACACCGAGGAGCAGGCCGTGGCGGAAGCGCGTCGCTGCCTGAGTTGCGGCATCTGCTCCGATTGCCACATGTGCGCCGACGCATGCGAAGCCGGCGCGATCAATTTTGCCATGCAGGAAGAGCATCGGCAGGTGAAGGTCGGCGCGGTGGTGCTCGCGCCTGGGTTTGAGCCCTTCAATCCGGCAGCGCTGCCGCGCTACGGCTATGGCCGCTTCCCGAACGTCATCACGGCGCTGGAGTTCGAGCGGATTCTGTCCGCATCCGGACCTTATTCCGGCCACGTTCAGCGCCCCGGCGACCATCGGGAGCCGAAACGGATTGCCTTTATCCAGTGCGTCGGTTCGCGGGATTGTGAGCGCGACTACTGCTCCAGTGTCTGCTGCATGTACGCCACCAAGGAAGCGCTGATGGCCAAGGAACATGTCGGTGAGGGCGTGGAGTGCGACATCTTCTTTATGGACTTGCGCGCATACGGCAAGGGCTTTGAGGGGTACTATGAGCGGGCGAAGGGGCGGGGAGTCAATTATATAAGATCCAGGCCGACATCCATAGAGGAGACGCCCGGGACCGGGAATCTGACGATCCATTACCTCGCCGAGGGGGACCGCAAGAAGGCGCGCGAATACGACCTTGTGGTGTTGTCGACTGGAATGCAGGCGCCCCGTGACGCGAAGCGCCTGGCAGGCCTATTCGGCATNNGCGGGAGGGGGTCTATGTGGGCGGGCCTTTCACCGAGCCCAAGGACATCCCGGAAACCGTGGTGCAGGCGTCCGCGGCCGCGGCCAAGGTGCTGGCGCTGCTGAACGACGCCCGAGGCTCGCTGATCGCCGTCAAGGAATATCCTCCCGAAATCGACGTCAGCGGGCAGCCGCCCCGAATCGGAGTTTTTGTCTGCCACTGTGGAAGCAATATCGGCGGTGTGGTGGATGTGCCCAGCGTGGTGGAATATGTCCGGACGCTGGAGAACGTTGTGTATGCGGAGAACAATCTATACACCTGTGCGAACGACACCCAGGAGCGGATCAAACAACAGATCCGCGACCATGATCTGAATCGGGTGATCGTGGCGTCCTGCTCGCCGCGCACGCATGAGCCGCTGTTCCGGAACACCTGTCGGGAAGCCGGGCTCAACCCTTATCTGTTCGAGATGGCCAACATCCGCGATCAGTGCTCCTGGGTGCACATGCAGGAGCATGAGAAGGCCACCCGGAAGGCCAAGGACCTGGTCCGCATGGCGGTGGCCAAGTCCCGGCTTCTGGACCCCCTGAAGAAAGGCCGGCTCGAGATCAAGAAAGCGGCCCTGGTAATCGGCGGCGGGCTGGCCGGCATGGTAGCGGCCAGGGAACTCGCCTCGCAGGGCGTTCCGGTGTACCTGGTGGAAAGGGAAAAAGAGTTAGGTGGAAATCTGCGGCGCATCCGCTACCTGCTGAACGGCGAGAAGCCGCAGGAGGAGTTGCAGAACCTGATCGCGAAAGTGAGGGGCGACGAGCATATTCACTTATTTACCGAATCCAGGATCACGGCCATCGACGGATCAATCGGCAATTTCAAAACCACCATTTCCAACGGCCAGGGCGTCGAGACGGTCGAGCATGGAGTGGTGATCGTCGCGACCGGCGCCGGCCAATACCAGCCCAAGGAATACGGGTACGGAAATGGCTGNNGTCATGATCCAGTGCGTGGGTTCCCGCGACAAGGAAAGGCCTTACTGCTCGCGGGTGTGCTGCACTGAGGCGGTCAAGAATGCCCTGAAGATCAAGCAGCAGAATCCCAACGCCAATGTCTATGTCCTGTACCGGGACATACGCACCTACGGTTTCCGGGAAGCATATTATTCCAAAGCGCGGGAACAGGGAGTGGTCTTCCTGCGATATGAGGAAGACCGAAAGCCGGAAGTGACGAAGAACGACGGGCGCCTGGACGTAACCGTCTACTCACCGCTTATGGAACGGGAAATCCGGATTGAGGCCGATCTGGTGGTGCTCTCGGCCGGCATTGTGCCGGACCCCGGAAACCAGGAGACGGCGCAACTCCTGAAGATTCCACGGAACCAGGACGGCTTCTTCCTGGAAGCCCATATGAAGCTCAGGCCGGTGGATTTCTCGACCGACGGCGTTTTTCTTTGCGGCCTGGCGCACGCAGCGAAGTCGATCGGGGAAAGCATCTTCCAGGCCCAGGCTGCGGCGGCCAGGGCAAGCGCGATTCTGAGCAAGGACTTTGTGGAGCTGGAAGGCACGATTTCGTTCGTCGTGGACGAAAACTGCGACGGCTGTGCCTACTGCGTGGATCCCTGCCCTTACAAGGCACTGACCCTGATCGAATACGTCAGAGCCGGATCCTTCAAGAAGACCATAGAAGTGAACGAGAGCCTGTGCAAGGGTTGTGGCACGTGCCAGGCTACCTGCCCCAAGGGGGGCATTGTGGTGAGAGGCTTCAAGCCGGAGCAACTCGCGGCGCAAGTAGCTGCCGCGCTGGAGGTGGCGTGACCATGGGTATGGCCATAGAGCAGGAGTTCGAGCCGGTCATTCTGGCGCTGGCTTGCAACTGGTGTTCCTATGCGGGCGCGGACCTGGCCGGCATATCGCGCTGCCAGTACCCGACCAACGTGCGGATCATCCGGGTGATGTGTTCGGGAATGGTGCATCCGAACCTGGTGATCGAAGCTCTGACGAAAGGCGCAGACGGCGTTGTCATGTGTGGATGCCATCCCGGCGATTGCCACTATCAGGAAGGAAACCTCAAAGCCGAAAGGCGGGCGGAGGCCATCACCCTCATGCTCCAGGATTTCGGAATTGAGGAGGAGAGATTCAAACTGGCGTGGGTATCGGCGTCCGAAGGGCCGCAGTTCGCCAAACTGATGACCGATTTTACCGAGCAAATCAAGAAGCTGGGTCCGAGCCCGTACAAATCTTAGCGCAGGGCACCGGGGAGTTTCGATGACGAATTATCGAATTGTGAACGGCAGGAAATTGATATGGGATGGGCAAGCACACCTCTCGCAGGAGGCTGCCGAACAGGTGGTTTCGCGTTACCGGAGTGAGGGCTTCGAAACCGAGATTGTAGAAGAGGAAGGAGAATTCCTCGCGTATACCAGGCGAGAGGTAAAGAAAGTGGCTGTGGAACAGCCTGGCTAATTGGCGGTACAGGCAGAAGACTTCAGAAATTGACCGCGTAAGAAAGGACATTTAACATGGCAGCTCGACTAGCCGAGGAGTGGTTCACAATCTGCGGCGGATGCGAGGTGACAATCCTCGATATCGGTGAACCGTTGTTGGACTTGCTGGAAAAAGTGCAGATTGTCCACATGCCGGTGCTGATGGACCACAAGCTGTTTGGCCAGACCGGCGAAAAGACGGAAATGGAAATTCCGGAGGCGGAGGTGGGCCTCATCTCCGGCGGCATCCGGACAGAGGAGCACAAGCTGCTGGCGCAGGAGATGCGCCGGAAATGCAAAACGCTGATCGCGTTGGGGTCGTGCGCCTGTTATGGCGGCATCCCCGCACTGGCCAACCTGTCCACCACCGAAGAACTGATGACCAAGGTCTACCGCGAGAGTGTCACCACGGACAAGAATGGATTCCCCCACGAGGATCTCCCGGCCTTGACCGATCGTGTATACGCCATCAGCGAAGTGGTGAAGGTAGATATGATCCTGCCCGGCTGCCCCACCACGCCGGAAATGGTCGCGGGCGCGCTCACGGCGCTGCTGGAAGGCCGCCCATTTACGCTATCGACCAAGAGCGTATGCGACGAATGCCCCACCATCCGCGAGAAGAAGGCCACCTCGACGCTGAGGCGGCGGCTGGAGCCGGTGGACTTCACCCCCGGCGCTCCGCTGAACCAGATGCGCTGCCTGATGGAACAGGGATTTCTGTGTAACGGTCCGGCGACACGCTCCGGCTGCGGCGGCAGTGAGGGCACACCGCGCTGCATCCGCGCTTATATGCCGTGCGAAGGGTGCTTTGGACCGATTTCGGAGAAGGCCAATCCCATGGTCGACATGATGGGCGCGCTTTCTACTATTGGCCTCGATCCGAAACAGATTCCGGACCGGGCCGCAACATTCAATCGATTTTCCGGTGCGGGCCGCTTGCGGCCGGCGCCCAAGAGGTGAGCCATGGGAAAAACTATCGTAATTCAGCCTGTGACGCGAATTGAGGGCCACGCCAAGATCACCATCCAACTGGATGACGCCGGCAATGTCAACACGGCCCGGGTGAATGTCATCGAGTTGCGCGGGTTCGAGCGCTTCTGCATGGGACGGCCTGTGGAAGACATGCCGCGCATTACCCCACGCATTTGCGGCGTCTGCCCGTGGTCGCACCACCTGGCGGCTGCCAAGGCTTGCGACGCTGTGTTCGGGGTGGAGCCGCCGCCGGCGGGGGCCAAGCTCCGCGAGCTGTGCAACAGCATCGCCT
>PLZX01000275.1 GCA_003152325.1 Bryobacterales bacterium | reverse complement strand
GGCTCCGCGGTCCTGGTCAATGTCGCTACCGATAATCGCAATCGGACGGTGAGCGATATCCGCCATATCTTCTCCAAGAACGGCGGCAACATGGGCGCGGAAGGAAGTGTCGCCTGGATGTTCGATCGCAAGAGCCAGATCCTGGTCGCTTCCGACAAGGCCGACGAGGAAAAGCTGATGGGCATCGTGCTCGATGCCGGCGCCGACGATCTGCGCGATGACGGCGATCAGTGGGCCGTGCTTTCGCCCCCCGAAAAGCACGACGCCGTACTCAAGGCGCTGACTGCCGCGGGCATCACCCCGGACGAGGCAGGCGTTGCCATGGTTCCCAGAAACCTGCTGCGCATCGAAGGCAAGAACGCCAGCTCCATGCTCCGTTTGAGCGAAGCCCTCGAAGAACACGACGACGTGCAGAGCGTGTTCTCCAACTTCGATATCGACGAGAAGGAACTGGAGGCGATGGCCGATTAACGTGCGCGTTCTCGGCATCGATTGCGGGTCGCAGCGTACCGGTTACGGAGTAATCGAAAGCGACGGCCGGGATCATCGCATCGTAATCGCCGGGACGATTTGCACGAGTCCGAAATGGCCGTTCGAGCAGCGGCTGCTCGAAATCGCCACGGGGTTGCGCCATATCATGGGCGAACATGCCCCCGAATTCGCGGCGGTGGAGGAGGTTTTTCATTCGGCGAACGCCAAAACGGCGCTGAAGCTGGCGCACGTCCGGGGCGTTGCCCTGCTGGTCATCGCGGAAGCGGGGGTGAAACTGGCGGAATACTCCCCGTTGGAGGTTAAGGTGAGCGTGGTGGGCTATGGGCGCGCCGAAAAGTGCCAGGTGCAGATGATGGTGCAATCCTTGTTGCGTCTGCCGGAGCCGATCCAGTCGGAAGACGCCGCCGATGCCCTGGCGGTGGCCATCTGCCATGCCACCCACGAAGCGGCCAGCCGCTTGCTGGCTTGAAGCGAATATCGATATGAAGTGGTCTGTGCTTTTGTTCCTCTCGGCAGCGGTGGTGGCTACGGCGGCTCCCCGGCTGTTTTACTCGCGCGCTTTCCCGGGCAGCGTGCCGGCCTATCTGGAAGTCACTCTCGAAGCCAATGGCGACGGCGCCTACCGCGAAGCCGTCGATGACGAGTTGCCGGTCAAGTTCCATCTGAATGAAGCCGAAACGCGCGAGGTCTTCGGCCTGGCCGATAAACTCGATCACTTCACACATCCGCTGGAAGCGCCGGCGAAGGTGGCCTTCATGGGCACCAAGACCTTCCGCTGGGAAAGCGGCGCCGAAAAGGGCGAGGTCAAATTCAACTATTCGGAAGACCTTTCGGCGCGCGCCTTGCAGGATTGGTTCGAGCGGATGGCCGAATCGGCCGAGCATCGCCTGGAACTCGAGCGCACCGCCAAGTACGATCGCCTTGGCCTGGTGAACGCGCTCAACCTGCTGGCATCGGCCTACGAACGGAAACGTTTGGTGGCGGTTGACCAGTTCCTGCCGATGCTCGACCGCGTCGCCAACAACGAAAACTACATGCACACGGCTCGCGCGACAGCCGCCGGACTCGCCGAAGCCATCCGCAAAGCGCAGCCATGAACCGGCTGGCATTGATCCTTCTGGCCGCCTGTTGGTATGGCGCCGCGCAGGCACAGCCGCCGGCCAAGCCTGTGGAAGTCTCGCCTCAGGAAAAAGCCGATCTGGACCGCGCGCTCGCCCAGGCCGGTACCAGCCCGCTTGAGTCCGTGCGGGTCATCGAAAAGCACTTGGCGCAGTATCCCGATTCGCCGCACCGGGAGGAACTGGAACGCCGCGCCGCGAACGCCGCCCTAACAGCCAATGACGACGCTCTCATCGTCATCTGGGGCGAACGTGCCTTGGCGCGCCAACCCGCCGATCTCCAGCTTCTGGCCCGCGTGGCGCATTCGCTGCTGGCCGTCGAATCGAAGGACAACGCCGAACGCGCCATCCGCTACACGCACCGCACGGAAGAGCTGATTCCCCAGATGAAGCAGGAGGGCGCCCGCTTCGGCATGAGTGCCGGCGAGTGGCAGGCGCAGTGCGACCGCGCCATGGGCCGTGCGCTCACCGATGAAGCCCGTGCCGCGGGCTACCTGGGGCGGCGCGACGAGGCGCTGGCCCTGGCGAAGCGGGCCTTCGACACATGGCCCAATGCCGAATCCGCCCGCGAAACGGCCCGCTCCTTCGACCGCCTCGGTAAGCCCGCCGAGGCCGCCGTGGCGCTGGCCGACGCCTTCACCATCCCCGATCTGTTCAACACCGACGCCCAGCGCGCTCGGGACCGCAGCCTTTTGGGCGAGCTCTATCGTCGGGCCCATGGATCCGAAACAGGCCTCGGTGATCTGGTGCTGGCCGCTTACGATCGCAATCTCGCGCTGGCGAAGGCGCGCGAGCTGCGCGTGCGCCAGAGCGATCCCAATGCCGCGCTCACAGACCCCATGGCCTTCACCCTCTCCGGAGTCGATGGCGCCAAGCTCAGCATGGCGGATCTCAAAGGCAAGGTGCTGGTGCTGGATCTCTGGGCCACCTGGTGCGCTCCGTGCCGCGAACAACATCCGCTCTACGAACAGGTGAAACAGCGGTTTCGCGACAATCCCGACGTGGTCTTTCTCTCGATCGACGCCGACGCCGATCACCAGGCCGTCAAGCCGTTCCTCCAGGAAGCCGGCTGGCAAGGTCCCGTGTACTTCGAGGATGGGCTCACGCGCGTGCTGGCTGTCGAGTCGCTGCCCACCACCATTCTGATCGACCGGCGCGGCCAGGTTTTCAGCCGCATGAACGGCTTCGTGAAGCAGCTTTTCGTGGATGCGCTGACCGACCGCATCCGCGGTGCGCTCGCCACCGCGCCGCGCCCTTGAGCCCTTTTGCTATACAATATTTTGGCGGGCGCAGGAAATCCAAAGGGAGCTGAGACACACACTGGGTATGTCGGATCGCGGACTGTTGTTCCTCTTCAGTATTTTCATGATTGTGGTTTCGCTGGGCGCGGCGGTATATTTGTTCGCCACCGGTCAGGCTCTAACCATCGACGGCCTTTTCACGGTTCTGGTCGCGCTGTTGACCGCCCTGGTCTTCGCGCTCTACATCCTGTTCGTGATTCACCGGGCCATGGAGCCGGCCAAGCCGCCGGCGAAGCCGGCCGCACAGGGGTAGGAAAAGCCTAGCGCGTTCGCAGGCGCAATTCTTCGAGCGCCGCGGTCATTTTCCGCGCGAACTCGGCCTCTGAAAAACGCCGGGCATGCTCCTGCAATTCCGCGTGGCGTATCTGCGGCTCCAATTTTTCGAAGCGTTGGAGGGCCTCGGCCAGACCCTCTGGCGACGCATCGTCATAGAAAACGCCGCCGCCGGGAGGAACCGTTTCGAGCGCGCCGCCGCGGCCCAGGGCGATCACCGGTTTGCCGCTCGCCAGCGCTTCCACCGGCGTGATGCCGAAATCCTCTTCGCCCGGCAGCAGCAGCGCGCGCGAACGCGCATAAAGATCGCGCAGCTCGACGTCGGAAACGCGCCCCAGAAATTCCACGTTGGGCGCCGCCATTCTTCGAAGATGGCGCAGTTCCGGCCCGCCGCCAGCGATCTTCAAACGGCGTCCGGTTTTTGCGAATAACCGCACCGCGGTCGAGACCTGCTTGTACGGCACCAGTTCGGACACAATCAGAAAATAATCCTCGGCCGGCTTCCACTCGAAACTCTCCACGTCCACCGGCGGGTGCACCACCTCGGAGTCGCGGCGATAGGTCTTCCAGATGCGCCCGCGCACGTTTTCGCTGTTAGCGAGGAAGCGGTCCACGCGCGCCGCGCTCGCGAAATCCCACAGCCGCAAATAACTGCTGAGCGGCGTCATGGCCGCGCGCTTCCACCGCGACCGCGTCCACTCGTTCCGATACGCCGGGTAGAGATCCCACAGATACCGCATGGGCGTGTGGCAGTAACACAGGTGGCGCGTGCCGGAGGAGGTGATCACTCCTTTGGCCGGTCCCGATTCGCTGCTCACCACCAGATCGTAGCCCCGCAGGTCGAAGCTTTCGAGCGCCATCGGCATCAGCGGCAACAGCGACCGGTGCCAGCGGCGCAGGGGGTTGAGAAAAGAGGTTGTAATCCGATGCCGGCGCACTTCCGCGCTGAGCGTTTCGGGGTTGCAGAATAGCGTGAAGATGTCGGCGTCGGGCAGAAGACGGCAGATCGCGTCTAAAACCTTCTCTCCGCCGCGCCGGTTGAGCAACCAGTAGTGCACAATCGCCGTGCGCATCCTTACCAGCTTACAGGGCCGCGCAACCACCGTGCCGCTATGCCCCGAGGGATTTACGCATGTAAAGCTAATTCTCGTGTTATCAGTATCTTGTGGGCTTGGTTAAAGTCTTGCAGATTGCACCGTACGACCCGCTCCGTCACCGCGCTGAGCTTCCGCTCACCGCGACGTTCTTTCCCTTCGGCTTCCGCGTGGAAATCGCCACCAACTCGCGCGACGTGCTGGAAGCCGCCGCCGATAGCTGGGGCGGGTACGCGNNATTGTCGCCGACCGCGATAACTTCGCTTTCTACGAATCCGGCAGCCTCTTCGGTTGCTGCTTCGTGAGCCAAAGGACCGCCTCCGATCACGCCTGGTTTCGTTTTTATTTCCTGGAAACCATGGCTTACATGCTGTTGGCGCAACGTTGGGTGATGCCGGTGCATGCCGCCTGCGTCGCACGCGACGGCGCCGGTGTGCTGCTGTGCGGTTTATCCGGCGCCGGCAAGAGCACGCTGGCGTGGGCCTGCGCGCGCGCCGGCTGGACCTACGTCACCGACGATGGCACGTGGCTGCTGACGGAGGTGGAAGACCGCACCGCGCTCGGCCGCTGCCGCTCCATCCGTTTCCGCGACGATGCGCCTCGCCTCTTTCCCGAGCTCCAGGAATATATCTCTCGCGCGCGTCCCAACGGGAAAGTCTCCATCGAAGTTCCTCTCGACGCCTTTCCGCACATACGCACCGCGCCGCGTTGCCGCGTGGGTTCGGTGGTCCTCCTGGACCGCCGCGAAGGCGCCCCAGGCCGCGTGGAACCTGTTCCAGCGGCTGTAGCCATCGAACTGCTGCTTCGCGATATGCCGTGGTACGGCGATGAGGTTCGCGCCCTCTATGAGCGGACCGCGCGGAGGCTGCTCGAAGTGCCGGCCTACCGCTTGACCTACGAAAATCTGGACCAGGCTCTCACCCTCTTATCGAACCTATGAAACTCGCGATCTTCATGTTTTTCGCCGCCATCGCGGCGCATGCCCAGGTAGCATCTTCCAGTCTTGCCGGCACCGTGCGCGACCAGTCTTCCGCCGTGGTTGGCGGCGCTGTGGTCACCGCCGCGCAAACCGCTACGGGCTTTGTCCGCTCCACCACCACCGATGCACATGGCGATTATGTTTTCGATCAACTGGCGCCCGGCGTCTACACCCTCACCGCCGCCAAGCCCGGCTTCCGCGATTACCAGGCCTCCGATGTCGCCATTAAGCTCGCTCAGGGCGCTCGCCATGACGTCCGGCTCACCGTGGGAGCCTCCCAGGACACGCTCACAGTCACCGCCTCGGTGTCCCCTGTCGATACGGAAGGCGCGTCCGAAGGCTACCTGCTCGATCGCTCCAAGATCGCCGATCTTCCCCTGTCCTCGCGTAACGTGGTGTCGCTGGTCACGCTCGGCCCCGGCGCCATCCCGCGCCAGCTCAGCGGTTTCACGCACGACGTCAACAACGACGTGCAGGAAGGCAGCCGCGGCTCCGTCGGCCTGAACGCGCCCATCAACGGCGCCCGCTCCACCATGAATTCCTTCCTTCTGGACGGCGCTTACGACACGGATCGCAATACCTTTGCCATCGCCGTCTATCCGCCCATGGATTCGGTGGCGGAGTTCCGCATTCAGTCTTCGGTGGCGCCCGCCGAATTCCCCGAATCGGGCGGCGGCGTCATTGACGTCGTCACCAAATCCGGCACCCGCAAGTTCCACGGCAGCGGTTTCGAGTATTTCGGAAACGAGGCCGCCGACGCCCACAATTATTTCGAAAACCCTGCGCTGCCGCGCGCCATCTTCCGCCAGAATCAGCTCGGCGCTTCGCTCGGCGGCCCCGTCCCCACCCTCAAGAACACCTTCTTTTACGGCATCTATGAAGGTTTCCGGCAGAAGGAGGGCGGCTCGCGCACCAGCCTGGTGCCGGACCAGGCCACCCGCAACGGCGATTTCAGCGGCGACGGCTCGGTGATTTACGATCCCCTCAGCTTGAACGCCGCCGGCACGCGGACGCCCTTCCCGCAGGACCGGGTGCCGCAAAGCCAAATCGACAAGATCGCCACGCAGTTTCTGAATACCTATCAGCCCTTGCCCAATAGCAGCGGCGCCGGCGGCAACTATCTGGACACCACGCCCAACGTCACCGATACCAATAGCGCGTCCGCGCGCATCGACCACCAGTTCGCCAATCACAGCGTCCTGAATGGACGCTACACCTTCAATGGCGAAGGCAATACCGTGGCCGGCTCGTTTCCGCTGCTGCCGCTATCGGAGCAGGTGCGTGCCCAGCAGGCCACCGTCGCTTACATTTCGAGCGGCAACTCCTGGATCAACGAAGCGCGCGCCTCCTTCACCCGCCTGCGCCTCTACGACGTCCCCGAGACGGCTTTCAAGACCAACGTGGCGCAGCAGCTCGGCCTGGCCGATCCGCCCACCGACCCGTTCTATTTCGGCCTGCCCTACTTTAACGTCACCAACTATTCCATCGTCACGGATTCGCCCACGCTGCCCCAAGTGCAACGCGACAACCTCTGGCAGGCTTCGAACGGCTTGTCCCTGGTGCGCGGCCGCCACACCCTCAAGTTCGGCGGCGATTGGATTCACTCTCAACTGAACTATCTGCAAAGCAACAACGCCCGCGGCACCTATGTCTATAGCGGCGTCTTCAGCAGCGTCGATGGCCTGGGCACCAACTCGGGGGATCCCTTCGCGGACTTCCTGCTCGGCTACCCCCAAGACACCAACTGCACCGCCGGTTCCGGCCAGGCCTATATGCGCCAGAACGTCGCCGGCGCTTATGCGCAGGACGATTGGCGCATCGCTTCCGGGATCACTCTCAACTTCGGCGTGCGGTACAGCTACGCTTCGCCCTACACCGAGGCACGCAACAACTTCCTCAACCTGGATTATTCTTCTCTGCCGCAAGCGCCCACGCTCGTCCGCGTCAAGTCCGGGACCCTGCCCCAGCGCCTCAATTTCGCGCCGCGCCTGGGGCTCGCATGGCAGCTTCCCAAGTTGCCGATTCCTGGCGGCCTCACCGTTTTTCGCGCCGGCTATGGAGTCTATTTCAGTCCGGAAATCGCCGTGGAGAGTTATGATCTGCTGCTCAACAGCCTCTCCAATGTGACCAATGAGACGCAAGGCAACCAGCGCCCCGTGTTGACCACGCAGAACGGATTCGCCAAAACCTCCGTCAGCGGATTCCCCAGCTATTTCGGAGTCGATCCCAACGTTCCCACGCCTTACGTCCAGCAGTTCGCCGCTAGTCTCCAGCACGAGCTTCCCAAGCGCGTGCTCCTGGAACTGGCCTACGTCGGCTCCAAAGGCACGCACCTCGGGCGCTATCGCCAGTACAATACCCCGGCGCATGTGGAACTCGGCCAGGATCTCGCGCCGCGCCCGGGCGATCTCCAGTCGTTGCGCTCCTTCCCCTCGCTCGGCCCCATCATCCAGCGCCAGCATATTGCCAACTCGTCTTACGAATCGCTCCAGGTGAAAGTCGAGAAGAGCCTCTCGAGCCGCGTCTCCGTGTTGGCCAGCTTCGTTTGGGCCAAGTCGCTGGACGACGCCGATAGCGTAATTCCAGGACTCTACGACAGCGTCGGCGCGCAGGACGAACGCAACCTGCGCCTGGAGCGCGGCCTCTCGTTCTTCAACGTCGGCCGCCGCATCAGCGGGGGTTACGTCTGGCGGCTCCCCGAATCGCGAATCGCCGGCCCGCTCCTGCGCCGCTGGCAGCTCTCCGGCACCGTCACATTGCAGGATGGCACGCCCGAGAATCCCTACTTCTTCGCCGTCGATTATGCCAACTCCGGCACGCCCAATCGCCCCAACCTTGTGCCCGGCCAAAGCATCGCTCTGCCGCGCAGCCAGCGCACCG
>PLZX01000348.1 GCA_003152325.1 Bryobacterales bacterium | reverse complement strand
GCGCCATGGTGCCCGACAGTTCCACCCGGTCACCCGGGGAATTCCCCGCGGCCGGCCGGGAATTGCTTTCCCGATCCGCCTTCTGGGTCTCTTGTGCCCGCCCGGATTCAGTCGCCGGGGAGCCCGTCAAATTCACATCATAGACTTTCATACCTGCATGCCATTCCTGCCGCTGTACTACATATCGGCATACCCATCCCTGCGCTTTAGCTGGAATCCATGAAAAAAATAACCTTTACTAAAGTATTTGCAGCCGCCGCCGATAGCTGTTTGTAACCGCCATGGAGGCTCAGAAACTTCTCTGGATTGCTACCGAGCCACCCCGTTTCGGGGAGGAGTGCTCCACGCTTTCAATAACTTACGGCATCGAGTGGCTGCCTCCTGAAACGGCCCTCGAAGTCCTGCGCCGTCAGGACTTCGGCGCGATCATCCTCAGCTTTCCGGCGATCGGCTGGGCTCCCTGCGAGCTTTTGGAAGCAGTTCAGAGGCTTGCTCCGTCGATTCCGGTGCTGATTCGCGACCCCCACGCCTCGGTCTTCGATGCGGTCCGCTTGGCCCGGCTCGGAGTGTACCAGTTCCTCGCTTCGGGCGATGAGGCCGCCGCGCAGATCGAGGAGGCCATCGAGGAACGCCGCACGCACGACTTGGCCCGCCTGGCCGAACAGGTGGGGCACGAAGAGTGGGAGCGGCTGTTGATCGGCGATAGCCGCGAAATGCGCCAGGTTGGCCATATCATAAGGTTGGTCGGCGGCCGGCGCTCGACCGTCTTGATCACCGGCGAAACCGGAACCGGCAAAGAACTCGCCGCCCGCGCCCTGCACTTGGCCGGCGCTCGACGCCGGGCGCCGTGGGTGGCTGTCAACTGCAGCGCGCTGCCGGAACATCTCCTGGAAGCCGAATTGTTCGGACACGTGCGGGGCGCATTCACAGGCGCGATCCAGAATCGGGTCGGCCGGTTCGAAGAAGCTCAGGGAGGCACCCTATTTCTGGACGAAATAGGGGATCTACCTCTGGATCTGCAAGCCAAACTGTTGCGGGTGCTGCAGGAGCGGGAATTCCAGAGACTCGGCAGCTCCGAGACGATTCGTCTGGACGTGCGTGTGGTGGCCGCCACCAATTGCGACTTGGGCGAGCGCATCGAACAGGGCAAATTCCGCGAAGATCTGTACTACCGGCTGAACGTGGTTCCCCTTCACATGCCGCCTCTCCGCGAACGGCGGGAGGATATTGCGGTCATCGCGCCTTTTCTGGTCGAGAAGATCTGTAAGTTGGAGGGGATTGCGCCCAAGGTCCTTTCTTCGGAAGCCGTGGAGCGGCTGTCCGGCTACTCATGGCCCGGCAACGTGCGCCAATTGGAAAATTACATCGCTATGGCGGTGGCCCTGAGTGGCGACCGCAATACGCTGGCGCCCGCCGACTTTGCGCTTCCCGCGCCCGCCCGCTACCGGATGGGGACTGTCGATCCTCCGGTCATCTCGGTACCCGATCAAGGAATGGACTACGAGCGGACCCTGGCGCTGATCGAGCGGAGTATCCTGGAGCAGGCCTTGCGTAAGACCGGTGGCAACAAGAAGGCCGCCGCGGAGATGTTGTGCCTCAAGCGCACTACTCTCGCCGCCAAAGTGCGCAGCCTGGAATCGGCCATGACGTGACCCCGAGCCCCCGGGCTAAGCGGGTCTCACCACAAGTAGTCTTTGGCGCTCTCGCGTTTATCGTACCCGTCGAGCACGTGCACTACCCGGATCCTCTTGAGCGAAACCGGCGAGAGCTGCCCGATCGGGACATAGATGACCGTGCGTCCCACTCGTGAGGCGATGGTCTTGAAAATCGAGCGCGGGGGTTTGGCTGCCACGTAAACCACATAGTGGTGGATGGAATAATCGAGCGCCGCCAGCAGCAACCGTTCGGATTTCGATTCCGCGAACTCGTAATCGGCATCATGCCACACGTCATACATGCGGCGCGGCGGAAGGCTCATCAGGAAGCCGCCGTATTCGGCGCGCCCGATGCCCGGCCCCACCAGGTGATCGAACGGCAACGTGGAGTAAAACGCCATGTCCGATTCGTTTTGATTCTCGCCGAGCCATGTCGTGGTATAGGGGTAGCGATCGTCGCGGTCGTCGTCGAAGATCACCACGATCGATCCCACGTCGCCCTGGATCTTTTGAAACTGGCGCACCCAGATGCGCCCCTCGTACCATTTACGGATCGTCTCCCGCATGTCGATTCCATCGAGGATCGAAGTGGTGAAGGGCTCCACACGCACCCGCTCTTCGGAAAGGATGCCCTTGCCTTTCTTCTTCAGAAAGCGGCCGTAGTCCTCAATGATGAGGTCTTCGGGCGGATAGGAGCAGATGCTCGTGCCGTTCAACTGGCTGGCCCACTCGCCGGGAATCGTCTCCTTTCTCCGGGCCTTCAATCCGATCGGCCGCAGGCGCCGCTTGGTGCTGGGCAGGCGGCGGCGCAGGCGGATGCGGCGCGTATCCATCCAGACTTCGTCGCCGGAAATGCGCACCGTCATCAGGTCGCAGGCCGTCTGTTGCGGCGGGTAGCGGCTGGCGGCTTCCCACACGTCCCAGGCGTAATTGTCGTCGGCCACGCCGCGCGCTGCCACGGCCAGGTCGAACAGGCCCGGGATCAAATCGTTGGCCGCGAGCGCCAGGTTGCGCGAATAGCGCGCCAGCAACCGCCGTTGCCAATGCGCAATGCGCTCGCCGGTGTTGGCTTCGTAATCCTTTTCCGCCTCGCGCAGCACGGCCAGCTGCGCGTGGCGCCGGTCGATCAGCTTGTCATCACCGAGCAAGGGCCGGTAGCTTTCGTATCGCCACTGCAGTTGCGGGTACTCCGCGCAGACTTCGCCCAGCGATTCGGGGTGGGCATTGAGCAGCTCGATTCCGTCGCGATGAGTCCGCGCCAGGGGCTGTGCCTGAGGCTCTTCCATGGCGTCCAGTACGGGATCGAGGAGGTTGAGAGAAATCACCACCANNTCCGCGGATCGCGGCTGCGGGTAGACGCGGTACGCCTCGACGTAGCGATCGAGGCCGATATGGCGGATCGCGTAGGTATCCGGATAGGAGTCCTGGAGATGCGGCCGCTCGCCCGCGTCGGGATCGGCGAAAACGATTTCCGCGCCCGTTTCGAGGCCCGTGCGGATGGCTTCGGTGAAGGGGTCTGCCGGTTCAATCGGAACGTACACGGCGCGGTCTCCGCCGGCCGATTCGTCGGGGTAAAAGATCAGTGAGATTTCCGGCAGCCGCTCGACCGCCCGCAGCCACGCCGGCTCCAGAGTGACCGGCAATTCCACCGCGATCACCTGGGGACGGTCGCGCAAGATGGCGCGCCGCACTTCGCTGGCGAACTCCAGCCGGCCCGGAGCCACCGGGAAGTACTGGAAGCGTCCCCGCTGGAGACTCCCCGCGTCAGGAAGCCGAAGGTCGCTCTCTTGGGACATAGCGCAACGCTTCCTCTCCCAGCACCTGAACCACCGCGATTTCGAGCGCCGCCCTCTCGTGCGTCCGTTCGGTGGCCAGGCTCTTAAGCTTGATGGCGAACCGCGCCACATTGATGCCGTCGCGCGCGGTAAACCGTTCATCGGCGGCGTGGGCCGTCTGCAGGAAATCCGTCACATACTCCAGGATGCGCTCTTCGGCGAACGGGAGGTTTTCCTTCAGGATCTGATATTCCTCGTCGCGTTCCGGAAAATCGATGAAAATCTGCGGCTGCAGCCGGGAATGGATGTATTCGGGCAGTTCGAAGGTGGAGGCGTCGTCGTTCATCGTCGCTACCAGGCGGAAGTGCGGGTCGGCCTTGATCTTGATGCCGGCCACAATGGATTCCACGTAGCGCCGGTTGTCCAGCAGCGGCGCCAGGCTGGCCCAACTCTTCTCGCTCATGCGGTTGCCTTCGTCGATGATGGCGATTCCGCCGCGCAGCATAGCCGTCACCAGCGGCGACGCCACATAGCGCAAACTGCCCGCGCCCTCGATCACCGGCGTCACCAGCAGATCCTCCGGGCGCGTATCCATGGTGGCCTGCAGGATGTAGACGTCGCGGCCCATGCGCCGGGCGGCGGCATACGCCAGCGTCGTCTTGCCCACGCCTGGTTTGCCCAACAGGCGCGGATTCATCGGCAGGTCCTGATCGTTCACCACCATCCAGGCGGCCAGCAACTGCCGCATCAGTTCGCCCTGCCCCACCCATTTTGCGGATAGCTCATCCGGATGAGCCAAGTGCAGTGTGACGCCTTCGATCTCGACGGTCATAGGCTCCCTTTATTATCCGGCATGCGGCGCACCCGTGCCCGTCAAGCATACCGCGAATGAGGGAATCGCCGGAGCCGCCGTCAAAGATTACGAAGCACGATGCGTTGGACCTTGAGAAGCAGGTCGACTTCCTGCAGAGGAACTTCGAGCGCGATGGCGATCTGCTCTGGGGCGTCTCCCCTCCGTTGCATGCGCAGCACCTGGCTGCGCTTGTTCATATTCAAGCCTGATTTGGGCGGAGAGGAAGTTGTCACGGTAAGGCTCTGCTGCGGCAGATCGCGCACCTGCGCGGAGAGGCTGTCGAGCGTCTCGCGCCAGTTACGCAGGGTGACTTCGACGCTTCGACCTGCGGCCTTCATGCGCTCTTCTGTGGCATTCACCATGGCCTGCGTCCGCCACACCGCAAACAAGCTCGCCACCATAGCCGCCACGGAGAACACCGTCGAGATACCCGCAACCAAGGGAACTGCCCCAATGGAAGCCGCGATTCCGTTCATCGCAAGCTCCGCAGGCGGTCCTGCCGGCTGGCTATTTCCTGAATCCGCACGCCGTAGTTGCCCTCCACCACCACCACTTCGCCGCGCGCGATCAGGCAGTGATTCACCAGCACTTCGACCATCTCGTTGATACCGCGGTCCAGTTCGACAATCGATCCGGTAGTCAGTTTGAGCACATCTTTCATCGGGACCTTCGCTTTGCCGAATGAAATGCTGACCGGTAGATCGACCTCCAGCAGGAGCTCCATCGTCCGCGAGACGGGAGCCGATCTGCCCGCGGAGCCGGCCCCGGCCTCCTGCACCGTGGACACCTGGCCGCTCGCTTCCGCATCATTGGGCGGCGGGGCAGTGACCAGCGTGACCAGTTGCGGGCTGAGCCCCATCAGCAAGGGTGGCTCCTTGGGCGCGGCGCCTTCGGGTGCGCCGGCGAAGGTGATCGTGACTGCCGCCCATTCGCCGGGCGGCAGATCCGGGCTCCGCTCCGTGCCGGCTTCCGTCGTTACCTCGCGCCCCAGCAGCGAGCCGATTGAACGCGCCATCACGGCGAGAGATTGTCCCAGGATCTCCACCCACGTGTTCTTTGCCTCGGTGGTCTCGACCGTCTCCAAGCCGGCTGCCTTGAGCGTCAGAGCCCCAGCCTGTTCCCAGGTGGCGCGAGGCGCAGCCACCCATGCAGTGACCTGCGGCGCCGCCTGGAAGGGCTGCTCCCACCACAGATACTCCTGGCCGCGCCCCAACTCGGATGCGGTCCCCCTGGCCGCCTGCCACTTCACTTCCGGCCGCTGATCGGTCATGGATTCGATTACCTGCGCCAGGCTCTCGGTCCACCGGTCCAAAAGCTGTTTGACATTCTCTGCGCTGAAGATGTCGTCCGGGTTCATACCGTCACCACGCCGCGCGTGAGCGGCCACTGCTTCGCCATGTGACTCCGCAACCGCAGAATCGCCTGCGATTTCAACTGCGAAATGCGGGATTCGTGCAGGTTGACCACTTGGGCGATCTCTCGCAAGGTCAGTTCTTCCTGGTAGTAGAGACCGAGGACCGTACGCTCCATCTTGGGAATGCCGTCAATTCCCTCCGCCAGGAGCCGTTCCAGCTCCGATTTTTCCAGCACCTTGGAAGGAAGGTTGTCGTCTGCCTCCGGCAAGTAGTGCAGCAGGTCCTTACCCTGCTCGCCGGTCGTGTACTCGAGGCTCGCGATGTTCAAACCGCGAATCTCCACCAGCCACTCGTGGTATTCCTCCAGCGAGATCTCCAGTTCTTCGGCGATCTCCTGTTCGTCGGGAGCCCGCTTCAGGCGCTGCTCGGCGGCCGAAATCGCCGCTTCGATCCGCTTGGCTTGGCGGCGCTTTTGCCGGGGCGCCCAATCCAGACCGCGCAGGCTGTCGAGGATCGCTCCGCGGATTTTGTACTCGGCGTAGGTCTTCAACTTGACGTTGTGGCTCGGATCGAAGTTATCGATGGCCGCAATCAAACCGATCACGCCGGTCGAAATGAGGTCCTCCAGAATGATGTTTTCGGGCAGCCGCTCCTGGATTCGTCGCGCAATCAACCGAACCTGTGGCAGGTGCTGCAAAATGAGCCGTTCCCGCTCGTCGTCACTGATCACCTCTGACACCGCATACGACTGCATACGCTTTTCGCCTTGAACTTCGCTCCTAAGCCGCCGACTGAGCCCGGCTGCCTTGCCCGCCCAGAATCAACTCCGCGAGCCGGCTGCGGCTGGCAGCCTCCAGATCCTCCGGTATGCGCTGCCCCGTCGCAAAGAAGGACAGCGGTTTGCCGGTTCGCACCGACTCGTTGAAAATCGCGCCGAACGAGCCGGTTTCGTCCAGCTTGGTGAATATCAGACGCTGCGGCCGGAACGCCTCGAACGAATCCACCACACGAGATAGATCGGCGGATTTCATCGAGGACGATACGACCATTTGCGTATCGATGTCGCTGCGTGTGGAGAGAAACTGCGCCAGCCCGCCGAAATCGGCCACGTCGCCGGCTGCCAACCCCGGCGTATCGATGAAGATCAGCTCTTTGCCGTGGTTCTCTTCGATCGCCTGGGCCAGCGCCGCGACAGTTTCCGCCACTTGAAAACCGACTCCCAGAATGGTGGCGAAGCTCCGCAACTGTTCAGCCGCCGCCACGCGGTGGGTGTCCGCTGAGAGGAGCAACACCGGCCGCCGGCTGGCCAGGCCGTAATTTACCGCCAGCTTGACCAGCGTGGTGGTCTTTCCTCCCCCGGGCGGCCCGACTAGCGCCACAATGCGCGGGCGGGCTTCGCTCCGCCCGAGCAATGGCTCGACGCGGATGCGCGACTCCAACTCTTCGGCCAGCGCCCGCTCGAACCGGGCACTGTCGATTCGCTCGGGCACTCCCGCCTTCGCCGCGAGCGGCGGCCCCAGCCTGGCTTCGGCGGCACTTACGATCTCGCGCGCCAAGTCCGGCGCCAGTTCGCTTGCCGCGAGCGATGCATACGCATGGGAAGCGTCCGGCGACACCCGCCACTCGGAGGGAGCGAAGGCCGTGTGCGTCATTGCCCGCCGCATTCCTTCCAGTTCCTTCTTCAATTGCGCGACATCGGCCGACAGCCTGTCGCCCGTCGCCCCTCGGCGGGCCTGCTCACCGGAAGCGGGCAGCGCGGCTGGCTGCGAGGCCACCTCCGCCGCGGCCGCCAGATCGGTCACGATGACCACTTCGTAATCGCCCAGGTGCCGCGTTTCCGGCGACGTCCGGCGGCTGTTGACCAGCATGGCGTCCGGCCCCAGCTCCGCCCGCGCCATAGCCATACCGTCTTCCACCGAGTTGGCGAAATAGCTCTTGATTCTCATCGTTACGGATTCCTTGTGACCCTTGCGGCGGAGCGCATCCAGCCCTGTCCGGCCTCGTTTGATCTATCGTCAGGCGCGCCCCATTCCTGTAGATCCCCGCTCACGAGAGGTTCCCCAAAGATTGCACCCGCAGGCCCGGCGGCACTTCGTTATGGGCGATGAAGTAGAGGTTGGGAATGCTCGCTTCCGTGATCTGTCGCAGAAAGGAACGGGCGCCCGCGGAAGTGATCCCGACCACCGGAGTCTCCGGCGCCCCCACGCGCGATGCCACCCGGTTGAGTATGTCGCGGATGGCCTGCGGCGCAAGCGACAGATGGCTGTTCTGCTCGCCGTGCTCGACGGCGCCCTCCACCATCTGCTCAATCGAAGGATCGACGAACCACGCCGCCAGTTCCCCGGTACGGCCGAGATACGGCTTCACCACCGCGCGTCGCAGTGTCTGCCGCACGTATTCGGTTAGCAGCATCGGGTTGCGTGTGGCGCCGGCCGCTTCGCCGAGCGCCTCCAGAATCGAAACCGCGTCGCGGATGGAGACCCGCTCCCGCAACAGGTTCTGCAATACTCTCTGCACAGTCGCCAGCGGCAGCAGCTTGGGAACCAGGTCCTCCACCACCTTGGGATGTTCCACCGCCACCCGGTCGAGCAGCCGCTTGGCGTCCTGGCGCGAGAATAACTCGTGCGCGTGGCGGCGGATGGCTTCGGAAAGATGCGTGCCCAGCACGCTCACCGGATCCACCACCGTGTAGCCCGAATTGCGCGCCCGCTCCGCCCGCTCGGCCGGAATCCAGAGCGCGCTCATCCCGAAGGCCGGTTCGCGCGTGGCCTGTCCTTCGAGCGGTGTCTGCCCGTGCCCGGTGGGAATGGCCAGCTCGCAACCCTGCGGCAGCTCGTACCGTGAGATCTCCACGCCCTTCAGGGAGATCAGATACTCGCGGCTGCGCAGGGAAAGATTGTCGGTCACCCGCACCGGCGGAAGCAGGTACCCGAGTTCGCTCGCCAGTTGCCGCCGGATGGTCGAAATCCGCCGCAGCAGCGCCGAATCCTGCGCGCCCTCCACCAACCCCACCAGTCCCAGCCCCACTTCGATGGCCAGCGGCTCCACGCGCAGCAGGGCTTCCACGTTGTCTTTGGCCGAGGCCGGCTTCTGCTCCGGCGGCGCGGCCTCTTCCTTACCTTCTCTCTGCCGCATCCGCCAGCCGACCGCGCTGGCGCCGGCCCCCAGCAGCAGGAACGGCAGCTTCGGCATCCCGGGCAGCAACGCCACAGTGAGCAGCACACCGCCAGCCAGCATCAGCGGGCGCGAATTGTTGAAGATCTGCTTTTGGAATTCGGCGCCCAGCCGCGCGTCGGAACTAGCGCGCGTGACAATCAAGCCTCCCGAAATGGAAATCATCAGCGCCGGAATCACTGTCACCAGGCCGTCGCCGATGGTCAACACGGTGTAGGTTTCGAGCGCCTTGCTGAAATCCATGCCGTGCTGCAATACCCCAATCAGGAAGCCCGCTACGATGTTGATGCCGGTGATCAGGATGCTGGCCACCGCGTCGCGCTGCGTGAAGCGCGAGGCACCGTCCATGGCGCCGTAAAACTCCGCTTCGGTCGCCAGTTGCTTGCGCCGCCGCTTGGCTTCGGTTTCGTCGATCAACCCGCCGTTCAGGTCCGAGTCGATGGACATTTGCTTGCCCGGTAAGGCGTCCAGGGTGAATCGCGCCGTGACTTCCGAAATGCGCACTGCGCCGTGATTGATCACTACGTACTGGATGGCGATCAGGACCAGGAAAATTACTGCCCCGATGACGTAATTGCCGCCCACCACGAAGCTGCCAAACGCGCCGATGACTTTCCCCGCGGCTGTGGCCCCGGTATTTCCGTTCAACAGGATCAACCGCGAAGACGAGATGTTCAGCGCCAGCCGGAACAGTGTCAGCAGCAGCAGCGTGGTCGGGAACGAAGTGAATTCGACCGGCCGCACCAGGTAAAGCGAGACCATCATGACCGTGATCGACATCAGAAGGTCGGTGACGATCAGCAGGTCCAGCACGAAGCCGGGCATCGGTGTGATCAGCGCAATCACGATCCCCAGCACCGCCAGCGGAACCGCCAATTGGCGGAATTCCTCGAGCGCCAGGGCACGGGCCCAGCCGGGAGCTCTCCCTGCCGCCGGCAACCCGGCCGGCGCCGTCATGGTTCTCGCGGGTGTCATGTGTCTAGCTGGGGAGTCTCCCGTTCATGAGTTTGAAAATGTATGCCAGGATCTCCGCCACCGCGCGGTACAGATGCGGCGGGATCTCCTGCCCGACTTCCACCGACTTGTATAAAGCCTGCGCCAGCGGCGGGTTCTCGATGATCGGTACTTGGTGTTCCACGGCCTTCTGGCGGATCCGTAGCGCCAGATAGTTCTTGCCCTTGGCAACCACCACCGGCGCCGCCATGCTCTCCACCTGGTAGCGGATGGCTACCGCAAAGTGCGTGGGATTGACCACCACCGCCGTGGCTTTGGGAACCTCTCTCATCATCTGGCGCCGCAACCGATCGCGCTGCAGCCGGCGAATCCGCGCCTTCATTTGCGGATTGCCTTCCAGATCTTTCATCTCTTCCTTGATGTCCTGCTTGCTCATGCGCAGGTCTTGTTTGTAGCGGCGCATCTGCCGGGCCAGGTCCACCGCGCCAAATACCACAAACAGGCCGGCGGCTTTCCAGAACAGTTCGAGCAGAGAGCCGCCGATGAACCGCGAGCCGTTCTCCACGCTGGCGAGCGGCAGCGACAGAATCTCCTCCAGCTTGTGGCGCGCCATGGCGTACACTGCCCACAGGAACAGCGGCAACAGAATCACCGCCTGGAACAACGACGGCAGGTTCTGCCGCGGCAGCTCGCGCAACTTGGAAAGCGGATTCAGCCGCGCCGCGTCCGGCGTCAGCTTCTTCAGGCTGAGCCCGAAACGCGTCGTGATCAGCCGGAACGCGAGCGTTGCGAATGCCACCGCCATGCCGCCCAGCGCCAGCGGCAGAAAGTGCTGCCAGAAGAGCCGCCAGGCGATGTGTGTCAGGTCGACCGCCCCCCACCCGCCGGCGAAGGCGCGCGCGAACAGCCACCGCGTGGTCTCGCGGAATTGCGCCCACCAGTGCGCGCCCCCCAGGCCCAGCAGCCCCAGGAACACCATAAACTGCAGGGCTCCGACGAATTCCCGCGCGGAGGGGAACTGGCCTTCTTCCCGCGCCTTCTCCAGCCGCCGCTCGGTCGGTTGCTCGGTCTTGGAGGATCGGTCCGCCATTCCGCCTCATATCCCCAACATCCGCCGCGCCGCCGACCAGGCTTGGCCGCTCGACTGCATCAGAATGCGCGGGAACAGCAACATCCCCCAGCTCAACACCACCAGAGCCGTCAACATTTTCGCCGGAAACGCGAGCGAAAGCAGTTGCAGTTGCTGGTTCAGCCGGCCGAGCAGGGCCAGGGCGAAATCCACCAGCACCAGCAGCGCCACCACCGGCAGCGCCAGGCGCACCCCGACCGAAAACATGCCGGAGGCTAGCCTGATCAGGGCCTCCCCGGTCGATACGCCAAAAACGTAGGTCCCCGCCGGAATCCGGTCCAGGCTTTGCGCGAACAGGCGCAAGATCTCGCGGTCGAGCCCCAGTGCGAAAAAAAGCATTCCCGCCGCCAGTTGCGCGAATACCAGCAGCACGCCGGAATCGGCCTCCGTGTTCGGATCGATGGTCGAGGCGTAAGCGTAACCGGCCTGCAGCCCCAGCACCTGCGCGGCCAGCGTGAAGGCTTCGAGCACAATCGCCACCGTCACGCCGATCGAGATCCCCACCACGGCCTCCGATGCCGCCCATCCGGTCATCCTCATCGCCGTCACCTGCCCGGCTTCGACCACTGGCCAGCGCGCCCTGAGCGCCAACGTGAACCCCAGTGCCAGCGCCGCGCGCACCGGCTCAGGCGCGCCCTTCACCCCCGGTAGCGGCACGAAGGTGAGCGCTCCCGCCACCCGAGCCAGCACCAACAGGAAGCCATACAGCGTGCCGACCGAAAGGACGAGCTCAGTGGGCATAACGGCCCAGATCCCCCAGCAGCGTCGCGGTATAGGCGCAGATCTTCTGCAGCATCCACGGCATCATGAGCAGCAGTCCCAGCAGAAACGCAATCAGCCGCGGGATCGTGCTGAAAGCGCTGTCCTGCATCGAGGTCGCGATCTGCACCAGGCTGATCGCGATGCCGGCGAAGAATCCGATCGCCAGCAGCGGCGCCGCCAGCCAGAACGTCATCATGAGACATTCGCGGATGATCTGGACGACCGCTTCCGGGGTCATGAGTAGAAGCTCTTCATCAGCGAACCGACCACCAGGTTCCACCCGTCCACCAGGACGAACAGCATGATCTTGAACGGCGCCGAGATCATGACCGGAGGCAGTTGCACCATTCCCACCGAAAGCGTGACCGATGCCACCACCAGGTCGATCACCAAAAACGGCAGGAACAGCACCGCGCCGATTTGGAAACCGGTCTTCAGTTCGGAAAGAATGTAGGCCGGGATCAGGACTTTGAGATCCAGATCCACCGGCGCGTGCGGCGCCGGCTCGCGCGCGATTTCGAGGAACAACCGGATGTCCTTCTCCCGCGCGAACCTCACCAGAAACGTGCGCAACGGCGCGGAAGCCGCATCCATGGCCTGCTGCGGGGTCATTTTGCCGGCTTCCATCGGCTCCCAGCCCTGGTGGTACATGTCGGCCGCCACCGGCTGCATGATCACAATCGTCAGAAACAGGGCCAGGCCGAGCAGCACCTGATTGGAGGGTGTGGTCTGCGTTCCGAGCGCTTGCCGCAGAAAGTGCAGCACCACGGTGATGCGCAGGAACGGCGTCATGGCCATCACGGCCGCGGGCAAGAGCGTGAGCAGCGTCAGCAGAATCACAACCTGCATGGGCACGCTCAATCCAGAAGAGTCTTTTCCGGCCGATATGCCGAGAAGGGACAAGGGTTCGGCCGCTCCGCTCGCCAACGGCACGGCTGCCCACGCCACCGCCATCGCGCGAACCAGTCTCACAGCCCCGCCTCGCGCGCGCCGTCAATCTCCCGGTTGGAGAAGCTCTCGACCAGCGCACACCCCGCCGGTGACGCCGCCACCAGCATCGTCCGCTCGCCCAACCGCACCAGATGCAGCGTGTGTTGCGGCCCCAGCGGCAGCCGCTCGAGACACTCCATTCTTCGTCCCGCCGCTCTTCTCGCCGGCAAAATCCCAGCGAAACCGCGCCGCCGCAACCACCACAGTGTGGCAGCCAGCAGTGTCAGCACCGCCCCCACCGCCCCCATCTGTCCGATCCATTCCATACCGATCCGTCCTTAGTTTTCCCGGAAGTCGGTGATCCGCACCCCCAGCCTGTTTTCGATCACCACCACCTCGCCGGAGCCGCACAGCACCCCACCGATGTAGATGTCGATGTTTTCGCCGGCCGAGCGCGCGGTCTCGATCACGCTGCCCTCTTCCAGACGCAGCACTTCGCGGGTGGTCATCACCCGCCGGTCGAGTTCGACTTCGATCTCCACCGGGACATCTCCCAGTGGCGCTATCTCTTCCTGAGGATTCATCGGCGGATTAGCGGATTAAGTTGATAGTGTCCTGGCTCAATTGATCGGCCGTGGTCACCACCTTGCCGTTGGCTTCATATCCACGCTGGTAGACAATCAGGTTCGTGAACTCCTGGGCGATATCCACCGTGGATGCCTCCACCGAGCCGCCCGCGATGGTTCCGCGGCCTCCCGTTCCCGGCACACCGATGGATGGCGTAGCGGTCCGCTCGCTGAGCTGGAAGTTGTTATTGCCCGCGGCAATCAGCGTATCCGGGTTGCGGATCGAAGCCAGCGCCACCTGGCCCACCGTGACCTGTTCGCCGTCCGAATACTGCGCCACGATCGACCCGCCGTCTGCCAGGCCCACGTGAACCAGTTGCGCCGCTCCCGCCCCGTTCTGCGAACTCGCCGAAGAGGCCGACGGCTGCCCGAACTGCGTGAGCTTTCCCGACCCGTCGCTGTTGTACGGATTCCAGGTAAGGGTTTGCCCCGGAGCCGCTCCATCAGCCAGGTCCGGCACCGTGAACGTGATGGGACTCCCGGGGGCTGGATCCGTGAGTTGTCCGCTCGCATTGAATGTCAGGCTTCCCGTGGTGATAGTCGACGCAGTCGGATCCACCAGATCCGACCCCGGAATCGACACCGCGTAACTCCACGTATTGGCCCCGGTCTTTTGAAAGCTGAGCGTCAGCACGTGGGGGGTCCCCAGGCTGTCGTACACTTTCATCGGCGCCGAAAAATCCGACGTCGCGTCCGCCGTTGCGGCCGAGTTCAGGTTCATGTCGATCGTGAACGAGGAGGTGGGCGTCGGCGGCTTCAGCGTGCCCACCGGCACCACGATGTTCCCGATCGGGCCATTGGTATTCACCTGCCCCGTATTCGGATCGATGGCCGTCCAGCCCTGCACCGTGTCGCCGGTATCGGTCAGCAGGTTGCCGCTCTTATCCGTCACGAAATTGCCGGCGCGCGTGTAGTACTGGTTCCCGGAGGAGTCGTTGACGACGAAGAAGCCGTCTCCCTGGACCGCCGCATCCAGCACTCCGGCGCTCGACTGAATTGCGCCCTGCGTGAATTCCCGGACGGTGAACGGCGTCCCCGTCCCGAAACCCACCTGCGTGTCGCCCAATCCGGCGCCCAGCGACTGCGTCACCAGGTCGCGGAAACAGACCTCGCTCATTTTGAACCCGGGCGTGTTCATGTTCGCCAGGTTGTTGCCCACCACGTCGATGGCGGTGGAAGTCGCGTTGAGAGCCGATAGTGCGGTCGAAAACGATGTAAACATGAGGTTCTCCCGTTAATTGGTGAAGTCTTAGCTGCTGCTCTGGCCGGCCACCAGTTGATCCAGATCCTGGCGGATGGCCGTAATGTCCTCGCCCGAGTTGGCGGATTGCTCCAGTTGCTGAAACTGCGCCAACTGCGTCACGAAGGTCGTGCTGTCGGTTGGGTTGGTCGGATCTTGATTCTGCAGTTGTGCCACCAGCAGTTGCAGAAACATGTTCTTGTCGATATCCGCAGCCGCCGTGCCCGAACTGGCTGTCGACCCGGAACTCTGGCCGCTCGACGCGGTATTGGATGTCAGTGCGAGCGGTGAAATCGTAGTCATGCTGATTTGCCTCCTGGCGCCGCGGTCGCGGCGCAGTCTATGAAATGGATGAGAAAAGCCATGCGAAGTCCTTTCCTGGGTTCCGGGATGGGGGTTGGTTCTCCTGAGCGTTGGGTTTGGGTTGCTGCTGCGGATCGCGCTGCTGCCGCTGGCCGCCGCGCTCGCCCGGCTGGCGTTCGGAATTCTGCGACGCGGCCCCGAGCGCCGCTTCCGCGGATCGCTGGCGCTCTGCCGTGCCCTCCGGATGCCAGGTCTCGGCGCGGAATCCAGCCTGTTCCAGCTTGGTGGCGAGCGCCGCCAGCTCTTCGCGCAGATCTCCGGCCAGCCCGGTGTCCGGAGTGCGCACCTCGACGTGCATGTCGCCCGCGCGCTCCGAAACCCTCACTTCCACCCGGCGGTCTCCCTGGCCCGCCAATTCCAACTTGATATCGTGCGCGGCCGCTGGCTTGGGTGCTTCGGGAGCAGAGGCTGGTTCCGCTGCCGCTGCCGGCGGGGAGTCCGGAGCGCTTTCGCGCGGCCTCGCATCGTTTGCCGCCAATGGCTGCGCCGCGGCCGCCGGACGGGCCGTTACCGCGGACTCCGGCGCCCCCGCCGAGGAGACTTCCGGTTTGCGAACCGGTTCCCGCAAGCCATCCGGCTGCCTGGTCGAAGCGGCCCAGGCATTCTGCGAATTCTCCCGCTCGCCGCAGCCCATCTCGCCGGCCGCTGCCGCCAGATCCGGTGCCGCCGCTCGTTCGATCGGCTCGGCCACCCGATTCGGGAGTTCACCGCCGGGCGCTTCTGGAGCCGCTTCCATCGGGCGGAGCCGCGCGGTGAAAGCCACCGCCATCGGTCGCGCCGCGCTGCTTTGAACCGCGTCGTCGGGTAGTTCCAAGGCCGCGGGCGCGGAGTTGGCGGCCGGTAGCCCGCCAGCCGCCGCCGTTTCCAGAGCCCCTCCGTTTTGCGCGGTGCTCGAATCCGATTGGCTCACTGCGGCGGTCGGCTCCTCGACCGCCGGTGCCGCGAGGGGTTGGCCAGCCAAGGTTCCTGCGTTGGTCCTCGCATCCTTCCCAGTGGCGCCGGGTGCGTCCGATCGCGCCTCGCGCCACGGACGGGCCGTCCGGTCTGCTTTGAGCGCCGGTCTGGCGGACGCCTGCCCGGCCGCCGGCAATGCGGCGAGTTGCGTCTGCGACTGGACCATCGATGCCGCGGGCATCAAACCATCGGAGTTGCCTGCCGGCGTTTCTTGTTGTGACGCGGCCCCCTGCCGCTCCGTGCCCCCCGGCCGCGCCTGTGGAGCGGCCCCGCATCGAGCGCTGGCGGTCTGCGGGAGCTTTACCTCCGTGCCCGCCCGCGCCAGGTCTCGCACCCGCTGAGAATTCCCGGGGAGCCCTCTGGGCCCGGCCCCCATCGGAGCCGCGAGCGCCGGCGAGCGGTGGTCGTCCGGCGCATTTTCCCCTGAGGCCAGCGAACCGGTCGTCTCCTGCTCTGCCGCAGCCTCGTTGCGATCCCGTGTACCGTCCGCTGCCCGTCGATCGCCGGCCGTCTGCCGGGACTTTGCCTCCGCACTCGCCGCAGTCCCACCCGCTGTCTCCTGCTCCCGCTCGGCCGCTTTCGCGAAGAGCTTCGAATGCGGCGCACCATTCTCCATCGCCGGCGCCGCGGCCTGCGGCAACTCTGCGCGATCCTCCGGCGCTTCCGGCCAGGGACCGATTGGTATCGAGATGGCCCCGGGCAGGGGAGCACCGGACTGCGAAACCACCGGCACCGCTGCCGCCGCCGCATCGCCAGACGTCTCCGGCTTCGCCGCTGCCTCGGCAGTCAGGCTGTCGTCAGTGTGGGCTCCATCCTGGGTCTCCGCGGCGCCATCCGCCGGTTTCGCCGGATGGCTCACCTGCGGAGCGGCTGTCGGCGCCGCCATCCAGAAGGCCACCCGCGGTGGGTCTTCTTTGTTGACCGCCGGAGCGTCTTTCTTCGCCGCCGGGGTGTTGCCAGCTTCGCCCGCGCCCACCAGGCTTTCCAGCAGCGAGGTGAACTGCGCCTGCGGTCTTGCGCCCGGTGTTACGGCGTGTCCCGCCACTCCCGTCGCAATCGCGTCGCCCGCGAGAGCGAGCGTCGGCGTCTGGCCAGCCGCGAGAGGTGCTTGTGGAGCGAGAGGCTGCACGCCGTCTCCATTGCAGATCGGCGTCCAAACGGCGCGCGCACATTCTGCAACCGGTTACCGCGCCCGAACGTGGCAAGAGATTGCCACGCGGTCTGTCCGCGGCAAGAAACTGCCGTGCCTCAAGGCTTCCCTGCTACTGCTCATCGGCCGCCATGCATGCATTTTGAGAGATTTGCACCTCTTACTCTCCTTGGCCCCTGGCTTGCACTCTCCTGCCCGCTATGGATCCCTTGACCGCCACCGCGGCGAGCGGCCTTCGTGCCCGCATGGAATCGCTCGACCTGTTGGCCAACAATGTCGCCAACGCCTCCACCAGCGGATACAAGGCCGACCGGGAATTCTACAGCCTCTACGTCGCCCCGGAAGCCCAGGACGCCGATCCGCCCTCCACCATGCCGCTCATCGAACGTCCCTGGATCGACCTTTCCCAGGGCACGCTCCGCGCCACCGGAAACCCGCTCGATGTGGCCCTCTCCGGCAAAGGCTTTTTCAGTGTCGATGGCCCTACCGGGACCCTCTATACGCGCAACGGAAACTTTCGCCTGGACTCCGCCGGCAAACTGGTCACCCCCGAGGGCTACCCCGTGCGTGGCGCCTCGGGCGCCGTGACTCTCGAAGCTGCGCTCCCCATTGAAATCTCGGGCGACGGCTCCATTCAGCAAGGCGGCCAGACCATCGGCCAACTTTCCGTCGCCGATTTTCCCGGTGCACTCGGCATTCTCAAGCAAGGCTCCAATTATTTCCGTGCCGCCGATCCGGACTTGAAGCCCGCGCCGGCCACCGGCGCCTCCGTCGAGCAGGGCAAGCTCGAAGATTCCAATGCCGGCTCCGCCGAGGCCGCCGTTCGCCTCGTCGGCATCATGCGCCAGTTCGAAATGCTGCAAAAGGCCGCCCAAATCGGCAACGACATGGGCAAACAGGCGATCGAGCAGGTCGCCAGAGTAGGTTCCTGACAGGAGATCCCATGACCAGAGCACTCTATAGCGCCGCCAGCGGTATGAAGGCGCAGGAAACCAACATCGATAACATCGCCAACAACCTGGCCAACGCCAACACTGTAGGCTACAAGATGCGCCGCGCCCAGTTCCAGGACTTGATGTACCAGACCGTGGTGCAGCCCGGCACCGCTTCCGGCCAGCAGACCGTCGTGCCCGCCGGGCTGCAGCTCGGCCTCGGTACGCGCGCCGCTTCGAACGAGATCGTCTTCACTCAGGGGGCCTTCTCCCAAACCAGCAATCCACTGGACGTGGTGATTCAAGGGCGCGGTTTTTTCCAGGTGCGGCAGCCCTCCGGCAACCTTGCTTATACCCGCGCCGGCGAGTTCCAGCTCGATAAGGACGGCAACCTGGTCACCGGAGACGGCAACCCCATCGAGCCGCAAATCACCATTCCGCCCGACGCCCAAGCTATTACCATTGCCGCCGACGGCACGGTCACCTATACTCTCCCCAACCAGATCGCCGCCCAACAGGCCGGCCAGATCCAGCTCGCCAACTTCCAGAATCCCGCAGGCCTCAACAGCCTCGGCAACGGCCTCTACATGCCCACCGATGCCTCGGGCGACGCAACCGTCGGTGTGCCCGGCGGCGCCGAGGGCTTGGGCTCCCTGTTGCAGGGATACACCGAGCAGTCCAACGTTTCCATCGTCGACGAGTTCATCAACCTGATCCAGGCGCAGCGCAGCTACGAAGCCAATTCCAAGGTGGTTTCCGCCGCCAACGACATGTACCAGCAGGTCAACAACCTCCAGCGATGATACCGCTCGCTCCATTAGTCGTCTCCGCCTGCTTGGCCGTCAGCCCCGGCTCGGATCACATCCTCGTCCGCGATCTGGCCGCCGCCCTTCCGGGCCTGGAATCGGCCGCGCCCGATCTGCCCGTGGCGCTCGCTCCGGCGCCCGGCGTTGAACGCGTGTTTCGGCAGCCCGAGTTGCGCCGTCTGGCCGCGCGGTTCAATCTGCCGCTCACGCCCGCTTCGGAAGTCTGTGTCGTTCGCCCGGTCTCACCGCCCGATCCCGCACTGTTCTTGGCCGCCATGCAAAAGGAATTGCCCCAAGCCGCCATCGAAATTGAAGACTACAGCCGCCAACCGCTGCCCGCGGGCGATCTGGTTTTCCCGGCAGCCTCTCTGCGCCGCGCCCCTCGGGAGGTTCTCTGGATCGGCTACGTCCGCTATGCCGGCAACCGGCGCTTCACCGTCTGGGCCCGCGTCAAGCTCTCCATCCCGGTCGAGCGCGTGGTTGCCGCTTCCGATCTTGCCCCCCACCGGCCCATCGACGCCGCCCAATTGCGCGTCGAAACACGGGAAGAGTCCTTCTCAGCCGGCGCCTTCGCCCAGTCCATCGAAGAGGTGGCTGGCATGTGGCCGCGCGCCGCCATTCGCGCCGGCTCTTCTATTCGCGCCATCGAACTCCAAGTCCCGCCCGACGTCGTGCGCGCAGACACCGTTCACGTTGAAGTGCGCGACGGCGGCGCGCTCATTTCGCTCGTTGCTCGCGCCGAAGCTTCCGGTTTCCGGGGCGATACGATTCCGGTTTCGAATCCCGTTTCCCACCGGCGGTTTCGGGTGCGCGTCGAAGCCCGGGGCCGCGTCTCGGTAGACAGCTCGCTCCTGAAGGTGAATCCATGAAACGGCCTCGTGTTCTCGGAATCGCGCTGGCGCTCGCCGTGTGCGCCCACACCGCGCTCGCGGCGGCAAAAAAGAAAGGTACGGCCGCTCCCACTCCGCCCGCGCCGCTCGACCGTTACGTGGCCGAGGCCGAAGCCCGGCGCTCCGCCGAATCGGCCTCCACCACCCCCGGCTCCATCTGGCTGGCCGGTTCGCGCCTGGCCGACGCCGCCCGCGACGTGCGCGCCAGCCAGGTGGATGACGTGCTCACTGTGGTGGTCGCCGAGCAGGCTTCCGCGGTCACCACCGGCAACACCAAGACGGCACGCACTTCCAGCACCAAGAACAGCATCGCCGCCCTGATCGGCATCACCAAAGCCACCGGCCCCCTGGCCAATCTCGCGGGCGTCTCCGGTGACACCGAACTCTCCGGCCAGGGAACCACCAGCCGCACCACCACCCTTTCCACCACTCTCACCGCCCGCGTTACTCACGTGCTGCCCAACGGCGGTCTGCTGGTGGAGGCCACCAAGGACATTCAAATCAATTCCGAACGGCAGGTGATCACCGTGCGCGGCGTGGTCCGGCCCGCCGACATCGATCCCACCAACAGCGTCCAGTCGAACCGGCTCGGCCAATTGGAAGTCCGCGTGAACGGCAAAGGCGTGGTGGGTGACGCGATCAAACGTCCCTTCTTCCTCTACCGGCTGTTGCTCGGGCTGTTGCCCTTCTGAAGATGAAACCAACTTTCCTTGCGGTCTCCATCGCCTGCTCGCTCGCGGCCTCCTCGCTCGCTGCGGCGCGTTTGAAGGACCTCGTCGATATCGAGGGCGTCCGCGAAAACCAGTTAATCGGTTACGGCCTGGTGGTCGGCCTGGCCGGCACCGGGGACCGCCAGCAGACGGTCTTCTCCAATCAGAGCCTCACCAACATCCTGGAACGTATGGGCGTTTCGGTTTCTCCGACGGCCATCCGCGTGAAGAACACGGCCGCCGTCCTGGTCACCGCCATGCTTCCAGCCTTCGCCCAGCCCGGCCTGCGCATCGATACTACGGTCGCCGCTATTGGAGACGCTGCCAACCTGCAGGGCGGCATCCTGGTTCTGACATCCCTGCGCGGCGCCGATGGCCAGGTCTACGCCGTGGCGCAGGGTCCGGTGGTGACCGGCGGGTTCGTGGCCGGCCGCGGCGGCTCGAGCCAGACCGTCAACCATCCCACCGTGGGACGGGCACCCAATGGTGCCAGCGTCGAGCGGCCGGCTCCTTCGGTCGCCCCCAAATCCACCGTGCGCCTGCAATTGCGGCAATCCGATTTCACCACTTCGACCCGCATCGCCGCCGCCATCAACCAGAAGTTTGCGGCAAAGGACGCTCCCGCCGCGCGTGCTGAGAATTCCGGCCTCGTGATTGTGGCGATTCCCGCCCCCTTCGCGTCCCGCACCACCGAATTCCTCTCCGAACTCGAAAATCTCACCGTGGAGGCCGACCGCCCCGCCCGCGTGATCGTCAACGAGCGCACCGGCACCATCGTCATGGGCAAGGATGTGCGCGTCGCCCCGGTCGCCATTCTGCACGGCAATCTCAACGTGGAAATCCAAACCAGCCTGGCCGTGTCGCAGCCCGCCCCGCTCTCGCAAGGCTCGACCGAGGTGGTTCCGCAAACCACCGTCGGCGCCAAAGAGGAAAAGGCGCGCAGTATCGTGCTGAAGCAAGGCGCCACCGTCGAGGAACTCTGCCGCGCGCTAGCCGCCATCGGGTCCACCCCGCGCGACATCATCGCCATCCTGCAGAGCCTTCGTTCCGCCGGCGCGCTCGAAGCCGAAATTGAGGTGATCTGATGAGCCCCGTCAACCCCGCGAATTCGGTGGGACAGGTGGCCGCGTCGCAAGCGCTCACCCGCACGCCACCCGCCGCCGCCGCCGACAGTCCGGCCAAAATCAAGGACGCCGCGCAACAATTCGAAGCTCTGCTGCTGGCGCAGATTCTCCACTCCGCGCACGAAAGCGGAGGCGGCTGGCTCGGATCGAGCGGCGATTCCTCCAGCGATAGCCTCGGCGACTTCGCCGAGCAGCAGTTAGCCGCCGTCATGGCCAAGAACGGGGGCTTGGGCCTCGCCAAGATGATCGCCCAAGGCCTCGAACGCAAGGCGCTGTGAGAAGTTGGAAGGAAGAAACTTGGAAGTCAGAAGTCTCTTCTCTGTTCTGCCTTCTGCCTACAAGCTCCATGCCGACGACCCGTATGTCGCCGCCGCTTCTACCGGGGGCCTCTGCGCCCACGGATTCTCCGCCGGCGCCACCGGCTGCGTTTCCGCCTTCACCCCCTGCCACGCCTCCGCCAGTGTGGCCAGCAACCCCAGCACTTCGGCCAACGGCTCGTCGGCCTGCTGGAAATTGGCTTCCAGCAGCCTCCGCTCCATGTAATCGTACAGTTGCGCCAGCCGCCCGCTGATCTCGCCGCCGCGATCATGATCGAGCGCCGCCACCAGTTCCTGCAGAATGCCGAATGCCTTGGTGATCGAACGCGACCGCGCCGCGATCTCTCCCGCCGCCAGATACCGCCGTGCCTCCCGCACCGCCTCGATCGCGGCCTCGTACAGCAGATGCACCAGCTCCAGCGGATCCGCCGAGAGCACCCGGCTTTCCAGATATGCGTCGTGCGCGTTCTGCCACATTCTCGTTCTCCCCACTCCCTCTCATCGGCAGATCTGGCAGCTTCCTTACGCGTCAGCCTTTGCCCGGCTTCAGATCCTCCGCCAGCCGCAATACGTAATCCGGCGGGATCTGCGAAACCACATCCTTGGTCTTACGATTGATCACTTTGATCACCATGCGCTGCGTCTGGAGGTCCTTCTGAAACACCAGGTCGTTCTCCTGCCCAAACATCTCCGTGTTGTTCAGCGCCTTGACGGCCTGAACCACTTCACGGTTCTCCGCAGCTTTTTCGACCGGAATGGGAGTTGCTACCGATGGCAAATCCTGCGAAATGCGATTCAGTGCGGTGATGTCCATAACATCTCCTCGGGAAAAGTTCGAGCCGGCCAGGCGTCTCCTGTGCCGCTCCTGCCTTCTCCGCACCTTCCTTATCGTCCCATCACCCGAAAACTGTAAATCACGAATCCCCCATCCCCGCCGAAGAGGTATGCAAAAGGATCTTATGCCCAAACTGGTCGCGGTCATCGGAATCGATCCCCGTGAGCTTCGCTGGCTCCGTATGCTCCTCACCCTGCTCCGGCATCCCGATCCCAGCGTCGCCGAACTCGTCCGCCAGGCCCTCCTCTACCTCACCGAGGCCGCCCACCAGCGCGCCGTCCCGCCCTCCCAGCCCATCGACCACGCCGGCTAGACCTCCGGCCACCCAGGGCATTAGCCCTGAGGCGCGTTCCCGCCAATCTCTCAATGTGGCTTTTCGAAAAGTCTACTGCCCAATGCGGTTGGGATAATAATCGGGCCGCGTGGATACTTTATAATATCCCTGCGGCAGCGTCGGAATCTCTACCTTAATCCGGTGCTTTTCTTTATTCGCCGATAAAGCATCGAATTCCGGCGAGTACCGCAAAATATACTGCGTCGTGATCTCGCCCTCTAGCTCGCCGACCGACTTATAAATCGCAGAATTGATGGCCGCCGCATATCCCCCGGTCCCGACATGTAAAGCGTAATTGCCTTCGTCGGACGGCTGTGAAAGAAAACCAGACACCTCGGAATACGGGTTGTCCAGCGGATACCATACCCTTCCGCCTGTTGAATGGGTCAGCTTTTCCAACTGGTCCCGGTCCGGATCTTCCATCCCGTATGCCGCTGTGCTCACCGCGTAAATGGTCACCAGCTTCTGCTGCGCCAGTTCGATCACCTGGTCAATCGTATACTCGCTCGCGCTGTCGTGCCCGTTCCCGAACACTACAATGATGCGTCGCGGTTGGTACGGCTCGCCCGGAATCAGTTGCCGGTCCGTGCACGCCCGCTTAACCGCATCGAACAACGCCGCCCCGCCACCCGGCTTCATCCGGTCCACTTGTGCTGTCAGCTTGTCCGGATCCCAAGTGGTATTCACCAACAGCTCCGCCGTGTTCGAGAAGGAAATCAGGTAACCTGTGTAGTTCTTGTCGTTTGGCAATAAGCCCCACACCATTTCCTTCACAGCGTCTTTGTAATTCTGCCAGTGAATGGTGCTGTTGTTGCTCATGTCCACCAAAAAGCCAATCACGGTGGGCTGCCTGGGGTCGTGGCTGAAAAACTTGATTCTCTGCACTCGGCCCTCGTCCAGAATCCGGAAGTCCTTTTGTTCCAGGTTGTCGATAAACCGCCCTTTATCGTCGGTCACCGTCACCGGCAGGATGACTTCCGTAACCGTCGTCCGGATGGTCGGCAGAGTCTGCTGCTGTTGCTGCTGCGCCGGCGGTTGCACCGGCGGCTGGCTCTGCTGCGCCTGTTGCGGGGAGCCCTGCATCGACAGCAATAGGCCTCCGGCGCAGGCGATTGCGGTAGCGCGCAAAATGGTAGTCACGGTGTTGTCCTCATTCTACCGCGATCGGCCAACCGCCATCCCGCCCCCTGCCGCGCTCCCCTACTTCACCACCATCACATCCATCGCGAAACCGGCGTCCATCGAGGGCAAACCTTCCACCGGCAGCATCGAACCCGCCGGCGGCCGCGCGGCGTTGAAAAATTCCCCCCGCACTTTCCGCACCTGATCCGCAATGCCCGATGACAGCGGGTAGTATTCCGCGAATGCCACCCCCCGCGTGGTTGCCCCGGCCTGCTCCAGCGATTTCTCCAACCGCTCGAACGCCAGCCGCGCGTCCTTTTCCGCGAATCCAAAAGAAACCTGCGAGCCCGTCAACACCACCTTCGACGCCCCCACTAACGCCACCTGCGATTGTCCCGCCTCCCGCGCCAGACCTTCCGGGTTCAAGACCTCGAGCGGCGCACCGGCCTCCCGGCGCAACCGCGCCACTGCTTCGCAGGCCGCCAGCGCCCTGGCCGGCGCCCGTTGCGTCTGCACGAAATTCGCCGCCGCCTCCGGAAACTCCCCGGCAACCAGCTTTCGCGTCGCATCCAGCCCGTCCAGCGAGCTCAGAAAACACGTCACCCGTGCTACATCCGCCGGCTCCGAACCCGCCGCTTTCACCGCCACGCGCAGCGCGTCCAGCGATTTCACCACCAGCGGCCCCACCGCGTCCAGCGGACTCCCCGACAACGCCGATTGCGCCGAAATCAGCGCCAGCCCGTAGTGGCTCACCTCCTTCTTGCCTGCGGTGATTCCCTCTAGCACCACCTGCGCCCCTTCCAGCGGCAGTCCACCCGCCTGCACCAGGCTCAGCACCGGCAGCGCCTCCTTGCGGTACGTGAAGACTTCGCTCACCAGATCGCGCACGCGCCGCGCATCGCCTGAACCCGCCACAAAAGCCCGAATTCTCAGAATGGAATCGCCCTTGGCTTCGTGGATCAGCGCGCTCAGCGCATCTCGCACCTGTTTCGTCAACAGGCCTTTGCCCGAGAGCGGCGTCACATGGAAGCGGAACTTTCGCGGATCGCCTTCTACCGCCGTGGGAAGGTCCCTGGGCAGTTGCAACGTCTGGGTTTCGTCCTTCTTCTTTTGAGGAAAGGCCAGAAGCCCCAGCCCGCACGCCAGCGCGGCCAACTCGATCCCCTTTTTCGCGACGCGGCCGCGCGTAAAGCGCATAGAATTAGGATTGTAGCAAAGCGACCTCGGGTCGCCCGACCAGACCATGCTTCCGACCGACAGCAAGCCGACGGCATCACCCCTGGACAAAGGAGTTCGCCGCCGCCGCAGTAAGCCGCCGTGGATCCTCCGCTTCTGGTGGGTGTTGCCCCTCGTCGTCGCCGTCGCCCTCTCCGCTCCCTGGATCGCTTCCCGCTTGAACCCCCGGCCCGCGCCGCGCCACCTGCCGCTCCCCGGTTTCATCGCCGACGCCGATTCGCTCCGCCAGGAATTCCTGCGCTTTCAGGGCAAGCCCCTCGGCGATCCGGTCATCGAACAGGATTTCGACCGCGCCTCCGACCTCATGAACCAGGGCGAGTATTCCTCCTCCGCCGTCCTCCTCGAAACCATCGCCAAGGCCGCCCCGCTCCCCGTCGTCTTTAACAACCTAGGCGTCCTCTACATCAAACTCACCGATGGCACCAAGGCCGTCGGCGCTTTCCGTGAAGCTCTCGCCCGCGATTTGAACTATCCCTCCGCCCGTCAGAATCTCGCCCGCTTCAAACTCGGCAGCTCCGCCGACCCCATCACCCGCGAAGTCGAGCCGAACGGTAACAACCGCATCGCCAACGTCATCGCCCTTGGCAAATCCGTCGACGCCGAGATCTCCCCCGACGTCAACGATATCGATTGCTTCCGCGTCACTTCTCCGCCCGCACCCCGCGATCTTCTGCTGGTCGAACTCGCCAATCGCTCCCAAACCCTCGCCCCCCGCCTCCGCCTCTACGATGCCGACGACCATCCCCTGGACTGGTCCAAGGAATCCCAGGTGCCCGGAGCTTCTCTCCGCGAAGTCATCGCGCCGCCTCCCAATACCACTCTCTTCCTCCGCGTCGAAGGCATCATCGATACCGCGGGCGCCTACTCACTCACCGTCTCTTCCCTGAAAGCCTTTGACGCTTTCGAGCCCAACGACGACATCCTCAGCGCCACCAAGATTGCCCTCGATCAAACCATCGAAGCCAATATCATGGACGGCGAGGATACCGATTACTTCTCTTTCCGCGGCCCCGAGCGCGGCTCCGTCACTGTTGAGATTCAGAACCGCTCCAAGACCCTCATACCCGCCCTCACCACTTTCACCCCCGAAATGGCCAACAGCGGCTTTGGCCCCAAACTGACCGCCCCCGGCTCCGACCTCCGCTTCCCCATGAAAGTCGAGCCAGGCAAGACCTACTACATCCAGGTCTGGGCCCAGTCCAAGACCGCCGGCGATTACTCCCTCACCATCAAGTGAGGGAGTAACTTAATCGATGTGCCTTGAGCGAACCGTTTTCTCCATTCGAATCGAAACTTGTATGATCCATGAAAACTTGTATAATCCGTACATGCAAGGAATACCGTGGAGCACAATTGCGCTCGGCTCGCTGTTGCTCATCTCGGTCTGTTCAAAAGGAGGACAGGAAGTGCAATCTCCGCAACCTGAAGAGTCGAAGCCGCCTGTCAAAATGGA
>PLZX01000135.1 GCA_003152325.1 Bryobacterales bacterium | reverse complement strand
ATCGGCTGCACCGCGAGCGAGGCGACCTGTTCCATCTCGCTACTGGTGGCATCCGCTGGAAGTTTGCCGATGGCCGCTGCCGCGGCCGCTGAGGCGCGCTGTTTGAGCGAAGCCCACTCCGCCCGATGGTTGAGGTCCCAAGGTAGTCTGTTGAGCGCCGATTCGATGGCGCTGCGGATGTCTTTCTTAAGCTTCCACGGCCGCAACGCCTTCGCCACGGCGGCATCCACCAGGCGTTGAGTGGTGTGCTGCGGTTGATCTGGGTGGATAGTGGCGAGGGCAGTCTGGACAGCCTGGTGGATCTCCAGCGCGGTTTCCCGGGGAGCGTCGTAGGGCCGCGAATTGAGCCCGTACTGAATCCAGGAGTCGAGCCACTTCCGGCTGCGCTGCTCGGCTTGGGTGGCCTCGGCCTTCTGCCGTTCGGCGGCTTCGAGGGCGGCCTGCCGGCGATTCCGGTCTCGGAACCAATCCTCGACCTCTTCCGCATCCTTTTCAATCCGTCGTTTCTTCAAGCGGCTTTCGACGATCTTGACTTCCTCGGCTGCCTCGATCAGCTCTTCCGAGGGAGCGGCCAGGAGCCCTTCAGGCGGTTCGTCTGGGTCCGTCTCACGGTAGGACGTGTGCGTAGAGTCGTCCGCTCCATCCTCCGACTCGACCGGCACATCCGGTATTCCTTCTTTGCGGAGTCGGGCAATCTCGGATTCCGGAATCCTCCACTGTTGGCCCGCCGTGATCTCGGCGGTAATCTCGCCCACTTCACACAGCCGCCGGATGTGGTAGGAAGAGACTCCCAACTGCTTGGCGGCCTGACCGCTGCGATAGAAGCTTTCGGGCATAATAGAACTCCCTCCTTGTACGAGACCGATATTAGCTCTGGGGCTTGGCATGAGAAAAGTCCTTTATTTGGCGAAGTTTGCAGGAACGTTTGACGAACTACCGCGTTTTTTGACGAATTTTCCACGAATATTTCACGGAATTTTGACGATTTCGCCTACGGTGCCATCATCGGGAAGGAACACGGGGCTGAAGGCGGAGCTGATCACAGCGGGTTGAGTCGTACCTCTATTTGGTGACGATATGGCGGATCGTGGCCGGCGGAGTTTTAGCAGAGCCCCTCGAATACAGAGCCTGGGTGCGCACCGGTCGTCTTCTCCACCACCGGGCAAGGACCACATCGTGCCGTCGAAGCGGGGTGGGGCGGACAAGCCAACCGAATATGCAGCGTGAATGACGGCAGAGGCAAAGGCCGACGAGTGGTACGGCCGACATCGCGAAGCTGGGGTGCGTGACCCGGGTGAGGGTGACGCCGGTCATGAACCTGACGACCTTGAGGGCTCACCCTGGGAGCCTCAAGGGTGATAGATATGTTAGTGTGAGTCTCCATGAGTGAGCTTGGCCTGAAAGGACAGCGGCCAACTGGAATTTGAAACTTCCATCACGCGGATTTGGGCGAAGGCGGACTTGACCACAGGTCGCTGGCACCCACTCCTCTGCCACCTGGTCGAAACCAGCGCCGTTGCCTCAGTTCTTTGGGATGAAATCCTGGCACCCGGCACCCGCGGCGTCATTGCTGACGCCCTGGGGTTGCCTGTTGATGAGGCCCGCCAGTGGTCGTTGTTTCTGGCCGGAATACACGACCTCGGCAAGGCAAGTCCTTCTTTCCAATGCAAGTGGCCTCCCGCTGTACCCACACTGCGGCAGCTTGGCTATCGATTCCCTAACAACGTTGAACCAGTTCCGCATGGCCGTGCTACGGCAATCGTGCTTCGTCGCGTGCTTGTGGAACGTGGAGTTGAGCCTAGGGTTGCCAATGAAATTGCGACATTAGTCGGTGGGCACCACGGCGTTTTCGACAGCGCCGTCGTCCTGCAACAGTCATCGCCTCAAGCCGTCGGCGAAGGTCTGTGGGAGGAAGCGCGCACGTGGCTCCTCAACTGGCTAGCCATGCAATTGAACCTGTCCGGGTTACCTACAAAGCGCCAACTTCCCGGCCTCACTTTGCTGGCAGGGTTAACGACCGTTTCCGATTGGATTGCCTCCTCGGCGGAGCATTTTCCGTACCGACCCGAACCCGATGGGCCGCATCGGGGCTGCGATAACTTACTGTCCGAATCGGAACGCAAAGCTGGAGCGGCGCTCGATCAACTAGGTTGGCGAGCCCGGCTGCGACTGCCAGAGCCGCTCGACTTCCAGCAGTTCTTCGGCATCTTGCAGCCTCGTCCACTTCAGATCGAGTGCATCAGGGTTTCTGCCGGACTGGATTCGCCCTCCCTGCTCATCGTGGAAGCACCAATGGGGGAAGGCAAGACCGAAGCGGCGCTCTTTGTCGCCGAGCAGCAGAAGCAGCATCACAAGTTGCGCGGGAGTTTCATCGGGTTACCCACGCAGGCGACCTCCAATCAAATGTTCAGTCGCGTCGTGCGGGCGCTCTCGTTAGGAGCTACGGACGGAATCGCCCATCTCCTCCTGCTCCACGGCCACGCCTCCCTTTCCGCCGAGTTCGACGACCTCAAGATGAGGGGACGAGTTGGCTTCTTTCCGTCCTCGGTGGAACCCGACGGCTCCTCTTCGGCTCAAGTGATGGCGGGAGAGTGGTTCACCTACCGGAAGCGCGGCCTTTTGGCTCCTTATGGGGTTGGTACCGTGGACCAGGCGCTGATGGCTGCACTGCAGTCCAAACACGTTTTTGTGCGCCTTTTGGGACTTGCGGGCAAGGTGGTCGTGATCGATGAGGTACACGCCTACGACACCTACATGTCAGCACTGCTCGAACGGTTGCTTGCGTGGCTTCGTGCTATCGGCACGTCGGTCGTGATGCTCTCTGCGACTTTGCCCGGCTCACGTCGGGCGGCGCTTGTCCGGGCTTTTGCTCCCGAGTGCGATGTGCCGTCTGCAACACAGGCCTACCCCTGCCTGACCGTTGTCAGCGGTGGTGAAATGCGAACGCTCGCTTTCGCCGCCGCTACTCCAGGGAAGCGGATTCGCCTCGAACCTGCGCCCGCAGCACCCGCCGATCTTGCCGTTTGGATTCGCGACCGCATCAGTTCCGGCGGATGCGCTGCCGTAGTCTGCAATACGGTTGGGCGCGCGCAGGAGATTTACGAAGCATGCTGTCAAACCATACCCGGAGACGCGGACGATGGTGCGCCGGTAGTGGACCTGCTCCATAGTCGCTTTCCGTTTGAAGAACGGGAAGCGAGGGAGCAGCACACACTGGTGCGTTTCGGCAAGCCTGGTGAGGGCCGCCGACCCGCAAGGGCCGTCTTGGTGGCGACCCAGATCATCGAGCAGAGCCTCGATATCGATTTCGACCTTATGGTCTCCGAGTTACCGCCAATTGACCTCCTGTTCCAGAGAGCCGGCCGCCTTCACCGTCATGACCGGGGCGGGCGACCAACGGGCGACGTGCCGACGCTGGGTTTGGTCGAGACACTGTTGAGCCCCGCTGGTGTGCCCGACTTCCCGAAGGCTCACAAGAGGGTCTACGAAGAGCACCTCTTGTTGCGCACGTGGATGGCCCTCCGCGACCGGTGCGACTTGAGAATCCCGGCCGAGATTCGATCCAGCATCGAAGCGGTCTACGCGGAACCAAGCGATCCGCCTGAGGAGCCTGCGTTGCGAGCGCTTTGGGAAGAATCAGCCGAGAGGCTGCGAGCCTCACGCGAAAAGGATACCAGGGAGGCGGATACGCGCTATCTGCCACTTCCTGACAGTCGGGCCCGCCTTGATGCACTGACCGCCATGGGACGGGACGACGACGAGGAACTGCATCCGTTCTTCCGCGCCCTCACCCGTCTCAACGAACGCACCGTCACGGCGGTCTGCCTGTTCGGTCGCGGGGACGATCGATTTCTCGACCGCGCTTGCACCCGCCCGTTGTCCCTCACTCAGACGCCCAACATGGAGGGCGCCGCCGAGATCCTGCGCCGGTCCTGTTCGATCGGCGACCGGCGGGTGGTGGAATGCGTAGAAGCCATTCCCGTGCCCACTAGCTGGCGGAAGGCGGCACTGCTCCGCAACTGCCACCCGGTAGTCTTCGACGCCGATGGCTGCTTCCCAGCCGGCCGGTGGCGGCTGAGGCTGTGCCCCAAGACCGGTTTGAAAGTGGAGGAGAGTGCCCCTTGCTGACGTTCAGTCTGATTCGTGAGTCCTGGATCTGTTGTGTGCGCATGGATGGCCAGGTCCGCTCGGTAGGTTTAACTGAAGCGTTGGCTTCGGCACACGAGATCTCCGAACTCGCTGATGAATCGCCCCTGGTGGTTGCCTCGCTCCACCGTCTTCTACTTGCGATCCTCCATCGCAACTTCGGCCCTCCCGATACAGAGACCTGGGGCGCGTTGTGGCGCCATGGCTGCTTTCCCGCTGACATTCTGGAACCATATTGGAAGCGGTGGGAGTCGCACTTCGACCTCTTTCACGATACCCACCCTTTCTATCAATCCTCCGCGATCACCGAAAACGACGAGCCGCGCACGACAGGCATCCTCGAGTTCCACCGTTCGTCGGGCAACAACGCAACCCTGGCCGATCACACCACGGACGAACGGTCACCGATGATGACCTCCGCCGAGGCAGCGCGGGCGCTGGTCGCCCATCAGACCTTTGCCCTTGGAGGGACAGTCGGTTACTTGAAGAGCTGTGAGAAAGACGCCGACAAGCGTGGCTCGGATGCGCCCTCTGCCAGAGGGGCGGTCTGTCTGCTGCGAGGGACAAATCTGTTCCAGACCCTGATGCTAAATCTTGCTGAGTATGATCCGGCTGAACACCCGAAGGACCTGCCGTGCTGGGAACGGGCCCCCTCGCAAGGAAAAGGAGAACGCACCCCGGATGGCCGCGTAGATCTATTCACCTGGCAGAGCCGCCGATGCCGCCTATTTGGCTCATGTGCTCCCGATGGATCCATCCAGGTCGACCGCGTCAAACTCGTGCCGGGCTTCCATGCCCCGCTCCTGTGGAGTCCATTCAGGGATGAGTCCCTGCAGAGCTTCATCCTCAAGCGGGAAGCCAAGCCCGAGGAGCGCCCGTGGTTTCAGTACCGCATTACTCCCGAGCGTGCAGTTTGGCGGGACAGCAGCGCCATCATCCACGGCATCGAGGGAGAAAAGAGGCGGACCCTCACCTTCGACTGGATCGCTCAACTCGTAGTGGATGGCGAACTCCCAATTGCCTTCAATTCTCGCCTTGAAGTACTCGGCTTTGCGACGGATCAGCAGAAAGTCAAGATGTGGCGCCGAGAGCAACTGGCCATCACCGCCGGACTCTTAAGGGATCAGAGGTGCCGGGAACTCCTTCGCAGCGCACTCAAGCATTCCGATGACAACGCCTTCGCATTGACCACCACGACCGAAAGACTCGCCGCCGAGATCCTCTCTCCTGCCCTGGAGCAGAACACTGCAAACAAACCTGATCCAACGCGGGTGAAGCAACTCGCTCGCAGTTTCGGTGCCGAGATCCAGTACTGGTCAGCACTGAGCATTCCCTTCTACCAGTTCCTCGAATCTCTGGGCGGGTCTCAACTGCTGAGGCATGAAGAAGAGCGAGACAGCGCCAGCAGCGGAAGCTTCGATGTGTGGAAGCGTCATGTGCGGACGTCCGCCTTGGATGCCTTCACCCGGGCCTCATCCGGCGTCACTCAGAACGTACGCGGGCTCCGCGCCCACGCCATCGCGGAAACCGAACTCAGGCGCCGTCTCGCGGCGGTTGCCCAGAAACTGATAGGTGGCGATGACGCTGCCGGCAAGACGAAATGAGGTGTTCATGCAGAAGGACTCGATCGACAGATTCATCGCCCGCCTCGAAACCTTGGCTGGAGTTGCCCCCGGCTCAAGCCCCGACCGGGGTGCCCTAGCCGCCCTGCGCCGCAGCTTGGCCACCTGGCCGGCGCCGCCGCCGGAAGCGATCCGCGTGGTCGCTCCGTTCTTACCCGAGCAGGCCGCCGGGTGGTGGGAGACCGTCCACTACCTCATCGCCGGCCTCTTTGCGCTGCACCCGTGCCCTCCCTACGAAGAGACAGCGCGTGCGCGGAGCTTCGGTGCGGCCCTGCACCAGGCGGCATCCTCTGACTCTGCACAAGGTCCAGAACGTCGCCTGCTCGCGCTGCTGGGCTGCAAGTGCGAAGACCTGCCCGACCACCTGCGGCACGCGGTCTCATACCTGTGCGCCAAAAAAGTTCCAATCGACTACCGCCGGCTGATGCAGGACCTATTCTGGTGGGACAAAGGTGAAGGCGACGTCCAGCGCCGCTGGGGTCGTGACTTTTGGGCCGGTACGCTTAACGAGAACCAGCGGGAATCTGAGGAAACCATCGTAGAGGAGAATAGCCATGTTCATTGAGATCCACACCGTTCAGAACTTTGCACCGTCCAACCTGAACCGCGACGACACCGGCTCGCCAAAAGACTGTGAGTTCGGTGGCCACCGCCGCGCGCGCGTCTCCAGCCAGTGCTGGAAGCGGGCGGTTCGCGAATACTTCAGCCAGGAAGACCTCATTCCTGAAGCCCAGCGGGCCATCCGCACGAAGAAGCTCGTCGGCAAGCTCGCGGAAATGCTCATCGGCTTCAATAAGGAACGAACGGTGGAGCAGGCCACCGTTGTGGCCGCCGCCGCCGTCGAGGCTCTGGGTGTCGGCTTCGACGCCAAATCCAAGGAAGAGAAGAAGACAAGTGTATTGCTGTTCCTTGGGAACGATCAGGTCGACGCCCTCGCCGGACTCTGTCACGAACATTGGGGCCAGCTACTCTCCGCGTCAACCAAGAAGAAGGATTCCCTGCCCAAAGACGTCATCAACCGCCTGAAGGCTTCTCTGCAAGGAAGCCGGGCGGTGGATCTCGCCTTGTTCGGCCGCATGATCGCCGAGGATCCGGGGCAGAACGTGGACGCCGCCTGCCAGGTGGCCCATGCTCTCTCCACGCACCGCGTCGCGCCTGAGTTCGACTACTACACGGCCGTGGACGACCTCGGCCGCGACGACGAGACCGGCGCCGGCATGGTGGGCACGCAGGAGTTCAACTCCGCCTGCTTCTACCGCTACGCCAACATCGATCTGAAGCAACTCAAACACAACTTACTGGGCGATCGGGAACTCGCGCTCTCGGGCGCTCGCGCCTTCCTCGAAAGCTTCATCATGGCGATTCCCAAAGCCAAGCAGAACAGCACCGCCGCGCAGA
>PLZX01000175.1 GCA_003152325.1 Bryobacterales bacterium | reverse complement strand
GGCAAGCGCCTTTGGATTTTTCATACCATCCCGCTCAAGAGCGAGATCGGTTACGACACCTGGGAAAACGGCTCCGCCGACTACACCGGCAACACCGGCGTCTGGACCCAGATTTCCGTCGATGAGCAGCTCGGCCTGGTCTACCTGCCGGTCGAATCCCCCACTGGCGATTACTACGGCGGCCACCGTCCGGGCGCCAACCTCTTCGGCGAATCGCTGGTCTGCGTCGATCTCAAGACCGGCCAGCGCAAGTGGCATTTCCAACTCGTCCATCATCCCCTCTGGGACATGGACATTTCCTCCGCCCCGCTGCTCGCCGATATCACTGTGAACGGCCGCGCCGTCAAAGCCGTAGCGCAGCCCACCAAGCAGGGCTTCCTTTACGTCTTCGACCGCGTCACCGGCAAGCCCGTCTGGCCCATCGAAGAGAAGAAAGTGGAGCGCGGCACCGTGCCCGGCGAATGGTATTCGCCTACGCAACCCATTCCTTCGAAGCCCCCTGCCTACGCTCGCAACGGCATCTCGATCGACGATTTAATCGACTTCACACCCGCGCTCCGCGACCAGGCCCTGACGCAAATCGCCAAGGATAAGATCGGACCAGTCTTCACCCCACCCGTCGAAAGCAAAGCCGAAGGCCCCCTCGCTACGCTCACTCTGGGCACCGCCAGCGGCGGCACCAATTGGCCCGGCGGCTCTTATGATCCCGAAACCCACACCGTTTACGTCTACGCCTGCAACTCCTGCGTCACTCCCATCAGCCTCATGCCCGCGCCCAAGGAGATTTCGGATATGCGCTACGTAGCTGGCACCGCCGGCCAGCCCGTGCGCATGCGGGCCGGCCCCGGCGAGAACACCGGAGCGGATTCCCCGCTGCCCAGGCGCACGCCTGGCGGTGGCGGCGGAGCTGCCGCTGGCGGTGGTGGTGGCGGCTTCGGCGGCCTTTCCGTCCAAGGCCTTCCGCTTATCAAGCCGCCCTATTCTACGATCTCGGCGATCAAGCTGGATACCGGCGAAATCGCCTGGCAGATCCCCCACGGCGAAACCCCCGACGCCATTCGCAACCACGCAGCATTGAAAGGCCTCACCATTCCGCGCACCGGTCAATCCGGCTACAACATTGGCACCCTGATCACCAAAACCCTGCTGATTGCCGGCGACGGCCAGGTCACCACCACCGACGCGCATCCCCGCGGCGCCATGCTCCGCGCCTACGACAAGGCCACCGGAAAAGAAGCCGGCGCCGTCTGGATGCCCGCCCCGCAAAGCGGATCTCCCATGACCTACATGTGGCAGGGCAGGCAATACATCGTGGTAGCCGTCAGCGGCGGCGCGTATTCCGGCGAGTACATTGCCTTCCGCCTGCCCGACGAGGGCCGCTGATGCGGCGTTATCGTGCCTGGGTCGTCATGGCATGCGCAGCTGCGGCCCTGGCTCAGTCGCCCCGTTCCGTTTGGGACGGCACGTTCACCGCCGACCAAGCCAAGCGCGGTGAGTCGGTCTCGCAGAAGGAATGCGTCAACTGCCACGGCGCCGCGCTCTCCGGCGGTGAAGAAGCGCCCTCCCTGGAAGGCGCGGCGTTCCTTTCCAACTGGAATGGTCTCACCGTCGGCGATCTCTTCGACCGCATCCGCAAGTCCATGCCGCAGGACGACCCCACACGTCTCTCGCGCCAGCAGGGCGCCGATGTGTTGGCGTATATTTTGAGTCTGAATCGGTTCCCCACGGGCAAGACGGAACTCTCCGCGCAGAGCGAAGTCCTCAAGCAGATCAAGATCGAACCGGCCAAGCAAGCCGCCCGTTAAGCCAGCTCCGCCAACTGCGCCACCTTCGGTTTCAATGCCGCCTTCTGCTCATCCGTAAGATCCACATGCGGCGCCCGGCAGAAGCTCTCGCGCAATCCTAACCCGGCCAGTGCTGCTTTGATCAGCGGAATGCCATCGCTGCCGCTGGCCACCCCGCGCAGCAGTCCACTCGCCGCCCGCAGCTTGGCCATGGCCTCCGTCACGTCTTTGCCCTCGCGATGCGCCTTGAACACCGCCGCGCTCTGCTTGGTATAAAGGTTGCCTCCCATCAGGATCGCTCCCATCCCCGCGGCCAGCGCCGCCGGGATATTGTTGTCCGTGCCGCTCATCATGTTCAGCTTCGGAAATTCCCTGACAAATGTGGCGTAACCTTCCGCGTTCCCCGTGGAATCCTTGATGCCGGCCAGCACGGCAAAGTGTTCCAGCTTGTGCAGCAGCTCCACCGTGATCGGCACCGCGCTGGTCCCCGGAATGTGATACAGGTGCACCGGAACCTTCGCCGCTTCGAGCACTTGCGAATAATACCGGTAGAGTCCATCCAGGCTTGGGTTCTTGTAATAGAACGGCGGGATGCACAGCACCCCATCGGCGCCATTTGCGGCCGCGTGCGCCAGCAGTTCGAGCGTCTCGGGCAGGTTGGGCGTGCCCACCTGCACGATCATCTCCAGCCCCGACCGGTGCTTCAGGGCGATCTCCGCAATCTTCTTGCGCTCCACGCAGGAGAACATCGGAAACTCGCCGGTGGTGCCGAGCGCCACCACGCCATCCGCCCCGCCCTCCTTGAAATAGGGCATCAAATCGCGGTAGAGGGCTTCGTCGAACTTGCCCTTGCTGTCGCACGGCGTCACCGCCGCCACATAAAACTTAGGGACCGGCTTCACGAAGCCGGTGCTGGCCGGGCGCGGGACGGCAGCCGCTGTTGCCGCCACGCCTACGGCGCCGAGAAAACTCCGTCGGGTAGCTTCCATGAGTTCACCTCCTAGGGAACTTGTAAATCCGGTACCGGTGACGGCCGCAGCCGCCGCTGGTACAGCCATGCCAAACCGTAGATCGAGCAGCCGATCCCGACCGCCAGCACGGCATTCGTCGCCATCACCGCGATGGCCGTCGCCAGAAACGCGCTCGCATCCACCCGGCTCATCTTGGGCAGGCGCCGCCACGCGCTCCAATCCAGCAGGCACAGCCCCATCCATGCCGTCACGCCCGCCAGCGCCGGAATCGGAATGCGTTCCACCACGCCCGAGCCCAGCCACAGAATCCCTACCAGGAACAGCGCGTGCATCAGGTTTGCGATCCGCGTCGTGCCGCCACACCGCACCACCGCCAGGCTGCGCGCCGGAATGCCCACGCTGGGCGGCGCGCCGAACAGTCCACCCAGGATGTTGGCCGTTCCATAAGCGCTCAATTCCGCATCGGCATCGCCCGGCTTCATACGTTGGTGACGCCCTCGAAAATGCTCCACCACGCGCGACGTGATCAGAATGTTCACCGCCGAGACAAATGCCAACCCCGCCGCCGAGGGCATCGCGGCCAGCACTTCGCGGAAATTCCAGGAAATCCCCGCCAGAGGCGGCAGCATCGCCGGCAAGGCGCCCACTTCTTTGGTGTGAAAGCCGAAAAAGCGGCCGATCAAGATCGCCAGCGCCACACCGATCAGCGGCGCCGGCGCGTGGTGCGAAAGGCGCGCCGCCACCGTGGCGGCCACAATCACGCTCACTCCCAGGATCAGCGGCACGGCCCGCACGTCCCCCAGATGATGGAGCACCGCCATTAATTGTCCGATTGCGGAGCCCGCCGAGCGCGTCAGCGGCGACGCCACTCCGAACATGATGTCGAGTTGCGACACCAGCATCATGCCGCCGATCCCGCACGAGAATCCCGTCACCACCGCGTGCGGCACCCGCGTGATGTACCGCCCCAAACGGAGAAATCCGAAGCCGATCAGAATCACCGACGCCAGAATCGAAAGTCGCGCCGCTCCCGCCACGCCGCCCGCGCGCGCAGCCACTGCCATAAATGGGACCGTGGCGCTGGCCGTGCCGCCGATCAGCACCGGGTTGCGTCCCATCAGCGAGATTACCGGCGCCGTCAGAATCGAAGTGAAGATGCCCAGCACCGGCGGCAACCCCATGGCCGTCGCCAGCGCGAGACCGTAGGGCAGCGCGATCAGCGCCGCGATCACCCCGCCCGCACAATCTCCCAGAAATCTGCCCCAACCGTAATTTGCGCGAAGCGGGCTCATTCTCCGCAGAATGGCCCGTGGGTTCAAGCCATCACCTTAAGGAAGGCGTTCTTGAACTTGTCCATCTCCTCCTGCAAACCAACCGTGACTCGAACGTGGGTCGGCCAGGCTTGCCACGGGCGGCCGATGATCACTTTTTCTTTAGCCAGGGCGTTGATGACGTCGCGGGCCGGCCGCTTCGTATCCACCATGAAGCAATTGGAAACCGAGGGTACGCACTTGAAGTTGTGTTGATCCAGGAAATCCAGAACATCCTCGCGCACTTCACCGATGGACTTGCGCCGTTCCGGTATCACCGTCTTCGATTGCAGGCTCGCGGACGCCGCGGCCATCGCGGTGATCGGCATCATGCCGTTATGGCTGTAGGGCCTGATCTTCCCCAACAGATCCGGCCGCGATAAAGCCGCGCCCGCGCGCAGTCCGGCCATGCCGTAGATCTTGGAGAACGTGCGCAGGATCACGACATCCTTATCTGCTTTAACCAGATCGCTGCAGAACGGCCCGCCCGCGATGTGGGTGTACGCTTCGTCGATCATCAGGATCGAGCCCTTTGGCTTGTTCGCGACCAGCCACTCCAAATCGGACTTCTTCGTCAGCGTCCCGGTCGGGTTGTTCGGATTGCAGACGTAGATCAGGCCGGCCGTCGGACTGGCCTCCGCCATCGCCTTTACATCGTGCGAATAATCTTTGGCCAGCGGAACCCGGATCACCTTCGCCCCGATGAATTCCGCCGCGACGCCGCCCGCCTCGTATCCGGGGTCCCCCATTACCAGCGGTTTCGTGGGCGAACAGAAGGCCAGTACGGATTGATGCAGTGGGCTGCTCGATCCGGCGTAGATATCCACGTAGTTGCCGGACAATCCTTCCTGTTCGGCGAGGATCGATTTCACCTTACCGGCTTCCCCAAACAGGTAGCGGCCACCCTGCTCCACCATTTTGTGGGCCGCTTCCCGCGCTTCCTTGCAGGGACCCAGCGGATTCTCGTTGGAGTTGATCATCACCGCGTCCGGCGGAGCGTCCACCCGCGAGAGTTGTGCCAGTGCGGGCTCGTTATAAAACGGCAGCGCCGCGCCGGCTGTTATCATGGTGGCAATCCGGCCGAAAGTCCGGCGCGAAAAGCCGCGGCTCAGAAACTCTTGTTGTTGTTTTTCGGATAGAACGGTCGTCATATTACTCCCCTCGCGCAGGTCGCCTATGGGGAGCAGATTATCAGGTTCGGAGCCCGATGTCACCTGGGCAAGGGCGGTAAGCGTCCGAGGGTCCCTATGGCCGGTGCTTTAAGAATTCCTGCAACGCGTCGAAGGAAATCCCCCAGGCAGTGCTCGGCCCTTCGTATCCCTTCAGCTCTACTTCGCGCTTGGAAAATGGGGAACTCGAACCCGCCGTCAACGCCAACTCCTGGAATGTCCGCGCGCCCAGCGCCACGCCCAGCCCAATCTGCTTGGTGGCCGCTTCCAGCCGGAATGCCGCATTCACAGTGTCGCCCAGCGCCGTGTATTCCGAGCCGCCCACAATTGCCGGCCCCGTATTCACGCCCGCCCCGATTTTGAGCGGCGCCGGCAGCGGCAGCGCCTTGCTGATTTCCCCCGTCGCCGTGTTGATCTCGCTCACCGCCCGCAGCGTCTTCATCAAATCGGCCCCCAGGCTCTCCGGGTGGTCATGTACCCACACCGCCATCACCGCATCCCCGATGTATTTCTGCGCCCAACTCCCCAGCCGTTGCGTAATCAGCCCCGTCCGCAGAAACCATGTGCCGATTGTCTGCGAAAGCAGCGATTCCGAAACCATCCGCGCCAGGGGCGTGAAATCGCGGATGTCCACCACCATAATCGTGGTCAGACTGTGTGTGTGGATCGCCGTCGTCGGCATGTTGCGCGTGTTCATCTCCGCGATCGAGAGTCCGGCGCCACCACCCGCCGCGCTGCAGAAGATCAGCTCCTGATCCCCAAACAGCAACCGGTCTTGGTCACTCAGCACCAGCGGCAGGCTCACCCGCCGAGCATTCACAAAAGAACCGTTGCGGCTTCCCAGGTCCACCAGCGAAAAATCGCCCGCGTCCTTCCGTTGGATCAGCGCGTGCAACCGCGATACCGATCGGCTGTCCAGCATCACTGCGCAGCCGTCGCCGCGCCCGATCGCCCATGTCAGTCCGTCCCCCAACGCATACCGCCGCCCGCTCGATTCCTGCAGCAGATATGCTTCTATCGTCGACGGTATCACTCCACCCCAATTTACCAGAACGCGGCCCGCGGTCATGGGGTTATCCCCATAAATGTCTTGTTTTGTACTAGAACGAAGCCGTCGAATTAGTACAATTGTTACGTTTTATTGCGGCTTTATTGCGAAGAAGTAAGGGTAAACTATTTCTAGGGAGCGCCGATCTAAGCACTTAAGGGAAAAACTCAGATGGCAATTCAGTACATCTTCATCTATCTGCAATTGCTGGACCTGCTGACCACCCTGGTGGGTTTCAAGCTGGGCGCGGATGAAGCTAGCCCCTTCGTCCGCCTGCTGATGCACTCCAGTCCGGCTCTGGGGATACTCGCTTCCAAGGCCCTCGCTCTGGCTTTAGGCGCTTTCTGCGTTTACACCCGGAAAAGTCATCTCATCCGTTGGGCTACCTATTGGTATAGCGGCCTGGTCGTGTGGAACCTCATGATCATGCTCGTGTCCGCAGGCCGCACCGCCTAGCCCCGTACCAGCCAGGACGACGCCATCACCATTGCCGCCAGCAGCGCCACTTCCGCCACCAACTGGAACACGTTTATCCGGCCGGCAGCGTCTCCGATAAGGGATCCCATTCCGTACTTCCGCATGGCACACCTGCTTTCAAAACTTTAAGCACCATTTTCCCGTTCTCATCCAGGTCCACCTGNNCTTCCGCCCGTATGCGGAACTGCGCCGTCGACGGCTCGTAGTTGGCGTAGCTGTAACAATGACCGATGCACACCCGGTCAATCATGTGCGCCAGCGCATTCACCCGCAGCTCCGGATCCTGCATCGCGCTGATTACCCGCTGCCCCGGTTCGAGCTTCGCTACCGTGTCCTGCATCCGGTCCTCGAACGAATTCAGCGCGCGTTCGTCCCGGTACAGAAACCCGAAGAACACCACCGCCACCAGTACCAGCCCGTACATCTCCAGCCGCCTCGGCCGCGCCGCGCCCAATAGCGCGCAGACGCACACTCCCACCCCCAGCGACATGCGCTCCGCGATGAACGCCAGCGAATGATGGAACCCCGGAATCAGCACCGTGGTCGGCAGAATGAACACACCCGCCGCGCTGATTACGCAGAACTGGAACGGGATCCCCGAAACCACCTGGCGCGCCCCCGACAGGTGAATCAGGTTCAGAAACAACAGCCCCCATATCAGCACCAGCCCCACCATCACTACGTAGTATTTCGCGTCGAACACCCACACCTGGTCCAGTCCCGTCGACAAACTGATTTGCTGCGGAGACCACCGCGCTATCATCGTCCGGTCGATGACTGCGTGCAGCAGCACCATCCCCAGCAGCGACGCCGCAATCACATACACCCTCAGCCGCGGCGCAATGTTGCGCGCAATCAGCAGGTAGCCCACCAAGCTCCCCGCCCACACTACCGGCAGCGCGTGCGCCACGTACGCCACCACAAAAACCGGTATCGCTATCGCCATCCGGCGCGTGCTCCAGTCCCAAACTATCGAGAGGCCCCAGAAACACAGCCCCAGGCTCAGATAGAAATTGAAGAAGCCCATGTGGTACACCCAGCCATACGCCAGCATCGCGATGCACGGCAGCAGATGCCACGGCCGCCGGCCTCCCACCGCTCCGATGAACGCGAAGGCGCCCCACACAAAAGTCAGCACCGCCAGCGATACCGCAATCCGCTGCGCCGCTTCCGGTCCCACCACCTTGAACAGCCCGCCCAGAATCAGGTCGAAAAGAATGTTGGTGGTCTGTTGCACCATCACCAACCCTTGCAGCCGCCCGCTTTCGATCAACTGGGAAAGCCACGAGTTGTAAATGTGGCTCGAAAGATCCCCCGCCTGGATCCGCGGTTGCCAATAACAGGGAATCAGAAACAACAGCGATACCAGCACGTAGACCCACTTCGAGGCGACTAGCGCGGCAAAGCCTCGGCGGCTGGGGTTGGCGGCCGG
>PLZX01000236.1 GCA_003152325.1 Bryobacterales bacterium | reverse complement strand
CCGTGGGATCCGCAACCCGGATGTGTTGCGGGTTATGCGCTCCACTCCGCGCCACCTGTTCGTCCCCACCAATGTTCGATCCATGGCGTATGAGGACCGCCCCCTTCCCATCGGCTACAGGGCTACCATTTCCCAGCCGTATATCGTGGCGCTCATGACCGAACTGCTGGCGCCGGCGAAGCAACATCGGGTCCTGGAGATTGGCACCGGCTCGGGGTATCAGGCGGCGATACTGGGGCAACTGGCGGCTGAGGTCTACACGGTCGAGATTGTCCCAGAGCTGGCGCGATCCGCGGCTAAGACGCTACGCGAATTTGGATACACAAACATCACCGTGCGGCAGGGTGACGGCTACAAAGGCTGGCCGGAACGGGCACCGTTCGACGGCATCATGGTGACAGCGGCGCCGCCGGAGCTTCCCGAGGCACTGATCACTCAATTGTCCAGGGGTGGCCGCCTGGTGGCTCCGATAGGGTCGATGAGGAGCCAGGAACTGATCGTGATCGAAAAGAAGGCTGACGGAACGATCAGGCGGCGATCAGTATGTCCAGTGAGCTTCGTGCCGATGAAGCCAGCCGGCAAGTAGTACGGTATGTTCAGTTATGGAGCCTCAGGTCCGAGCACAACCGCACGGGCTTGAGATGCGAGTTTCCGGGGCATATACCGGATCACAGAAAGACCGCTGGCAGTCTTTCTTCCTTGCCCGGCGGAGTCGGGGGCACATGGCGGTATCGCATCCCGTGGAAGGCGTCAAACGACCAGCTACGTTTCACGTTTGCCTGATCAAGCCCTCGAAGTATGACGATGAGGGATTTGTCATCAGACATTGGCGGGGGGTGCTGCCAAATAACACTCTCGCATGTCTCCATGGGCTGACCGAGGACATTCGCCGGCGGGAACTACTCGGCAATGTGGACTTACGCGTGCGTCTGCTCGATGAAGCGGTAATGCCGATTCCGATTGAGGAGATTGCGAGCTTAAGCCGTTCGCCAGGCCAGCAGGTAGTGGCCGCACTGGTTGGCGTACAGACCAACCAGTTCTGCCGGGCTGCGGATATCGCCTTCGCCCTACGCCGCGAAGAGGTTCCGGTTATTATTGGAGGTTTTCACGTCAGCGGGATGATGGCAATGTTCTCGGAAGTGTCGCCCGAGATCCGGCAACTCCTCGCCGCCGGCGCCACAGTTGTGGCGGGTGAGGTAGAACATCGTTGGTCGGAGATCCTCCGGGATGCCCTGAAAGGGGCCCTGAAGCCGGTGTATAACTTTCTCGGCGACCCTCCGGACCTCTCCTGCGTTCCCGGCCCGATCATCGACAAGCGCTATATGCGCAAGTTTGCGGCATCAAAGATCGCCACCCTGGATTGCAGCCGAGGCTGCCCATTCCGTTGCTCGTTCTGCACGATCATCAACGTGCAGGGCCGCAAGAACCGTCACCGCTCCGCGGAATGCGTCGCGGAGACCATGCGACACTGGTACCGCGAAGCCGGCATCAACTTCTACTTCATTACGGATGACAATTTCGCTCGGAATCCCGAGTGGGAGGCGATTTTCGATCGATTGATTCAACTGCGCGAATTGGAGAAGATTCCCATAGATTTCATGATCCAGGTGGACGCGCTTTGTCACACGATTCCCCGTTTCGTCCGAAAGGCCGCGCGCGCAGGCTGCGCCAGCGTCTTCATCGGCGTGGAAAGCCTCAATCCGCGAAACCTCCAGGATGCGGGAAAGACCCAGAACAACGTGGCGGAGTACGGCAAGCTCATCGATGCCTGGCATGAGGTGGGCGTGGCTACGCAGGTCGGGTACATTATCGGACTGCCGCACGATACCGAAGAATCCGTTAGAAACGACGTCGACCGTCTGATAAGGGACGTGCGACCCGACCGGGCAGCCTTCTTCATGATGACGCCTCTTCCCGGCTCCCAGGACCACCGGTGCATGATCGAAGCCGGAGCCCAGGTCGCCTCCGACTATAACCTCTTCGACTCCTGCCATGAGACAACGCTCCATCCCGCGATGAAAGAAGGCGCTTGGACCCGGGCGTACCGGAACGCTTGGGAACGGTTCTACAGTTTCGAGAACATGAAAACGATTCTGTCGCGCGCCACTTGCGAAAACTACTGGGGCACCTTTCGGGGGCTCTTCTGGTACAAGCACTCCGCTTGCAGCGAAGGCATCCATCCCATGCTGTCCGGTTTTCTTCGGCTTAAGGATCGCACGACGCGACGAGCCGGTTACCCGCTCGAGAGTCCTCTCACTCACCTGCGGCGCCGTGTACCGGAGATCGCAAGGTTTGCTTGGAGTGGGATCCGCCTGACTCTTGAGATGGAGGAGCTTTGGCTGCAGACCCGTAAGCGTAGCGAACTTGAACAGCGTGTCCTCGCGGAACTGTCGCGCATGGGGGCCGAACTTCGGCGCAAAGTCAGGGTGTCTGACCTCCAGACGGCCTATGCAAAAGTTAAGGCGTATGCGCCCACGATTAAGGTCCCCTCACGATTTCGCTTGCTCGTTCAAGAGGCTTCGCTCATACGTATCAGTCCGTTTCGCGAGACGCGGAGTGATCTTGCCGCGTATTGGAGAGAAGTTGAGCAGAAAGCCCGCCGCGGACGAATCAAGCTTCTCCTTCAGTCTGGCGCGATCGCTCTCAACGCCTTGCGGGAGGTGCGCCTGATGGCCAGCTTTCTAATCGCCCTGGCCGCCAAAGAGGACTATGAGCCCTCTCGCTGGTAGGCGTCCGAGGAGTGTTGGCACCGTTGGTGGGACCTGCCACCCGTGTGTGGATGCTCGGGGGAACCTGTCCGGCCTTCCTGAAATCAGAGGGCCCGTCCTATGAGGGCGGTCCGATCTGGCGGACGGAGCTGGTAAGCCCAGTTCGGCAAAAAGGCGCCACAAACACTCGCGAGCGTTAAGGACCATCGGAACGGGNNGCTCTGGCCGGCTCGCATAGATGCGCCGGTCAAGGAACTGGTTGGATCGGTAGCTCAGATTAGCCACCAGCACCACTAAGAATGTCTTGAGACTGGGCCTGTTCCTGGCGAACCGCAGCATCCGCCACAGGATCTGCGGATAGGAGTAGTATCGATCGGTGAACAGGTTCACCTCCTCCACCAGTTCTGTCCAACTGAAGTTCTTGTAGTCGGCCACCGGATGCGTCAACGTGTAGTACCTCCAATCCCCCGGGTAATCGTTCGACCGGATCCTGCCCTCCCCCTCCATCTGTGCATACAGCTTGGTTCCGGGAAGCGGGGTAAGGATCAGCACATTCGCGCCGTCCAGGCCGTATTCCCTGGCTGTGGCGATGGAATGGCGATGCCCACAAACTGGCACGAGCCGGCCGACATGCGCAAAAGCGGCTAAAGCTCTGAGCGTCGTATAATCACGCGCTGGCAGTCTTGGCCTTGGGGACACCCCGGACAACCAGGCGCGCTACCATGTGTGAAGAGACGTTAAGGAGGAAGCGACCATGCCTCAATACGTTTTTCTCTGTCAGGATTGCCACAAAGAGTTCACCCAGATTCTTCACATCGCTGATCTCGAAAAGGGCGGCATAGTCTGCCCGCACTGCGGCGGCAAGCGCGTGACCCAAGCGGTAACGGCGTTCTCCGCCGTTACGTCCAAAAAGAGCTAGGTTGCGCATCAGTCCCAATCACCTTCTGCGGCGGCTTTTGCCGACGTGGCACCATCGCGCACATTTTGGCGGTGCAGGGATAACGAGCCGCAGGGCAGCCTAGCCCCATGCCCCGGCTCCCGGGCACGGCCACCGCGCGAACGCCACCGCTGCCGGGAAGGGTGGTACGTCACCTCCAGCCCACGCCCGGCAACGCCTCCAGCCGTGATCCGCGACCACCTGCGAATCATAACCGGGTTGATGGGCGGTACCATTCTGTATATGCGGAGTGCGGAGCAAGCATTCGCAGCATACTATGCGGCCATGCCCGACGAGGAACTCCTCCGAGTTGCCGCAAATCGAGAGTCANNCCAAAGAGCAACATACGGGATTCCGGGCGGCGGTGGTGGCGCTGGCGCTAATCTTCTCTTATCGGGCCGCGACCGACGCCTGGATGCTGGCATCGATGAATTGCCGCATGCGGCGGAAGTGTCCGCCCTTCCAGTAAGCACGGCCGCAATCCGGGCAGCGTAGGAACTCATCGTGCAGCAGGGAAACCTGGGCAGGAAGTTGATGACGCACCTGATCCTTGCCTGCCTGCGCCAGCAGCGTGTNNATCGCAGACACCGCGAGAAGGGCTTCGCCAGGCGCCCCAAATCAAAACGCCTGACCACTTCCGCGACTTGCTCCCGCGGTTGGGTTGCCCGCAGGTAATATCCGTGCGTCACGGAGCTACGTTTGAGGAGACCCACATCGCGGGTCAACAGTATCCGGCGTTCGTCGCGCGAGACCTCCGCCAGGTGCTCGTCAGCGCAACGGTTCTCATACAGAGTGTCAAATCCCAACATCCGCAGGTATGCGGCCAGACGGCCCAGATGCACATCCAGCACGAACTGTACATCACGGAGCGGTTCCGGCCGCAATCGCGTAAGTCCGGCGATGTCGAACGCCTCGAAGACCGGGTAAACACTGATCCGGTCGCCGTCCTCAACCCGGTAGGTGAAATCCACCGATTGGCCGTTGACCAGGATGAGATCGACCTCGGTGTGGGGCACGCCCAATGACTCGATGCGGTCCTTGACGGTTGCGACATCCAGGAAGCCATAGGCGAACTCCGTGAAACGGCGCTCCGGCAGCAGAAAGTCGTTGAGTTCTGCGTAGAAGCGGAAGGTCGCAACAGTGGGCATGCCGGCCAGTACCGAGTCTACACCCGGCGGCAGCCGGGAGCTTCCTCTTGGGTCGCAGCGGAACTTCCGTCCAATCTCCGGTGTCCAAATTGTTAACCAGGTAAAGGCCGTCCGCTATCGCCACTCACCGGTACGGATGGGAGTTCACCTCGTTGCCGGGATTGATATGTTCCAGGTGCGGCATCTCCTTTTCGCGGCATTGATCGGTTCGACGGCGTTCTTCGCCCAAAACTCCGACTCATCCATCGAAAGGGAAGAGGCGATCCAGAAGACTGTGCCGGACAGGAAACTTGCCAAGGAAGATGTCCAATGCGGGAATTACTTTTGGGTCGCCAGGAAGACCGGAACCACATTTCTCTATTACTTTTTCGGGAGCGCAGAATGGGGCAAGGGACAGGTGGGCTTCTATCAGCAAACTCTGTACCATCTGGTTGTCAACAACGATAAGGACCCACCCACGGTTCAACGGATCAAAGATGCCAAAGGCAACCTCACGGAGGTGAGAGTCCAGATGACGGGGCGAGAATTGGCGGCTTCGGGGGCTTGTTTTTCGTCGCAGTGAAGCTGTTTCGCCGAAATCATGCGGCTCTCTTTCTGGCGGGATCAGGAGCGGCGGATCCACCAGTTAGGACGGCTCGGAGTTCGGCTATCTGAGCGTCTATGCGTGTCTTCTGCGCCTCGAAGCCTTCGATGGCGGCGGTGATGATTTCGGGAGTGAGTNNGCGCCGGCTGAGGCTTCAGTCTGGCTCAGCGCCTGAGAACAACCCACCAGTGGGGACCACTGGGACTTCGCTTATCCCGATCGCTTACGGCCGCAATGAGAACTTCGCCACCGTTGGACGTACCAGTCGCTCGAAATCTTTGTAGGACAGCCGCACCAGTTCGCTGTGGGAACCGGCATTGAAGGCGATCTCTTCATCCTTGGCCAGGCTTTCCTCGACAAAAACCGGTAGGCCATACAGATTGCCGAATGGCGGCATTGCACCCGCTTCGCAATCGGGAAACAGCGACTTGAATTCCAATTCGGAGGCGAGTCCGAGGGCTGCCGCACCAGCAACCGTCTTCAGCAACGCGGTGTCGACTTTATGCGACGCGGGAAGGACGGCCATCGCCATCTTCCCATCCACTTTCACTATTACTGTTTTGGCCAGCTCTCTTCCCCGGATGTGAGCAAGCGACGCAATCTCCTGGGCCGTGAAGGCCGCCGAGTGGCTGATAGTCACGTATTTAACCTGCTGGCTGTCGAGGAACTCCTTCAACTTTTTCGCGGGCATCGTGCTGCCCTCCTCACCTTTGTTATACGCCTGGCTGATCCGCCGCGGAATAGCGGTTGGCACGATAGTGCCGACGCCACCCCTCTTTCGTGATCTACTTCGTTCCCACCGGCAGCAAATAAAGTGGCTGCTTCGACTCGTCGAACACCCCCGACGGACGCGCATCCAAGGCCCAGAGCGTGCATTATGCAGTGTGGAATTCCAAAACGTCTTCATCCTCGACGGCGTGAGCGCGCTCCACCATGAGGCCATCGTGCTCGCCGGGNNACCTCCAGGTCAGGTTTCTTTCCGGGTGCCTTGGAGTAGAACCGCACAAGGTCGAGAGATCGAAACATCTCGCAAGCAAACACCTCCAGGCCGGCGCCAGTGGCCGCGGAGACTCCCACGGTCCGGAAGCGGTCTCCGTAAAGTGCCTGCAAGGCGGCAAAATTCTCATCGCCGCCAGACCGGTCACACTTGTTTCCCACGAGCAGCTTCGGGGGCGGGAGCTGCCAGCCCTCAAGGGTCTGGAAAATGAACTCGATCTCTCCCAATACATCGGGATCGTTTGGGTCGACAATCAGCGCGCTGACGTGCGCCGCGCGGATCACCTGCGGCATCCAGGGCTCCATGAACTCCGCCGACATCGGTGGCATGTCCACCAACTGAATCTGCACGTTTTCAAATCGCATCATGCCCGGAGTTGGCAGGCGCGTGGTGAAGGGGTAATCGGCGACCTCGGGATGGGCATGCGTCAGCCGGCACATTATTTGCGACTTGCCGGAGTTGGGCGGCCCGATCAACACCACCTGTCCCGCTCCTTCACGCTTAACGAAGTACGCCGGGCTCTCGTGTCCGGTATTTCTTTTCTGGGATTCTTTGCGGGCCTGGGACAATCTCCGTCTCAGCTCGGCTTGCATCTTTTCCGTGCCCTTGTGCTTGGGCAGGGTGGCGAGCATTTGCTCAAGAGCGGCAACCCGTTCCGGGTGCGTGCGCGCCTGTTTGTAGGTTTGCTCCGCAGCCAGATAATCAGCGGTGAGGTTTGCGGGCACGGTAATGGCCCCCAAGAAGCATAACACCGGGTGAACCGCACGTCGATGCATGCTCCGGGCCGCAATCAGATCAGACGCATGACACCGGACCGGTACGAGCGTAGATTGAGGGTGGATGGAGGATTCATTCAGATGGCATTTACGCTCAAGGTAGAAGGTTTCAACGATGGCGGGTCCATTCCAAAGCGCGCCACCTGCGACGGGGAAGACTCGTCCCCTGCGTTGGAGTGGGCGGGCGAACCGCAGGGAACACAGAGCTTCGCACTGATCCTGGATGATCCCGACGCGCCAGCCGGGACGTGGACCCACTGGCTCCTTTGGGATGTCCCCGCCCACGTGCATTCCTTGTCGGAAGGTTTCCGGCCGGGCGCGGTCGGTGCGAGCGGGAAGAACGACTTTGGGCGGCCAGGCTACGGAGGTCCTTGCCCGCCGAAAGGCCACGGTGTTCACCGCTACTACTTCACGCTTTTCGCCTTGGACCGTGCGGTCCTGGGCCTTCCGCCCGGTGCGAGGCGGCAGGAACTCGACCATGCGCTGAAGGGCCGTGTGCTCGCCCGGACGCAATACATGGGCCGCTACGGGCGCGGAGGGTAGCGCGCCTTTTGAGAGTCCAATATAGCCGTGCAACGCGGCCGCAAGGTGTAGAATTCGGATAATGGTATCCTTTATGCGAAAGGCGATTGTCCTGATTCTGCTGGCGAGCGCCGCCTGGGCCGAAGCGCCAGCTACCATCCCACTTCCCAAACCGAACATGACCGGGGGCATGCCGCTGATGCAGGCCCTCAGCGCCCGCCAGAGCGGGAGGGAGTTCAGCGCCGAGAAATTGTCCCCGCAGGCGCTCTCAAACCTGCTGTGGGCCGCGTACGGCGTGAACCGGCCTGACGGGAGACGCACGGCGCCCTCCGCCAACAACCGGCAAACCATTGATGTCTACGTCGCCCTGGCGGAAGGAGTGTACCTCTATAACGCCAAGGAGCACCGCCTGGACCTGGTGGTGGCCGGCGACCTGCGCGCAGCCACGGGCCAGCAACCATTCGTGGCGCAAGCTCCCCTCAACCTGGTGTACGTGGCCGACTTCGCCAAGATGGCCGACACGCCGGACGCCACCAGAACACTGTACTCCGCCGCGGAAACCGGCTTCATCGGACAGAACGTGTACCTGTACTGCGCTTCGGAAGGCTTTTCCACCGTGATTCGAGCCATGGTGAACCGCGAAGAACTGGCCAAGGCGCTGCACCTCCGGCCGGAACAGAAGATCATGCTTTCGCAGACGGTCGGGTACCCCTCGCGGGCGTCTACCGGCAAAAAGGGAGGGAATTGAAGGAGGGATTGATCACATGGCGACCATCCGGTTGTTGGTCAATGGAAAGACACGCAGTGTCGATACGGAGCCGGAGCGGACCCTCCTGGAAGTTCTGCGCGAAGACCTGGGGTTGACCGGAACGAAATACGGCTGCGGCGAAGGTCAATGCGGATCGTGTACCGTGCTTCTCGACGGCACCCCGACAGTGTCGTGCGTGACGACGGTGCGCGCGGCCGAGGGCCGCAAGATCGTCACTATCGAAGGTCTCGCCCAAGGCGGGACGCTGCACCCGGTCCAACAGGCGTTTCTCGACGAAGGCGCCGTCCAGTGCGGCTACTGTACGCCGGGCATGGTGCTCCAGACGGTGGCGCTGCTCCAAACCCACCCTAAGCCCACGGACGCACAGATCGCCGACGGCCTGAACGGAAACCTGTGCCGCTGTTCCGTACCACCGGATTATGGCCGCTGTACGGCGCGCCGCGGCAGCCACGGGGAAGAAAGGATAGGAGGCGGCCATGTCCACTGTGAATCGCAGGGAGTTCCTGGAGATCGCCGGCGCAGGTCTTTTGATCGTGGCGACGGTGCCCTTGTCGGATGCCCAGAGGGGCAGCGGAGCCGGAGCTCTGGAAACCAGGCTGCACATCGGAGAGGACGGCTTCATCACCGTCCTGAGCGGGAAGATCGAGGAAGGCCAGGGAGCGCTCACCGAGTTAGCGATGGCCGCGGCGGAAGAGTTGCGAGTGCCCCTCGACCGCGTGCGCATGGTGATGGGCGACACGGACCAGACACCCGGCGACGGCGGCACCGCTGGCAGCGGGACCACGCCGCGTACCGCGCCGCTGGTTCGCCGGGCGGCAGCCACCGCACGCGACCTGTTGCTGGCCGCGGCCGGCCGCCAGTTCGGCGTGGAGGCCGCACGGTTGGAAGTACGCGATGGCGCTGTCCAGTACACCGGCAAGGCGTACGGCTACGCTGACCTGGCCCGTTCGCCCGAACTCGCCGCGGCTTACAAAGAGGCGGTGCCGACCAACATCACGGTCACGCCGGCCAAGGACTGGCAGCTATTGGGAAAGCCCCAAGTCCGTTTGGACACTCGCGAGCTTGTCACCGGCGCGCATCGATTTCCCAGCGACATCGTGCGGCCGGGCATGCTCTACGGCCGCGTGCTGCGCGCGCCGTCCTACGGGGCGACACTGGGCAGCGTGGACCTGTCCGAGGCGCAAAAAATGCCGGGGGTAACCGCGGTGCGCGATGGCGATTTTGTCGCCTGCGCCGCGCCCACCACTTTCGCCTCCCGAAAAGCCCTTGCGGCGATCTCCGCCACAGCCCAGTGGAAGACCGTGGGGCATCCATCGAGCGACGAACTCTTCGGCTACCTCAAGCAGCATGCCAAGCCGCAGGAACGCCCCCAGGCGCAGGGCCGGGGCTCGGTGGAGAAAGGGCTGGCCGAGTCGCGCACTAGGTTGAAGGCGTCGTACCAGGTGCCCTATGTGCAGCACGCCCCTATGGAGCCGCGTGCCGCGGTGGCGGAGTGGCAGAACGGCCGTCTCACGGTCTGGACCGGTACCAGCAATCCGGGGAGCGTCCGCCAGCAACTCGCCGAGACGTTCGGCGTCGCGCAAGATCGGGTGCGCGTCCTCGTGCCTCACTTTGGCGGGGGCTTCGGCGGCAAACACACCGGAGAGGCGGCTACGGAGGCGGCCCGCCTCGCCCGGGAAGCGGGGCACCCGGTGGCGGTGCGGTGGACGCGCGCGGAAGAGTTCATGTGGGCGTATTTCCGCCCCGCGGCGCTGATTGAAGTCGAGGCCGGCCTGGACGCGGGCAATGCGATCTCGGCCTGGGATTTCACCAACTACAACTCCGGGGCGGCGGCGCTCGATACTCCGTACCGCATCCCTAACACGCGGGTCCAGTTCGTCGCATCCGATCCGCCGCTGCGGCAGTCCTCGTACCGGGTCCTTGCAGCCACGGCGAACAACTTCGCGCGCGAGGCGTTCACTGACGAGCTGGCCGAAGCGGCGGGCAAAGATCCCCTGGAGTTCCGGCTCGCTCACCTCGACAACGAGAGGATGCGGAATGTGCTGAACGCCGCCGCCCAACGGTTCGGCTGGGTGGATCGGCGCAAGAAGCGGCGCCCAGGAACCGGCATCGGCCTCGCCTGCGGGACCGAGAAGAACTCGGTGGTGGCGGCCTGCTGCGAGGTGGAGGTCGATCGCGCGAGCGGCGTACCGCGGTTGATCGAGGTGGTCCAGGCGTTCGAGTGCGGGGCTATCCTGAACCCGGCCAACCTGCGCTCTCAGGTGGAAGGATCGATCATGATGGGCGTCGGCCCGGCACTGCGGGAGGAGATCCTGTTTCAGGACGGCAAGCTCACCAACGCGCGATTCGCAACGTATCAGGTGCCGCGATTCCGTGACGTTCCCAAGTTGGACGTGATCCTGTTGGACCGCAAGGATCTCGAATCGGCGGGAGCGGGGGAGACTCCCATCATCGCCATCGCGCCGGCGGTCGCTAACGCGGTGTTCCACGCCACGGGCAAGCCGGTCCACTCGATGCCTATCCGCGCTGCGCGGGGGTAGGGGGCACGGCGCTTCACAGCTTGATTGCGGCCTGAACCAGGACGAACTTGGACAGGCAGGTCGAGACCTTCCACGAGGAATCTCACTCGCCGGCTCGAAGAGCTCGAAGCTCGCATCGCACCGCCCGCCGAACCGTTGATGGTCCAGATCGTCTACGTCTTGATGGACGGAAGCGAAGAAGACGGACCCCGGTGTGAGATACCAGCGGTTCCCGCCCCCGACTGGCAGCGGAACAGGCGCGGGGCGCCAGAGTTGGCTAATGATATCCCAAAATAACGCCCACGAGGATTCGAGCGATGCCCGCGCCAGAGGCCGCGTCCATTGTACGTGTTGCCGACTTTCGTCCATGTGATTGTATTCCAATCGGGTTTAATCGGAAGCGATTCGTGTCAGACTCACTCCATTTCCGCCCTTCACGATGCGAAAAAACGGCTCTGAAGCAACTTCCACTCCGCGGTAGTGCTCTAGAATCTGCCAGGTTCAGTCCTCTTATTGCCCATATCGGTACCCCACGGGTCGCCTG
>PLZX01000227.1 GCA_003152325.1 Bryobacterales bacterium | reverse complement strand
TGAGCAGTTGCGTGATTCAGGTGAATACCGGGCCGACGCGACACGAGTTCCGCGAGTTCGATCGCGAGGGTGTGGAGCACCTGCGCGTGGAACTGCGCATGGGAGCCGGAGAACTGAAAGTCCGCGGCGGAGCGGAGAAACTCGCGCGCGCCGATTTCACGTACAACGTGGATGCCTGGAAGCCGGAAGTTCGCTACCACGGCGCCACCGGAAGCGGCGATCTCACCATCGAACAGCCCGGTAAGAATCATTCGAGCATCGGCGACACCACCTACCGCTGGGACGTGCAACTGGCCAACAACGTGCCTGTCGATCTGATTGCACATTTCGGCGCCGGTGAATCGCAGATGGATCTGGGTTCCTTGGACCTGCGCCGCGTTGAAGTGGAGATGGGGGTTGGCGAACTACACATGGATCTGCGCGGGAAGCCGAAGCACGATTTCGATGTCCGCATCCGCGGCGGAGTCGGGGAAGCGACCATTCATTTGCCGCGCGAGGTGGGCGTCTATGCCACCGGCCGCGGCGGCATTGGCGAGATTCATACCCAGGGCCTGCGCCGCCAGGGCGACCACTGGGTGAATGACGCCTACGCCGATGCCAAAGTTCGCATCCACGTGGATGTGGAAGGCGGGATTGGTGAGATCACGCTGATCGCGGATTAGATGGAGGGCTGGCCGAGGCGCTACACTCAGGGTAGCGGTTCCCGCGTCCCCGCTTGGGAGTCCTTCCTTGCGCCTCATACCTTTGGTCCTTCTTGCGTCGATTGCCGCCATGGCCGCGGGTTTCCCGCTGATATTCGACAACCACTTCGGTGTATCAGGCTCGGCTGCGACGGCGGTAGCACTGGATGCGCAAGGCAACGTCTATGTCGCGGGACAAAGCCCTTTCAGCCCGATCGCCGGATCGCCGGGCGATGTCTTTATTAACAAATGGAACGCGGCGGGTAACCAGTTGATCTACTCCGCCAGCCTGGGTGGGAACGGCACGGAACGGGTCTCCGGTCTGGCTGTGGACGCAAGCGGCAGCGCCTACGTGGTGGGCACGACCTCATCCATCACTTTTCCGGTGACTGCCAACGCGTTTCAGAAAAGCCTGAACGGAACGGTCAACGCCTTCGTGGTCAAGGTGAGCCCGGACGGCAAACAACTGGTGTATGCCTCGTTGTTGGGCGGCGGATCGGAAGAAACCGGCGGTATCGCGGTGGATAGCAGCGGCGCAGCCTATGTCACCGGCACTACGCTCAGCAATTTCCCCACCACGGCCAACGCTTTTCAAAAAGCTCCCGGCGCGAATTGCACGACGCAGTCGGGTTATTTCAATTACCCGATGACGGGCGATGCCTTTGTCGCGAAAATCAGCCCCGATGGCGGATCGCTGATTTACGCTTCCTATCTGGGCGGAGGCTGTGGGGAATACGGCTCCGGCATCGCGGCAAACGCCGACGGCACAGCGTGGGTGGTGGGCTCGACCGGTTCGCCGAACTTCCCGGTCACGGCGGACGCTCTGCAACCGGTCTTCGGCGGTGGGTTCGGAGACGGATTTCTGGTCCGCGTGTCGGCTGCGGGCGACCGGCTGGTCTACGCTACGTTCCTGGGCGGCAACGACTACGACGCGATCCACGCCATCACCCGCGACTCCGCAGGCGACCTCTATCTCACGGGCGGCAGCGGTGGTTTCTCACAACCTGCATCGCCGGGCGCTTATCAGCCGCAAGCTACCGGGTCCTGTCTCATTTTGAATCTCGGACCTCCGGTATTCAACCTCGACGGCAACGCGTTCGTGATGAAGCTGAATCCCAGCGGCACCGCGATTACGGGCCTCACTTACTTGGGGAGCCAGTGTGTCGCGTCCGGGGCCGCGATTGGCGTGGATAGCGCGGGGGCGCCGTGGATCGTGGGATCGGGGAGTCCCAGTTTCCCGATGGCCACTCCGCTGGAACTCCAGGCCGGCGGGGGTTTCATCTCGAAGCTCAGCCCCGATTTGACGCAGCTTCTCTTTTCGACGGACTTCGACACGGTCAATGGCGTGGCGGTCGATGCCAGCGGCATGGCTTACGTGGCGGGTGCGGCGAATCCTCCGGGCATAACAGGCACTGGCTCCAATGTGTCGACGCAGGCTTACCTCGCCAAGATCGATGCGGCCCCGACGTCGCCGATTGCGCTCGACAACGTTCTGAGCGCCAGTCCGTTTGCTACAAACACCGGCGCGGAGACCCTGGCGCCCGGGAAGGTGATCCGCGTAGTAGGGCGGGGGATCGGCCCGGCCGTGAAGACGCCGGGTTTGATCATTGGCGGTGTCATTGCTAACTCGGTCGCGGGTGTACAAGTTACTTTTGACGAGGTCGCGGCGCCGCTCCTCTACGTGAGTTCCACGGAGATCGGCTGCATCGTGCCGTTCGCTATTGCCAGCCATTCCACCACGACTCTGCAAGTGACTTACAAGGGTGTGGCCTCCAATGCGGTGCCGATTCCTCTTCAAGCGACGTCCCCCGAAGTGCTGGGCGTTTACAATTCCGACTTCTCGCCTAACTCTGCGTCCAACCCGGCGCAGGCCAGCTCCATCGTGACGTTGTACCTCACGGGCGCCGGACAGACCGCACCCGCCAGCTTTGACGGCGAAGTGTACGCGTTTCCGCTGCCGCAACCGTCAGCGACGATAAACATCCAAGCAACTGGCGGTCCTCTTACGGTCACCTTTGCCGCAGCGGCGTACGGTCTGGCGGACGGCATTCTGCAGGTGAATTTTCAGATGCCCTCGAAGGTGTCGCAACTGCCGAACGGATTCACTCTGTCGACGCCCACCGGTTCGACTAACTTCTTGATGTACGTGCAGTGACGCCTTAGCGGCAACGATTGTTGGCGATAGTATTCGCCGCGGGTTGCACGCCGGGCGCAAACCCGATGCAACGTCTCTGCATCCCGTATCCGGTCACTTCGTTGTCTTCGATCACGTTGCCGCGCGCGGGTTCCGGCCACAGAATCCCGCGGCCCAGGTAGATGCCGGTCTGGAGCGCATCGGACTCGCCTTGCGGGTAGTAACAGCCGAACTCGGCGGCCTCCTCGTTACAGTGCGCCAGATTCACGTTGAGCAGACGGTTGTGCGCGATGGTATGGCCCGTGCCGAACAAGAAAATGCCGGTATACTTCACGCCGTCGAGCAAATTGCCGATCACTCGAATGCGGTTGGAGCGGGTGTGGGGATTGCTGTCGTTGAATAGAATCCCGATGTTGCCGTAAGGGTACAGGCGCGCGTCGGGAGTGTTGACGCAGGCGTTTTCGAGGACGTCGCCGTCGTGAAAGCCGTCGAGGTCGATGCACTTGCCGTCGATTTCAGTGAAGCGGTTGCGCGTGTATGAGGTATCGTCGACATCGCCCGCCGTGTCGATGGCCACCGGATAGGCCTGGCTTTCGATATCGACCTCTTCGGCCGGGTAGCCGATGCGTGTGCCTTCGTTGCTTTCGACCCGGATGCGGGTCGCGTGGCCCACCTGAATGGCGTCGCGGGCGACGTTATTGAATCGGTTGAACGCGATCCACCCGTCCTGATTGCGCGGCGAAGTGAAGAGCGAATGCGTCCAGACACCGTTGCCGCGGATGTCTTGGAAGAGACTGCGAGTGACCCGGAACCGGGTGGTGCCCTCTTCCAGCAGAATGCCGCCGGTGGAGTTGTTGCGGCCGAGGGGGTTGCGCGATCCGCTGGCGGTGACGGAGACCTGGTCGATGTGGATATTGCGCGCGCGGCTCACTAGCACGGCGAAGCCGGCGATGTTCCGGAACGCGACGTTCTCAATACGCAGGCCGGACACGCCGGTGGCCAGGACGCCGTTCGAGCGCGTGAATTCGGAGAAGGGTTTGTCGGAAGGCGGCAGGCCGGAGCGGCGTTCGAGCGCGGCGCGATTGCCGTCGATGGTGAAGCCGCGCAGCGTCACTCCGGCTCCGTGCACCACCAGGAGCGCGCGGCCGTCGAAATCTGCGGACGCGCGCAAGACCGTGCCGGCTGCGGCTCCGCGCACTTCCACGCCGCCCGAGAGGGTCCACTCATAGTGGAGTTCGATGACGCCGGCCGGAAGCGTGATGACCCGCGGCCCCGGCCCGGGCAGGAGCAAAATCCAAGCCGCCACCACAATTGCCAGTGGAAGCAGGAGCCTCACGCCACCTCGATGGTCATGGGCAGAAACGCGCGCTTGCCCAGCGCGACGCGCAATTCGTGCGGGCCGGGGGCGGTGCCGGAGGGCATCCGAAAATTGAATTCATAGCAGCGGTTCACCGGGTCGGCGCAGAAGGAATCGGTTTCCAGCACGTCCTGGCCGTCCACGGTGGCGTGGAAGGCATCCGGGTCGGACACTTCGAGAAGCGTCACCTTCACCGCCCCGGAAGCCGTCCGATGGTCGAGCAACAGGTTCACGCCGTCCGTGACGGTGGTGAGGCGCGGCACGGAAGGACCGGGCGGGATGATGCGCACCCAGGCGGTGGGGCAGATGGTTTGTCCCAGCCACTTGACGTCCACCGGCACCATGCCGGTGCGGATGCCTTCGGGGAGCCAGACGTTCACTTGCTGCGCGCTACCGTTGCCCGGCACCCCAATGTATTCGGGGCGGCCGGGGATTCCGTCCACGGTAACGGCCATGTGATTGAGGTCGCATTCATCCGGCAGGTTTTCGATCCAGAGCGAGAGAGCGGCCATGGGGCCGGACGACGGCGCCACGGCTTCGCTGGTGAGCGCATTGCTGACGTTGCGAATGGACGCGGCGGTTTCGATGCGCCGTCCGGCGAGCGACTGAATCCAGCCGGCCGGGCGCTTGCGGAGGGTGACCCACATGTATTGCGTGTTGATCAGCTCGAGCGCCAGCAACTGGAAATCGTTCTCCAGCGTGAATTGCGTGATCTCCCGCGGCGTGATGCGCACCCCGCTCCAGGTGTCGTACTGTTTGGCGGTGGGCGGCAGCCCGTTGATCTGGCAGCGCAGGATGCCGCGGTTCTTGAGCACGCGGCGCGTCTCGCGCAGGTATTGAAAGACTACCTCGCGGCTGGGAATGTGCTGGAAGACGGCGTAGGAATACACGAAGTCGAACTTCCCAGCGGGGAACAGCGAAAGATCGGAGCCGGAGCTGTGTTGCGGAAAGGCGTTGGGCGTGTGGCGCAGGCGTTCGTGCGCCAGAGCGATCATGGCGTCGGAGACGTCTACTCCGTGAATCTCTTTGAAGTGACGGCTGAGCGGGCGCATCAGACGGCCGGGCCCACAGCCGATTTCGAGCGCGGCGTCGCGGCCGGGAAGCCGCGGGAGGTCCCATTCCAGGGCTTTTAACACGGCTGCGGCAGTGGCAAAGAACTCATCTTCATCCTGGTCGCGCCGCCCGAAAGCGACGTAATAATTGGCATCTTCGGCGGCGCGATTGTTCCAATCCGCGCGCATGCGGTCAAGAATCTGAGGATCGTCCATCGTGTAGTTGTTATTCTAACGTCTATGGCTCTCGCATTTCGCCGTGTGACCAGTGGTCCGTTGCAGAGTTTCGATGCCGCCGCGCCGGATGGCGTGGTGGTCGGCATCATCGGGGAGAGTGGCTCCGGCAAGGGACGCCTGCTCAGCCTGGCGTCCGGAGAGGAAGCGGCTACCTCTGGCGCTGTGGAACGGTCCGGCGCCGTCCGCCGGCTGGGCCCCGATGATCCGCTGGATCTCTCGCCCACGCCGGTCCTGCTGATCGACCACACGTTTGCCCGCCAGGATGCTCTGGCGCGCGAGCGGGCTGCTCTGACGCTCGATAGCCTGCGGAGAGGCGGCACAACGACTCTTTTGGTTTCGCACGAAGAGGACCTGCTGCGCCGGCTCTCGGACGAGGTTTGGTGGCTGCACGAAGGCAAGTTGGCGGGCCGTGGCGATCCGGGAGAAGTGCTGACGGCCTACCGCCGCCACATCGCNNTGGCGCAGCGGCGAACTGGCGGTGGTGAAAGTGCGCGTACGCTTCAGGCAAGCGGTAGCAGATCCGGTGATCGGCATTATGATCCGCACGCGCATCGGCCTGAATGTCTACGGCACCAACACGGAACTCGAAAAGCTGAAGCTGGGCCCTTGCGCCGCCGGCGATTTGCGCGAAATCAGCTTCGCGTTCCGTTGTGAACTCTGCCCCGAGAATTATACGTTGACGGTGGCTTCGCACGATCCCGACGGCCTCTGGCACGATTGGGTCGAGGATGCCGTCTCTTTCGCGGTGGTCGATGACCGCTACACCGCCGGCGTGGCGAACCTGCGGGCCACGGCTACGGCGCGCTAGACCCGCACGCCGCACATCTCCGCGAAGCGAATCTCCGTCGCGCGCACGCGCCGCGCCACCACTTGTAGGGCCCGCTGGCGCACTTCGTTCCCCAACTGGCTGTCCCTCTGGCACGCTGCTTTGAGGCGCGCGCCATCCAACCGCAGCGCCGTCGTGTGCTCCCGCGCCCGCACCTGGAACAGCGTGTCCTGATGGTCCAGCAAGGCCGACCACCCGAACAGTTGTCCCGGCCCTAGCGCTTCTACGCACACCACGTAGGTGGCCGTCCGCAACTCGACGGCGACGCTCCCGGAGGTCAACAAATAAAAGGAAGTGGAACGCTGCGCGGCCTCCAAAATCACTTCGTTATCCTCAAAAGTGACCTCCTGGGCCATCCCCGCCAATGTGGCCACCTGTGAATCCGTCAGTCCTTCCGCGAATTTGTGGGTCCGTAGTGCTTCCTTTTGCGTCATATACCCCTACTTGAGCGTGAAAGCACCCTGCCGAGTCCCTTTAACTGTTGAGAAATACCAAGGGTACCGCTCTAGGGATACTGTAAGTGCAATTTACTTGCCAGCCGGGCTGGCCGCCATCATCATCCCCAGGGCCAACGAGAGCAGTTTCGCATCGCTCTTGTCCGCCCGCGAGGGAATCAGGATCGGAATCTTCGCCCCCACAATCACATGCGCCAGCCGCGCGTTGCCAATATACACGGTCGATTTCGCCAGCATGTTCGCGCATTCGATGGTCGGGCACAACAGAATCTCCGCCGCGCCCGCCACGGCCCCGCGGATGCCCTTCTCCGCCGCCGCCGCCGCGTCCAACGCGTTGTCCAGCGCCAGCGGCCCTGCCACCACGCACCCCGCGATCTCGCCTGCCGCGTTCATCTGCGCCAGCGCCGCCGCATCCACGCTCGACGCCATGTTCGGCTGCACAAACTCCGAAGCCGAAAGCGCCGCCACCTTTGGATTCGCGTTCCCCAGCGCGTGCGCCACGGCCACCGCGTTCCGGATCAACTGGACCTTGGCTTCCAGGTCCGGAGCGATGTTCAGCCCGCCGTCGGTGATCATCACCAGCCGATTTTCCGGCCGCGCCGCGTACTCGAAAACAAACACATCGCTCAGCAGCCGCCCGGTCCTCAGCCCGCTCTCCGGCTTCAGCGCCGCTTTGATCAGGGTGGCCGTGTCCACCGCGCCCTTCATGAGGATCCCCGCCGCTCCGCTCGCCATAGCTTCTACGGCCGCGCTCAGCTCCGCGAACACGAACTGGAGCCCCAGCCGTTCCCGCGCTTCGCGGATCGCCTCGGCGGTTTCCACATTCACCGGCCCCACCACCAGCACCGTGCGGGAAACCTCGCCTCCGGTGGTTTGTTTTGCCGCCTGCAAGAGTTCTTCAAAGTTCCGGATCATCGTCTCAATACTCCAACGCGGCCTCTTCGCCGCGGATCACTCGCAGGGCGCCCGCCGCCAGCGCGCCCATCTCGTCTTCCCCGGCATAAATCACCACTGGCGCCAGAAACTCCACCCGCTGCCGGATCCACCCGGCCAGCATCGCCGACCCCGCCAGGCCGCCCGCCAGCACAATCCCATGCAAGCGCCCTTCGAGCACCGTCGCCATCGCGCCAATCTCTTTCGCGATCTGGTACGCCATGGCTTCGTACACGCCGCGCGCCAGCTCATCGCCGCCCGCGATGCGGCTCTCCACTTCCAGCGCCGAATTCGTCCCCAGATACGCCACCAGTCCGCCGCGGCCCATCACCAGCGCGCGCATCTCTCGTTCCGAATAGCCCTTCGAAAAGCACAGGCCCAGGAACGGTTGCAGCGGCAACCCGCCCGTCCGCTCCGGCGAAAACGGTCCGTCGCTCGAAGCGTCGTTCACGTCGATGATGCGGCCGCCACGCAGCGGCGCCACCGAGATCCCACCTCCCAGGTGCGCCACAACCAGCCGGCTCTCCGCCAGCGCCACGCCCAATTCCGCCGCCGCCCGCCGCGCCGCCGCATGCAGGTTTAGCGCGTGCGAAAGGCTGCGCCGCTCAATCCCCGGATGCCCCGAATACCGCGCCACCGCGTCGAACTCATCCACTGACACCGCGTCCACCACATACGCCGGGCATCCATACCGAGCCGCCAGCCGCTGCGCCAGCGCGCACCCCAGGTTCGACGCGTGTTCGCCCTGCAGGTTGGCGCGCGCATCCGCCAGCATCCGCTCGTTGACCGCGTACGTCCCGCCCACGAGCGGCCGGAACATCCCGCCCATCGCCGCCACCGCCGCCACTTCACGCGCATGCCGCTCGCTCCATTCCTCCACCGCCTGCCAACGCAGATCGAACTGCTCCCACGGCCCGCCGCACGCCCGCAACCGCGCCGCATCATGCCGGATCGTTTCGCTCGCCCTGGCCCGCTCGCCCGCATAGAGCGCCAGTTTGGTGGAGGTCGACCCCGGGTTCACCACCATCACTTCTTGCACAACCAGAGTGTAACTGCCCGCGCGATTTTCGGATACAGTAATCCCATGCGCCCCGAAAACCAACCCGCCCGCCGCGATTTCCTTAAAGGGCTCGCCGCTCTCCCCGCCGTCTCCGCTTTGGCTGCCGAACCCGCCCAACCGCGCTTTAATGCCGTCCAGATCGGCCCCGTCAGTCTGCTCGACGAAGGCATCGACCGCTGCCTCGATCTCCTGCAGGACACCGCCGCCATCAACTGCCTCATGCTCTACAGCCACACCTACTACGGCGACATGCACAAGCCCCCGCAACTGCTTGCCACCGACCACGGAGTCGCGCCCAAGCTCATGCGCGACCGCAAGTTCCCAGCGGTCTGGGTCCATACCCACGAGCAGTTTTACAAGAACACCACCCTACGTCACCAGGTTGTCGATTCCACCTTCGAATTCGCCAACCGCGACCTCCTCGCCGAAGTGCTTGGCCCCGCGCGCAAGCGCGGCATGAAGCTCTACGCCCGCATCCTCGAAGGCACCGGCCTGGGCCAGACCGTCGCCAATTTCTCCACCATCACAACCCGCGATATCTACGGCCGCTCCACCAACATTCCTTGCTGGAATCATCCCGATTACAAAGCCTGGTGGACCGCCACCGCCGAAGACCTCTTCCGCAGTTATGAACTCGACGGGCTGCAATGGGGCGCCGAGCGCATGGGCCCGTTGATGAACGTGATCTGCCCGTGGAACAATGATCCTCCCGCCTGCTTCTGCCAGCATTGCGAAGATCGCGCCCGTAACCATGGCATCGACCCCGGCCGGGCCCGTAAGGGTTTTGAAGATCTCTTCCTCTACGTGCAGAGCCTCGCATCCGCCAAACCGCCTGATGGCGTATTCACCGGTTTTCTGCGCGTTCTTCTGCGCTATCCCGAAATCCTCTCCTGGGAATATCAATACCGCCAGGCGCGCGAAGAAATGCAGCAGGCCATCTTCCACGCCGTCAAAGCCGTCAAGACGGACGCCGAAGTCGGCTGGCACGTGGATCATCAGCCTTCCAGTTGGGATCTGGTCTATCGCGCCGAGATGACCTTCGCCGAAATGGCGCCCTATTCCGATTTCATCAAGCCCATCCTCTACCACGACGTTCTGGGCCCGCGCATCCGCAACTGGTACCTTGCCCGTTTTCAGCGCACGATCCTCAGCGAGATCTCGCTCCCGCAATCCCTGGATCTCTACTACGATTTATTCGGCTACGACAAAACCAAGGAGCCCACGCTCGACCACCTCAACACCACCGGCTTCAGCCCCGATTACGTCTACCGCGAGACCAAACGTTCGAGAGCCTCCGCTGAAAACAAGACCAAGATTTATTCCGGCATCGGATTCGACGTCCCCTGGGGTAACAACACCATCCCCGGCGATCCCGACAAGATTTACGAATGTGTCCGCAGAGCCTTTGACGCCGGCGCCTCCGGCATCGTGGTTTCCCGCGAATACGAAGAGATGCGGGTTCCCAACCTCAGAGCCGTAGGCCGCGCCGTCCGCGATCTGGCCGCCGGCTAACCGTTCTTCCGCACCACCCACGTCGTCATGCACCGTTGATTCTGCACCACGGTGGTCTTCAGCGGATCCAGCAACTGCCCACCGAGCTCCTCAGTGAGCTCGATCAGCAGCGCTTCATCCACCAGATATCGCTCCGACCCATCGGGCAACCGGAAACGGCGTCCCGCCACGCGCTCGACGCGGTTCTCCATACCAATCGAAGATGCCAGGCGGCAAAAGAACAGACCACCCGCTTTCAATACTCGCCAGGTGCCGCGCAGCATCGCTCGAAACTGGTCGTCGTCACGCGCAAAGTGCAGCACCGCGCTGCTGAGCACCACATCGGCGCAGCCATCGGGGAAGGTCATCTGTTCGACCGCCTCCACGCGAAAGTTGCCCGCCGGCAGATTCGGCGCCAGCGATTGAGCAAGCCGGCGCAGGTGCTCCACCGCCCGCGCGTCGGCGTCCGCGCCGAAGACCTCGTTTCCTTCCCTCAGCAGATAAACCAGATTGCGGCCGGAGCCGCACCCCGCGTCCACCACCCGCATTCCCGGCGCGATGCGCCCTCGCAGAAGCTGGTCAAAAAGGTAGATATCAATCTGGCCGAATTGCTCTGGAAGGTCGGGCATGATCCGCCTACCGCGCGTACTGCCCGTACATGCGCACGGTGGCGCCCGGGCCCGCCAGTTCGCTTGCCGTGCCCCGCCGCAGCACGTTATCCGCAGGCAGACACACCAGCCCTCGCGCCTTCTCCGCGCTCGGCCCGAAGACCACCAGGTCCAGCTTTCCCCAATCCATCTGCGCGGTCGATTGCGCCAGCTTCATGTGCGGAATCACCGCGCCCTCGCGCACCAGCATCACGGCCGGGATCGCGCCCGCCTCAATCCGCTGCCAGCCGGCCGAATACGTCTTGTTGCTCTGGTAATCGATCCACTCGCCGCGCGGCAAATACACATCCCGCCCGGTCGTGCCGTTTTCCATCAGCGGCGCCACCAGGATGTCGGAGCCGAACAGGTACTCGTCCTCCACCAGCCACGCGCCCGCGTCCTCCGGGTATTCCACGAACAGCGCGCGCACTATCGGCAGCCCGCGCTCGCTCGAATCCTTGGCCTGCGCGTAGACGTACGGCATCAATTTATACTTCAACTCATCGGTGCGCCGGAAGTCGTCCAGAAACGCCGCGCTGAATTCCCACGGCTCGCGCGGCGGCGCGCCATGGCATCGGCTGTGCGAAGTCATCATGCCGAACGCCATCCAGCGCCGGTACAATTCCTCCGGCGGACGCTGCGCGAATCCGCCGATGTCGTGGCTCCAGAAACTGAACCCGCTTAGCCCGAAGGACAGGCCGCCGCGCAGCGTCGCCGCCATGCTGGTGTCGTCGTTCCCTGAATCGCCGCCCCAGTACAGCGGATACCGCTGGCTGCCCGCCCACGCGCTGCGAGCCCAGATGATGTTCTCGCCCGTGACCCTTTTGGTAATCTCCGCCACCGCCTGGTTGTAACGCAGCGGATAGAGATTGTGTTCGTAGAATCCCGTGCGGCCGTTGTGGTACGCGCCGTTGAGCGGCGCGGCTTCTCCGAAATCCACTTTGATGGCGCCCACGCCCATCCGCAGCAGGCCCGCGATCTTTTCCTGGTACCACTCCACCGTCGCCGGATTGGTGAAGTCCAGCACCGCATCCTCGTACGGCAGGTTGCCTTTGCCGTCCTTCACCGCCAAGCCCTTCGCCAGGATCTCCGGAAAGAGCGTGTTCTTGGGGACGAAATAAGGAAGCTGCCAGAGCGAGATGTGGAACCCGTCCTGCTTCAAGTCGGCAATCATCTTGGCCGGATCGCGGAAGCGCGTCTTCGAAAACTGGTAGTCGCACCGCCAGTCGGTCTCGAACCAGCCGGTGTCCAGGTGAATCACGTCGCTCGGGATGCGGTTGGCCCGCAGCTTCGCCGCCACGTCCCGCACCTGATCTTCGGAAGTGTACGTGATCCGGCTCATCCACAGCCCGAACGACCACAGCGGTGGCATGGGCGCCCGTCCGGTGATCGCCGTGTATTCGCCCAGCACATCCTTCGGCGCGCCCAAAAATACGAACAGATCCAAATCGTCGTCGCCCAGCAGCAGCGCGTTGGTGCCGCTGAAGCTCGCGCCAAAATCGAACGTCGCCGGCGCCGACGTGTGCACGAACATGCCGTACCCGCGGCTGCTCAGGAAGAAGGGCACCGGCTTGTACAGGTGCGCATTCTCGACTCCGTTGGCGTCGTTGGTCCAGAGCACGATCTTCTGTCCACGCTTATCCAGCCGCGTGAAGGATTCCCCGCACCCGAACAGCTTCTCCCCCGCCCCTAGCGTAAACACCGCTGCGATGCTGCGCGAGTAGTCCGACGCCCGCCGGATGAAGCCAAACGGCAGCACCGGGTCGAGCACTTTTCCGTTGTCTGCCGGATGGTTGGTCTCCGTCAGCAACCGCCCCGCCGCATCGCGCAGTTCGATGCGCCACGGGTTCTCGGGAACGGTCACCGACCCCGCCGCGCTCGTATACTTGTGCCCCCCGTTTATGCGCTCGTATTTCCAGCTCGTATCGTGCGGCAGTTCGCCCGCCAGCATCAGCGACGGCCGGTCCGCCCCCACTTGCGGCCCGGTGTGGATACGGATGCGCACGGTGCGCGGTGAAATGAACTCCAGCGAAAACGGCAGCGCCGGATTGGTGGGGTATTCATTCGCGGGAAAAACCGACCCGTTCGCCGGCCCCAGCCGCGGCTCCATGTTGTTGAAGGCCAGCCGAGGAGTGAGCTGGTTGCGCTGCCAGTTGATCGCGCCGCTGGCCGTCGCGGGGTCGAAGCTCGCCAGGGTATTTGCCAGGTAGTACGCGTTGGTGTAGTCGCGAAAGTCGGGACTGACATCCACTACATCGTTCAGGAGGCCGGAAGGCTGGGAGGCGCGCAGCGGCGAGAGGAGTGGAGCGCTCAGCAACAGGGCGAAACAGATCGATTGGCGGTTCACGGAACCATCATTATATAAGGACGCCGCACACGCCCTGGGTCCCAGCTTCACACTGTCACCGCCGGGCACACCTCAAAGACCCGCAAATCTAACATACAATAGGTCTTTACCAAAGGTTTCGAAAGCATGAGAAGAACACTCGCAGTATCCCTACTGGCACTCCTCTGCTCCACCGCCATTTACGCGCAGGCCGTGGCCGGGTCTGGCGCCATCACCGGCATTGTGCGCGACATATACGGCGACGGCATTCCGGAGGTCACGCTGGTGATCACCAACGCGTCTCTGGGCATCACTCGCAGCATCATGACCAGTGACGAAGGCCTGTTCAACGCACCCGGCCTGGTGCCGTCCTCCACCTACGCGGTCAAAGTGACCAAGAAGGGATACGACGATTGGACGCTCGCGAACTTCGACGTTTCCGTGGGGGAGACCGTCAACTTCCGCATTCCGCTGGTGAAGAGCGGCACCCCCCCGGCCGGCGAACCGCTCTCCGCCCTCGCGCCGGTCCAGGATACCAAGATTTCCGTCTCCGCCCTGGTGACCTTCGGGCAGTTGCAGGGCTTGCCCTCGAGCGCCCGCCTGCTCGACAAACTGGTGCTCCTGGCCCCCGCGGTCTATGAAAACCCGTCCACCGGCTTCCTCGCGTTCCGCGGGGAGCAGTTCATGAACTCCTTCCTCCTCGACGGCATCAATACCATCAACACCTATGCCATCCGCAATCCCGGCATCGCGCCACTGCTGGCTCAAGACGCCATCGCCGAAGTGCAGGTCATTTCAGCCGCCGCGCCCGCCGAGTTCGGACACGCCTCCGGCGGCATCGTCAACGCCGTGACGCGCAGTGGCACCGACGACTTGCACGTCGAAGCCTACGACTATTACATCACCCACTCCATGGTTTCGCCCGACCCCTTCGGCAACAACTTCAAGCCTACCGGCGACCACCAGCAGGCCGGCCTCAACCTCGGTGCGCCCATCGCGGCCGACCGCTTCTTTGTCTTCGGTAATTTTGAAATGGTCAAATGGGATTCTCAGGCTCTCAACCGCATCACCAATCCCTTGATCGCCGATTCCACCGGCACCTCCATCCCCGCCACCAATTGCACAGCCACCACCGGGCAGTGCACCGCCGCCATCAACTTCATCAAATCGCAGATGAACGTAGTGGTTCCGCGCTCCCTCAAATCCACCTCCGGCTTCCTCAAGTTCGACCTCCGGCCCAGCGACAAAAACAACTTCACGGTGGAAGGCGCCATCCTGCATAAGCACGCGCCCAATGGAATGGAAACCGAGGAGGTAGCGCCCGACGGCGGATTGCTCGGCTCCAACGCCACCTACACCAACGCGGACATCTTCGGCAAGATCGGCTGGGCGAGCGTAATCAATGAAAACACCACGAACGAATTCCACGGTTCCTGGTTCAGAGACACTCTCAACGCCAACACCGATTTCAGCCTGGCCCCTTCCACGGGCCCCATCGGCATTACTGTCGCCGGCACGCCCATCGGATCGAACCCCCGGTATCCCGTCAACCTCACCGAGCAGCGCATTTCGGGTGTCGATGCCGTCACCTGGGTGGTCGGCTCTCACACCCTCAGGATGGGCGGGGACGTCACCGAAAACCAGGATCGCGTCGACCAGCTCTACAGCCGCTTCGGCTCCTACGATTACACCTCCCTCACCGCCTTCGCCAGCGATTTCAGCGCCAACGTGAAACAGACGAAAAACTACGCCCTGTTCACGCAGAATTTCGGCACCCCGGTCTCGACCGTGAAGGTCATGGGAATCCAGGCATTCGCCCACGATACCTGGAAGGCCAACTCGCGCCTGATCGTCAATTTCGGTGTCCGCTGGGAGAAAGCCCGCATTCCCAACCCCTCGCAGCCCAACCCCAACAATTATCAGTCGGGATTCATCCCTTCGCCCAATGTTGATTTCTCCCCGCGCGTCGGCGCCGCTTACATGCTGGACAACCGCACGGTGGTGCGACTCGGCTTGGGCACTTACTTTGAGCCCTTCCCCGGCCAGTTGGTGCGCGACCTGTTTGTCGGCGGCGGCGTCTACCAGACCAACTACACTCTCATCCCCAACCAGATCAATTCGCCGGTCTACCCCAAGCCGCTGGCCTCCACCTCCTCGGTTTCGACGGCCGTCCAGAATTCGCTCGTCACCGCGGTGAAATTTCGCAATCCCTATACCGAGCAGGGCACGGTGGCCATCGAACGCCGCCTCACCAACTTCATGGCCCTGGCCGTGAGCTATATCGAATCGCGCGGCCAAAAGCTGTGGACCGCCCAGGATGTGAACATCTTAGGCGCCGCCGTCACTTCCGAGGCCTATACCATCGATAACGCGAGCGGCGCCGCGGCCAGTTCCTACACCACCAACGTCTTCTCCACCAACTTCGCCCGTAACTGGCAAGTGGGCAATGAAGGTTCCTCGCGCTATCGCGGCGTGGTCGCTCAATTACGCACCGCGCTCTCTCACGGCCTTTCGCTGCAGACCTCCTACACGTATTCGCACTCGATTGACGATGTCGGCGGCCCCTTCGTCGCCAGCATCATTCCCTCCAACTATTCCATGGCCGATTATCGCGGCGATCAGGGCCCCTCCGCGCTCGACCAGCGGCACCGCCTCTCCCTCAACTGGACCTGGCAGCCGCGCGTCACCAACGGCAACTCGATCGCCGAACGCTTCCTCTTGAACGGATGGCAATTCTCCGGCATCGCCACCGGCGCCTCCACGCTCCACCAGACCGCCCTCGTGGACGTCATGGGCCAGCAGTTTGCCGGCGTCACCATGGCCTTTCCCACTTCCCTCAACGGCTCCGGCGGCTGGTCGCGTGTGCCCTTCGACTCGGTCAACAGCCTGCCCATCGGCAATGAATACAACGTGGATGCGCGCGTTACGCGCGAGCTGCCCTTCACTGCGCGGCTGAAAGGCATCCTCATGATCGAGGCCTACAATGCGCTCAATCACAAGAATTACACCAGCGTCGAGCCCATTGCCTTCACCGCCCAAGCCGGCGTGTTGAAGCCTGTGGCTGGCGCCGGAACGCCCAATGCCTCCTATGGCTACCCGTACGGCACCAACGCCCGCCGTATCCAAGTGGCCCTCAAGCTTGTGTTTTGAGATCTATTTCGCGGTCGCCCGCGCCTTCAGGTCCTTGGTGAGGTTGTCGCCCGGATGGATCTCCACGCTCACCAGGATGTCCGCGTAATCCTCCAGCCCGTTGCCGGTCCGGGCGGTCCCCATATTGAAATCGTCGTCCGCCACCAGCAGCCTGTACTTGCCGGGCGGGATGTTCGTCATGGAATATGTCCCGTCCTGACCCGCCGTCGCCGTGCGGAAATACTGGCGGCGGTCCGGCTCCGGCACCAGCGCCACCATGGCTCCCGCCATCGGTCCTTTTGAATCTGCGGCGGTGCCGGAAATCTGGCCCGTTGCCGAACTCGCGACAATCGTAATCGCCCCCGCCGGACCGTTGCGCAGATCCAGCANNACCGGGCTGCAATTTTTCGAACTGTAACGTATCGTCCGCGCCGACATCGGCCTGGCTCATTTGCCCGAAGTTTCCGCTCACTTGACGCAGCATGATCCGGCGTGGCTGCGCCGGTGGTGGGGCCGGCTGCGCCCCATTCTGCCCCTGCCCTTGCGTCTGTCCCGGCCGCGCCGGCGGCTGCTGCGGCCGGCGCGCCTGCTCGTCCTCGAAACGCATCTCCCCCGTCAAGTCGAACGGCGGCACCATGCGCAACTCCAGGTGCTCGATGTTGGTAGTCGTCACTTCAATGTCCAGCGGCGCCGATTGCATCCGCATCCCGCCCGGGCTGAATATCGATGCCGTCAGCGTATACTTCCCCGGATCCAGCCGCCACAGGTAGAAGGTTCCATCCGGCTTCGCTTGGCTCCCCGACGACCCGCTGAAGCCCGAGGCCGAAAGCCGCTGCACCTGAATCATGATGTTCTTGGCCCCCTCCGGCGCTCCGGTCACCTTTCCGCTCACCGTCACCATGGGTGTGCGCACCAGGCGGATGTCCATTCCCGCCAGTTGCGCGGCCGGCTGCACCTGAAGCCGCGTCGCCGATGTCACGGGCAGCACGCCCGGATAGTAGGTCGGCGAGTAGTGTGCGTCCGTGGTTCCGTCGCTCCGAATCTCCGGCGGAAGCGGCAGCGCCTGCGGCGACGCCTTGATGCGGTACCTGCCCGGCCGCAACCCGCCGATGCGGTATTCGCCCTTGTCGTCGGTCGTCGAGTTCGTTCCGCCGCTTCCGGTCGATCCTTCCGCCGCGACGTTGGCGTTTTGCACCGGCTCTCCGTCGGCGTCCAGCACTCGCCCCGTGATCGCGCCCACCGGCGTCAGCGTCAGCTTGAGCGTGTCCTTCTTATCGCCCGCCCCCAGCGTGATATCGCTGGTCCGGTTGCCCGCCGCGTTTAACGGCACCACGAATCCGATCCGGTCCATGGTGATCATGTAGTGGCCGGGCGGCATCTTCGTGATGGAGAACTTTCCCTCGGAGTTCGTCATCGCTCCGTACGACTGGTTGCCCGGACCACCGGCGCCAACAAGCTGCAACTGAATGTGCGCCCGCAGCAGCGGTTCGCCCGTCAGCGAATTTGCGATCACGCCCGCCACGCTGGCCGGTTCCTCCGTGGGCGGGGCCGCCTGGCTCTGCGCCCATGCGGCCGCCATCCCGAAAAGCGCCAGCGCGCACACCCCGCTAATTCCGCGGTGCATTGGCACCCTCCTTCCCTGGCACTTTATCGATCGCTTTCAGATTCTTCAAAACGCGGTCACCCGCCTTCAGTTCGATCTCTTCCGCCACGCCGAATAACTTGTCCATCGTTTCCTGTTCGGGCATCCCGCCGTTGCCCGACATCAGGTGTAACACATCGATCGCCATAATCCGGTACTTGCCCGGCCGATTCCCCTTGAGATCGTACTTGCCATCGCTGGTCCGGTTCACGCCGGTTTGCTGCAGCATCTGCTTCGCATCCGTCACTAGAAAGACCATGATCAGCGGGTTCACCTCGGGCTCGCCATCCTTGTCCAGAAGCTTGCCGGAAATCTCCGCCCCGTCCCGGTCGATGGTGATCTTCGCGCGCGACCCTCTGGCGCCTTGCGAGAGGTCCAATACCATGTCGGCCGCGGCCGTGCCGTCCAGACTGACCGACTGGACGTATGCGTTCTCCGGTATCGGCTCCACCACCAGTTTGAAGCGGCCTGCAGGAACGTTGGCAATCCGGAACGTTCCGTCTTTATCCACCTCGCCGGGATCCGGGTTGTAGCTGAACGAGTCGGCCGTCTCCAGCCGCACCGTTCGCTTCTGGACGCCGGCGGCCGTTCCATCCCCCACCACCGCGAGCGTGCCCGACAGTTCTTCGCCAGACGCGAGGGCCAGTTGCACATTTTCATCCGAGCCTGCCAGCCGGACATCCACCGCCTGGCTCTGCAGCATGGTCTTTCCCGACGAATACCGCGCGCCGACACGATAGTGGCCTGGCTCGAGTCCCGTGAATGAGAACTTGCCGTCCGGCCCCACCGCTGCCCCACCCCACGTATTGAACTGGCCCGATTTCTCGACAGCCAGCACTACACTGGCTCGCCCATTCGCCGGGGTTCCCGATATCACCCCGCTGATCGCGGAGCCGTGCCCCACCACCGCACCCGTGAGCCGGATCTCAAGCCCTGTGACATCCTGTCCGGCGCCCACTTCCACGATCGTCGCCGTGCCCTTATCAGGCACGCTCGGATAATAGGTGGCGACATAAGTCGCGGCCGATGTGCCGTCCGTGCGCACCTCCTGCGTCGGCCTTTGACCGCCGCCCTGGGGCGTCGCCCGAAGATAGTATTTACCGGGCGCGGTCAAGATGCGAAACTCGCCTCGGTCGTCGGTCACCACGTTCTGGTTGCCGAAAGGATTCGCCGGCGGTTGAGCTGGCGGCGGGGATTCCACCTGCACGAAAACGAACTGCACCGGGTCTCCGTATTCATTCACCACGCGCCCGGCAAGCAGCGCCCGCGCATTCATTTCCAACTTGAAATCCGCCATGTGTTGGCCGGCCTTCACCGTGAAGCTTTGAAATGGAATGCCCGGTGTATTCGGCACCGCCTGAACAAATCCGATCCGCTCCAGTAAGACAAGATAAAACCCCGGCTTGAGGTTGGTCACGGAGTAATGCCCGGCCTTGTCGCTCATGGCGCCATACATCTCGCTAACGCCACCGTTGTTGAAATTGCCGGTAGCCAGCCGGACATGCACGCCGCTCAGCGGTTCTCCGGTCTTTTGGTTGACCACCATGCCGTCGATCATGGCCGGTTGCGCGCCCAGCAACCAGGCCGCCAACGCCATCAAAACCGTCAGCTTCATGGAATGCAATATAGCGCAATTCCCGCCAGTAGGACACGCCTCCCGGCGCCAGAAGGCCTACTGCGACTCGCGCAGGCCGGCGGCAGTCAGATCGCCAATCGGCAGATCGACAATTTGATTGGCTTGGCGGGGCGTGGCCAGTTCCACCTTCAGATAGTTTCCGCTCAGCGCAATCCCGGTTTCGTGCAGGGTAACGGCTGAAAGAGTGCGGCCCACCATGCTCCTTCGAAACGCCAGATTCCTGGCCGCCGCTAACTCGCGCAACACGCGGTTGCGTTCCTTGCGGACCGGAATGGGCACTTGCGCCGTATCCGCGGCGGCCGGTGTGCCGGGGCGCTCGGAGTAAGTGAATACGTGCAAGTAAGTGAATGGCAGGCTTTCGATGAAGGCCCGGCTCTCTTCGAAATCGGCGTCGGTCTCACCGGGAAAACCCACCATCACATCCGCGCCGATGGCGGCCAGCGGCATGAGCGCGCGCGCCTTGAGCACGCGGTCGGCGTAATGCCGCGGGCGGTACTTGCGGTGCATCCGACGCAGAGTGCGGTCGCAGCCGGACTGCAACGGAGCGTGCACATGGGGAGCGAAGCGCGACGATTCGGCCATCATCCCCAGCAGGTCATCGGAAAAGTCCATCGGCTCCACGGAACTGAGTCGCAGCCGTTGCACTTCCGTCTCCGCCAGCAGGCGCCGCAGTAAGTCGGCCAACCTTATCCGGCTGCCCGGTTCCCTGCCCCAGCGGCCCAGGTTGATGCCGCTCAGGACGATTTCGCGATACCGCCGGGAAAGGCTGCGCACTTGAGCGACGACTTGCTCGGCGGGAGCGCTGCGGCTGCGCCCGCGCACAAAGGGAATGATGCAGAAGGAGCAGCGGTTGTTGCAGCCGTCTTGTATCTTGAGGTTGGGCCGTGTGCGGTCGCCGGCGGCGTCTTCCACGGGGGCCGACAGGAATTCGTGCTGCGCGAAGATATCCCCCACGTGTATGTTGCCGTGATAGGGAGTGTGATCGCTCGCCAGAGTTACCAGGTCCGCAATCTGGTTCTTATGCGAGTTACCCACTACCCACTCGACACCCGGCAAGGACGCCAGTTCTTCGGGCGCTCTCTGCGCATAGCAACCGGTGACCAGGATGCGCGCCGTGGGGTTTTCGCGATGCACGCGGCGAATGGTCTGCCGCACGTCATCGTCGGCCGCGGAAGTAACGGTGCAGGTATTCAACACCACCAGGTCGGCGCCGCTGCGAGCCCCGGCTACCTCCAGCCCTTTGGCGGCGAGCAGCGATTCAAGCGCCGCACCGTCGGCTTGCGTGGCCCGGCATCCGAAATTTTGGACGAAGTATTTCCCCACCGTGATCTTCATTATAAGCAGAAGCTGGAGGCGGGGATTGATTGTGTCTGCGGCGCAAGCGGTCTACACTCTAAGTGCAGATATGGCCGCTGACAGGTACGCTGCGAGTCTTCTTCTGGCCTGGGCACTCGCCGCTCAGGGCCGTAACCCTCTGACAGATAGCCGGCAGGATCCGCTTCCGGATTGGGTGTTACAGCTATCGCGGGTGAAGCTCCATTTGAAGGAGAACTTCGAGCGCATTCCGAACTACGTGTGCCAGGAAACCGTGGAGCGGTTCGAGAGGAGGGCGGGCCAGCCTCAGGCCAGGCAGGTGGACATCCTGCACTTCGACGTGGCCCATGTTGAGGACAAGGAGTTGCTGGCACTGCCGGGTGCAGGCGGGTTCGAAGACAAAGAGCTGTCCACGTACATGTCCAGTGGGGTGTTGGGAACGGGCATGTTTTCGACGCTGCCGCTTAGCCTGTTCGTAGCAAATGTCGCGCGCATCACGGTGCACCAGGAAACGGCGGGGCTGCCCGCCGGGCCGGGCTACGACTACGAGATCCCGGTGTTTCTGGGCGGACTTCATATCTCGGCGGGCCAAGCGAAGGCGGATGTGGCGGTGCGGGGCACATTCTGGGTAGACGCGGAGAGTATGGAGCTCATCCGGATTGAGGAGCACGCGGTGGATGTGCCATCGCAGACGGGGATGAAAGACATCGATGCGACGGTGGACTACGCGCGGATGGAGATCGGGAACTCAAGGGTATTGCTACCGCAATCGGCGGACCTGGTGATAACGAACCTGGACGGCTGGGAAAAGCGAAACAAGATGGAGTTTTCGGATTGCCGCGAATACGTGAGCGAATCGACGGTACGGTTCGAGGATCCTGCGGAGCTTCCGGTGGTAGAGAAGAAAATGCCCGCATCGCCGGAAGGGTCCGCGAGCACCAAGGCGGTACCAGGATGGGGATTGTTCAGCGCTCACCCCGCCATGTATCAGATCCTCGTCGACCGCGCCGAAATGCACGAAGGACAGAGGAGCGGCACGATTGTGTGCACAAAACCGCCCTGCGCCGATTCTGGCACGCTGATGCAGAGTTTCCGTGCCGACGCATACCGCGGTCAGCGTGTGCGGCTGTCGGCCTGGGTCAAGACGAAAGACGCCGGGCGCGCCAATCTGTGGATGCGCGTGGATGGCGTCGATTCCGAGGTGCTGGCGTTCGACGATATGTCCAATCGGCCGAAATCCGGCACCCTCGATTGGCACCGCCAGGAAATCGTGCTCTCCGTTCCGCGACGCGCCGCCCTCATTGAGTTTGGGCTGATTCTCCAAGAGCGCGGCCAGGCATGGTTGGACGATGTGAGCCTGCAAACAGTCGACAAGAAGTTCCAAGACACTGGCCAGCCGGCCCCCGGATCTCCATCGGGCCGGCCGAATGCGGAAACCCGAAAACAAATTGCAGCCAAGCCACGACAGCCTGTCAATCTGAATTTCGAACAGTAAGAATCAGCCGAACCGTTCCAGTTGGCGCAGCGAGATCTCTAGATGCCTCGGCGTCTCGAATGGGCATCCCTCAGTCTCCTTTCTTTCCGGCCAGTTCGCGCGCAAACCGGAGGCCGTTGCACGCTCAGAAGAACAGCGCCGGAGAGACCTGGAAACGTTCGCTCAGCTTGGCGATGTGCGCCTTCGATAGCTCCCGTTTGTCGCTCAGGACTTCAGAAACGACGCTGGCGGTGCCGAAGACATCCAGCAAGTCCACCTGGCGGAGCCCATTGGAGTCCATCAGGTGCCGAAGCATATCGACTGGGCCAGCCGGCCGCGGTAGGGCGTATTGCTGCCGTTCGTACTCTTCAATCAACAGCGTGAGCAACTCGGCTAGACGCTTTTCCTCCGCGGTGCGGCGCTTCTTTCGAAGGAGGCCTTCCAGCACTGCCGTCGACCGATCGTTTTCAGCCGCAGTGTGGATCACGTGAGGCAACGCGTCTCCCAGCAAGTGAGCGTATTCCCCGCGGTTAGTGATTTCAGCGGCGGCCCTCATTTCTTCCAATCTCCCTTGTCGTATTCGGCATGCGTCAGGACCTGCCTGACGAGAATCGTCTGGGCCTCGTAAAAAATCTCGGTGACCAGGCGGTAGCGGTTGCCCGAGATATTGAACACCGTATAGACCCTCTCTCCCACTGGAATGCCGTCCGTACGGGAATAAGTCCGCCTCACCTCTTCCAGGCTCCGCCATCCGGCTGATTTCGCTGTTCGATACCAGGCGTCGAGCGGCACACCGAGTCCGCTGTGTTCTCTGTCGGCTTCCAGCAACTCTTTGCGGCTGATGATGTGCATTGGACCGACATCCTACAACTTCGCAAATTGCGAACCAGTTGTCAACAGTTCAACTTTCGTCCCAACGCGAGTACCCGGCGCACAGTAGAGCGCGAAATGCGTCCCCTTTTCGCCTCGGCGCCTTGCCGACGTGCACGGAAATGGATAGCCTAAAAATATGAGCAGCCAAACAGCCCAGCTTCCGGAGGCTTTCGAGGCCTTGCCAGAGGACGAAGAGCGAGTCTTTACGGTGGAGTTTTTCCGCCGGGCGGTGCCGTTTGATTCGGGCGCTTTGGACGATTCGAAGACCACTGATGCCGCCGATCAATTGCTGGCCAGTCTCCAATAACGCCGGCCGGTGAGAAATGCGTCTGGCCCCTTTTCGCCTGGTGGTGAGGTGGAACTTCAAGCACATCGTCCAGTTTGAGAAAATAGGAGGGTACGAAGGAGTGAATAGCCTGCGTGGCTACCGGAGCCCCAGGATCTATTCACCGCGAGAGGTGGTGACGCTGTGAAACTCGGGAAGGAATTCGACTGTGTTGAGATGAAGGCGGAGATTCAAGAGCGACTTCTGCGCGAGGTTGCCGAATTGGGTGATGAGGAAGCCCAAAGGCGACGGGCCGAGCGCTTGTCGCGCGAGCCGATCCTGGGCAGTTTTTTGCGAGCAAAAATGGGTAGCGGCAAGGGATCCGCCGAGCAAACGCCAGCCGCCTGAATCCCAGGGAGGAGATCGGCGGCGAGAAACGCGTCTGGCCCCTTTTCGCCGGCCCCTTTTCGCCCGAGTGCATCGAACCCCTCGGCCTCACGATCACGAAAGCCGCCGAGGGCCTCGGAGTGACGCGCCAGGCGCTGAACAATCTTGTCAACGGGAAGGCTGGAATTTCTCCAGAGATGGCGGTACGGCTTGCGAAAGCCTTTGGCAGCACGCCGGAGTTCTGGCTTCGTCTGCAACTGAACTATGACCTTGCGCAGGTGCGTCAGGATGCGATTGCCGTAAAGGGGTACAAGCTGGCCTCATAGCCTTGGGTGGAAGCATCGCCGCGGAAAGACCTTGATCGGTGGCAGTTCAGGCTATCCCGGTTTCGTCCTGTTTTGGTCTGCGAAAGCGTGACTTCGCCGCAGAATTGGGTGATTGGCAAGTACCAGCTAGCGCGGGACAAGGTGCGTTTTCAGAACCAACTGGAGGCTTTGTTGGAGCAGGCGCACATCAAGTTGTCGAGTTGGGTGTCGGATCTGCTGGGCGTCAGTGCGCGGCGCATGTTGCAGGCACTGGCGGACGGGGAAACGGACCCGGCGGCTCTGGCGGCGCTGGCCGATAAGCGACTGCGCGCCACGCCGGAAGAGTTGCGCGACGCGTTGGGCGCCTGCACGTAACTCCATGAAGTTTATCGCCGATTGCTGAAGATGACGCTGGAGGAGTTGCAGTTGATGGAAGCACAGATCGAGCAACTGGATCGGGAGGCCTCGGGCCTACTCCAGCAGCACCAGGACGCGGTGCAACGAGTGGCGGAAGTGCCCGGCTTTGGGGTGAACTCAGCGACCCAGATGATCGCGGAAGTGGGCCCCGAGGCAGCGGCTTTCGAATCCGAGAAGGCCCTGTCTTCGTGGGTGGGCGTGTGTCCAGGGGACGAAGAAAGCGCTGGCGAGTCGAAAAGCACGCGCTCGCCGAAAGGCAACCGCGCCATGCGGCGGCTCCTGAATCAAGCTGCTCACGCTGCGGTCAAGACCAAAGGAAGCATCTTCGAGGTGACGTTTCAGCGGTTGCTACCGCGCCTGCAATACAAAGGAGCCATCTGGGCCATCGCCCATCGCCTCTGTCGACTGCTATGGAAGATTCTACATGAGGGCGTCCGCTATCAGGAACGGGGTCCCGCGGTGAGTGCCAAGTCCAAACGCACGCGCACCGCCCGAATGATCAGGGAACTCAAGAAACTCGGCTATCGCATAGAAGGCGGACCACTTCCAACAGTCAACCCGGCATGAGCGACAGGGGGTTTTCGACCCTGTCTGGCTGCCGTGGTTTAGCGAGGCAATGACAGGCCACAAAAGGCGATGGCCTGTCCTACAACGTCTTCAGATAGGCGATGAGGTCGTCTTTTTCCTGGTCGCTGAGCATGTCTTTGTAGGCGGGCATACCGGTGCCGCCTTCATCGATGCGAGCGCGGATGTTGGCTTCGGTGGGCTTCTTGCCGTTGAACAGCTTGTCCTTCTTAAAGAGCCCTTTCAGGCCGGGTCCCACTTTCTTTTCGTCGCTATCCGGATTGTGGCAGATGGCGCACTGCTCGAAAACCGCCTTGCCCTTTTCGGGGTCGCCTTTGGCGCTCGCCAGCGCGGCAACCGAACCAGCAGTCAAAGCCAAACAAAATAAGCAGATGTAAAGTCGTTCGTTGCGCAAAACAGTTTTCTCCCGTAGGGTTCAATTCCTCATCATACAATCAACTGGCTGCGCGGTGCGGAGCGGCTATGCCAGAGCTTTGAGGGAGCGGGGCCGTTCGGCAATGCTGACGACCGACTTGTCGAAGACGGTCATGTCCTGGACCAGGCGGTCGAGGTCTGCGCCATCTTCGAGAGGAATCTCATGCTCGATCCAATCGGAGAGGGGAAGGTTGCGGAAGCACATGCGCTCTTGGAGGACGAGACATTTGCGGTTGTGCAGCAGGAGCTTGTTTTCGCGGGTATAATGTCTCTGCTCGACCTTCAATTCCCCCAAAAATCCATCGAGCGCCAGGCGGTGAGCGCGTTCTTCGGCGGCACGCACGGCGATTTCGACGGAATCGCGGACGGCGGTTTTTTCGGCCGATAGGGCTCCGCGGGATTCGGCCAACTGTTCGCGCTGTTGGGCCAGGGCGACTTCCATGCGGGACTGCATGATGAACCAGGCCAGGAGCGCGGATGCGATGGCGACGAGTCCGGGCAGAAATATCCAGAGCATGGTTTCCATGGCGTTAATGGTATCGGGTAGGGGGGATGAAACGCTAGCTATCAAAGGTAAACTGCAACGCGTTGGCTATGGTTGAGTGCCGTCGACCTTCTGGCCGGCGATGGTGTAACGAAGGACGCCCAGGCGGAAGGAAACGAGAGGGCCCAGGACGGAGCCGAGACGGGCCCGGATGCCAGCGCCGAAGCCGCGGTATTTTTCGAGGAACAGGGCGCGCCCGAGGAGGAAATCGGCGCGCTCGGCGGACGAGTAGCCCTGGGAGCCGGCGTGCCGGGCGCAGGCCGCGGGGACGAGCGAAATCTTCTTGGACGCCTTGTGAATCTGGGCGGCGAGGTCGGCGTCGCTGCCGAATTGTCCGTAGCGCTCATCGATCTGGCGGACCGCGCGGATGAGGCTGACGCGCATCATCAGGGCGGCCCCGCGCGGGTATTCGACGGGAAACGGGTCGTCACCGGCGGGCTGGGCGGGACGCCAGTGGCCATCGGGCGGGAAGTGGCCGAGCTGCGGAGCGGGCAGGCCCTCGGCATCGACCAGCAGGGGGCAAACGGCAGCGGTCTCGGGATTGCCGTCGAGCACATCGGCGAGGCGGGCGATGGTGTGGGGCTCGACTTCGGTGTCGTCGTGGAGGAAAAAGACGTAGGCGGCGTCGGCTGCGCGCCACCCGATGTTGAGGGCCTTGGTGAGGCCGAAGTTCTTGGGCAGGCGGACGAACTGAGCGGCGGGGAACGCGGCGTCGAGCTGGGCGCTTCCATCGGTAGAACCGTTATCGACGACGATCACCTGCAGGGTTGGACGGGCGTCGGATTGTTCGAGAGAGTCCAGGCAGCGACGCAAGAGCGCGGCGCGGTTGCGGGAAACCACCACCACGGAGACACGGGGCGGCTGTTTTGCCTGAGGAGCATTCGGTTGGGGCGTCAAGCCAATAGAATAGCGCGCGTGCGTATTAACTGGCGCGGATCTTACTGATGATGGAGAGCATCCGGGGGGAATGCTGCATCCAAGCGGCGCGTTCGTTGCGGAGGAAGACCATGCCGGCGGAGCGCTGGCGGTAGGCCTCTTCGAATTGGGCTACGGCGCGGTTTTCGTCTCCCAGCACGAGCGAGAGATTGCCGAGATCGAAAGGCGAGACGTAACGGTGGGAGGCCAGTTGCTGGAGCTCGCCATAAAGGCGCAGTCCTTCCTGGCGGTTGCCCTTGCGGGCGTAGGCGCAGGCCAGCAGGGCCACGGCGTGGGGGTTGCCGGCGGACAGACCGCGCGCGCGGGCCAAAGCGGCATCGGCGCCGGAAGTGTCGGAGCGTTTGCGGTAGACGGTGGCGAGCAGCAGGGAGGCGGAGGCAAGGTCGGGATCCAGGTCGACGGCGCGGAGGGCGCGCTCGAGGGCGGCCGAGGAATCGCCGGCCATCAGGAAGGCATGGGCGAGATTCATGCTGGCCAGCACGGACAGGGGTTCGAGTTGCTCGGCGCGGCGCAATTCGGGGAGAGCCTCCTCTAGGCGGTCCTGATCGCGGAGGAACATGCCGTACCAGAGGTGCGCTGCGGGCAGAGCGGGATTCAATTCGATGGCGCGGCGGTACTCGCGTTCCGCGGCCGGCCAGTTCCAGTCATACGCTTCCAGGATGGCAGCCAGGGAGACGTGGGCTTCGGCGAGCGCGGGATCGATATCGAGGGCGCGCTGCGCGGCGCGGCGGGCCTGTTCCATTCCATCGCGCGGCGAGATGTATCCATACTGCGCGAGGAGGTTGTGGGCGTCGGCGAGGCCGGCGAACGCGGCGGCAAACTGGGGATCGATGGCGACGGCCTGCTGGAAACAGTCGATGCTCTGGCGCATGGCGGGCTCGGACTGGCGGTCCATTAAATAGCGGCCGCGGATGTAGAGATCCTGCGCTGCGGAGCTGGGGTTTTGGAGGATGGCAGCGCCGTGAGCGGGCACGGAGGTGCGCCAGAGACTAGCCATGCCGGCGACGGACAGGAATGCCGCCAGGGCGGTGACCAGCACGGAGCCGCGCAGCTTGGTAGGGACGGGCGATTGCGGCAGGGCAGCAAGCTCCGCCGGGGGAGGCGCGGGCTGCGGGAGCATCCGAAAGACGGGGACGTAGGTGCGGCCGGGGAGTTCGATGCGGAGGGAATCGGCTGCCCCTGGTCCGGCATAGTAACGGGCCATACGCGCCCGCAGATTATGGGCCTGGACGCGAACGATGGGGTCGGTGCGCGGGTTGAATTCTTCGCCGCGGTTGAAGACCCGCCCGCCGAGCGAGAATTCGGTGATGGATTCTCCGCGGCCGGCGATCGTCTCTTCGACGATGAAACGCAGGAAACGGCTAAGGCTGGGTGAAGAGACCAGCGGAGGGTGTGCGAGCATCCGCTCCAACTGACTGGCGACGGGCTCAGGCTGGGCGGCAACTTCCAAAGTAATACCCTCCCGGGATTCTTAAATAGAAAGGACGAAGGAGAAACGTTTTTGTTCCGCNNTGGCATGGGCGGAAGCATGGGGAGAGGGGTGCGGGCGAGTGGCGGGGTTCACCTGTTAAACTGAATGTTTCACTATGGCTATCAGCAAAGATTTGCTGGAAATCCTTGTGTGCCCCGTCTGCAAGGCTGCGGTCGAACTCAAGAGCGATCAGAGCGGCTTGAAATGTGTCGAGTGTCACCGCGTCTACCCTGTTCGCGACGACATTCCGGTGATGCTGGTCGACGAAGCCAAGATAGAAGAATAGGGCACCGTGGGAAGTATCCTGGAATGTTTGCCGCGGGGCAGCCGGGTCGCGATTGTCCGGCTCCGGTCGCTGGGCGACTGCGTGCTTACGACACCCGCGCTCGACATTCTCAAACAGGCCCGACCCGACTTGCGCGTGGCCGTCGCGGTAGAGCAGCGCTTCCGCGCGATCTTCGAAGGCAACCCCGACGTGGATGAGATTCTGGCTGCGGAGTGGGGAGTGGTGCGCGGGTGGCGTCCCGGGCTGTGCCTGAACCTGCATGGAGGAACGCGTAGCGCGTGGATGACGGCGCTTTCAGGCGCGCAGTTTCGGGCGGGATTCGGACACTTTCGGAATCAATGGGCGTACAACGCCCGGATTCCGAGGGCGCAGGAGATCCTCGGCGTGCAGCGGACGGTCCATACGGCGGAACATTTGGCCAGTGCGATGTTTTGGCTGGGAGCGGCGCGCGTGGAGATCCCAAAGGCAAAGCTGGTAGTGGAAGGACAAGTCCCGAGGCCGGCGCAGCCGTTTGGGGTGATCCATGCGGTGGCGGCGACTCCGGAGAAGACATGGCGGGCGGATGGATTTCTGGCGGTGGCGGATTACCTGAAGCGGTCTGGCCTCGAGCCGGTGTTTATTGGGGCTGCGAGCGACAACCTGGAGGCGTTTCGGGAGTATCGAAAGCTGCACGGAGCGCCACTGGCGGAGATCAAGAAGCTGCTCAGCGGTGCGTCCTTGTTTATCGGCAACGATTCGGGACCGGCGCACATGGCGGCGGCGTTTGGAGTGCCGGTGGTCGAGATCTTCGGGGCGTCCGATGCGGCGATCTGGGGGCCGTGGCGCACGGCCGCGGAGGTGGTTACCTCGCCGGGCGGAACCGCGGGCGTGGAGACGGTGCAGGTTCTGGACGCACTGGCACGGCTGGGGGTGCACGCATGAAGGAACTGCTTCGGCTGATTTCCTATGCGCGGCGCTTCACGGCGCAACTGGTGGGAGCGGTGGTGCTGATGACCGCGGCGGGAGCCGCGACCGGCATGATGGCGGTGCTGGTGGGGCCGATTCTCTACAACGCGCTGGATGTGAAGTCGGCCAGCAAGCCGGTGGAGCTGTACAAAGATCCAATTTTCCATCACTCGTTCTATCTGACGGATTTCTTTCCCTCGTCCTTTCACAACGTGTGGAACATGCTGGCGTACATGGTTCTGGGAGTGTTCTTCCTCAAGGGGTTCTGCGACTACTTCGGGAATTACCTCGTGAATTATGTCGGGTTTTCGGCCATCACCAGCCTGAGGAACGCGGTCTTCGACAAGGTGCTGAAGCAAGGTGCGGAGTTTTTTGAGGCGCACTCGACAGGGCAACTGATGTCGACGATCATGAACAACGTCGATAAAGTGCAGTTGGCCACGTCGCACATTTTGGCGGATTTTCTGCGGCAGTTGTTTATGGCGGTGGCGCTCACGCTGGTGGTGTTTGGGAAGGATCCGAAGCTGGCATTGATCAGCCTGGTGGTGGTGCCGTTCGTGATCCTGCCGACGATGCAGATCGGACGAAAGATCCGGCGCACGACGCGGCGCACCCAGGACAAGCAAGGCGACCTGAACCAGATTCTGCAGGAAACGCTGAGCGGGCACATGGTGGTTAAGGCGTTTGGCGCGGAAGGCTACGAATCGGGCCGGTTTCGCGATGCGGCGCGGCGCCTGTTGAGGACCAATGTGCAGTATGTGCGGCAACAGGCGCTGGCATCGCCGTTGATCGAGATGGTGGCCGCGCTCGCGATCGTGGGGCTGCTGTGGTACGCGCGCGACCAAATCATGCACCACGCGCTCAAGGCGGAGGATTTCGCCAGTTTCGTGGTGGCGCTGGTGATGCTGCTCGAACCGGTGAAGCGACTGGTGGGCATCCACAATATCTTCGAGCAGGCGCTGGGCGCCTCGCACATGGTGTTCGAGTACCTGGATCACACAGAGGAGATCGTGGAAAAGCCAGGTGCGCCGCAGCTGGCGCCTTTTGAAAAGTCCATCCGCTATGAAAATGTGAGCTTCCACTATCCGGCGATATCCGACGGGTTCCAGTTCACGGGGCTGGATCTGGAAGTGAAGGCAGGTGAAGTGGTAGCGCTGGTGGGCGCGAGCGGCGGCGGCAAGACGACGGTGGCGAACCTGCTGCCGCGGTTCTACGATGTGACGGGGGGCGCGGTGAAGATCGACGGGCAGGATGTGCGCGATGTGGATCTGGCGTCCCTACGGAAGACCATCGGACTGGTGGCACAGGATACGTTCCTGTTCAATGACACGGTGGCAAGCAACATCGCCTACGGGCGGGCCGATATGCCCATTGAGGAGATCCAGCGTGCGGCCGAAGCGGCGCTGGCCCACGAGTTCATTATGAACCTGCCGGGGGGGTATGGGACGGTGATCGGCGACCGGGGCACCAAGCTGAGCGGCGGGGAGCGGCAGCGGATCGCGATCGCGCGGGCGCTGCTGAAGAACGCCCCGATCCTGGTTCTGGATGAGGCGACGTCGCACCTGGATACGGAATCGGAGATGCTGGTGCAGAAAGCGCTGGCGAATCTGATGGAACACCGGACGGTGATTGTGATTGCGCACCGGCTGTCGACGATCCGCCGCGCGAACAAAATTGTGGTGCTGGAGAAGGGACGCGTTCGGGAAATGGGCACTCACGAAGAACTGATTAACCACGGAGGGATCTATCAAAGGCTCCACGAGCTACAGTTCGAGGATGCCGGAACGGTGGTGGACTTGTGAGTTTGCGCAGCATGACGGGTTTTGCCCGCATCCGGAGAGCCTTCGGGGAAGGCGAGGTTGTGGTGAGCTTGAAGAGCGTGAACCATCGCGGCCTGGATCTGCACTTTCACATGCCGACGGAGCTCGATGCTATCGAGAACGATGTGCGGGGCGCGATCAAGAGCGGGGTGGTGCGCGGCCACGTCCAGATCCACGTCTCGCTGACGCGCACGGCCGGGGAGGCCGCGGGTTTGAACCGGCCGCAGTTGGACCTTTATATGACGGCCTTTCGCGAGGCGGCGAAGGCTTACGAGATCGAAGGGCAGTGGCCCGATCTGAATGCCGCGATGGCCATCCCGGGCATGTTGGGCGCGGGCGCAGAGGCCGGAGAAGTTGGGGAAGAGGTAGTCAAGGCGGTCGTGGAGGCCACGGCGGAAGCTGTGGTGGCGCTGAATGTCTGCCGCGCGCGCGAAGGAGCGGTGACGGCCGCGGAGATGCTGCAGCGGTGCGAAAACATCAGGGGCCTGGTGAGCCGCATGGATGAGATCCGCGGCGGGGCGGTGGCGGCTTTTCAAAAGCGGTTGCGCGAAAAGCTGGCCGATTTGCTGCATGGCGCCGCGATTGAGCCGCAGCGGCTGGCGCAGGAAGCGGCGGTGCTGGCGGATCGCAGCGACATCGCCGAAGAGTTGATGCGGCTGCGGACACATGCCGGCCAACTGGAGGCTATGCTGGCAGGCGATGGCGAAGTGGGGAAGCGGCTCGATTTCCTGTTGCAGGAAATGAATAGGGAAGCCAATACGGTGCTATCGAAGACCGGCGGGTTGGGCGATTTGGGGCTGACCATGACGGAACTGGCGCTCGAGGCGAAGTCGGAGATCGATAAGATTCGGGAGCAATCGTTGAACTTGGAATAGCCTCGAAAATATGACCACTGTTTTTATCATTTCGGCTCCGTCGGGATCGGGGAAATCCACCCTGGTTTCCCGGTTGTTGGCAGGGGTTCCGCGGCTCCTCTTCTCGGTTTCGTACACCACGCGGGCGGTGCGTGGGCACGAAGTGGATGGGCAGAGTTACCGGTTTGTGCGCCGCGAGGACTTTGAGCGAATGATCGCGGGAGACGAGTTTCTGGAATGGGCTCAAGTGTTTGGCAACTATTACGGGACGCATCGGGGAATTCTGGAGCAGGCGCAGGCGACCGGCTGTGACGTGGTACTCGACATCGACGTGCAAGGTGCGGGACAATTGAAGAAGCGGATTCCCGACGCTGTAACCGTTTTTATCCTTCCGCCCTCGCGGCAAGTTTTAGAAGAGAGGCTACGTGCCCGCGGTGAGGACCCGGACGAAGTGATTGAGCGCCGGCTCAGGGAAGCAGCCGGAGAGATCCGCAAGTATAAAGATTACGACTATGTTTTGATCAATCGGGATCTGGCGGAGTCCGACGCCGTTTTGAGCGCGATTGTGCGCGGTGAGCGGGTGCGGCGAACCAGGATCGAGGATCAGATCGGGCCGGTTCTAGAGACATTTAGAGTTTGACGAGGTATCAACATATGGCTGACAAGGCTCCACGCAACAACGCGCACTGCACCCTGCCGGACGATCCGGAGCAGAGCACGTACCGGTTTATCATCGTAGCGGCGAAGCGCGCCCGGCAGTTGCAGGGCGGAGCGCGGCCGGTACTGCCCACATCCTCAAAGAAGCCGACCGTGATTGCAACTGAAGAAGTGCGGCGCGGTCTGGTGAAATACAGCCTGACGGGTCCGGCGCCGCAAAAGATAGCGGTAGAGCCGGCGGAATAGCGGCAGGGCAGGTCCCGGGAATTCAGCATGAAGATCATTCTCGGCGTCGGAGGCGGGATCGCGGCTTACAAATCCGCGGAACTGGCGCGGCTGTTGATGCAGCAGGGGCATCAGGTGCAGGCGGTAATGACCGCGGCGGCCGAGGAGTTTGTACGGCCCCTCACGTTCGCAGCCCTGACGGGGCGCAAGGTGCTGACCAACCTTTTTGCCATCGAGAGCGCCATTGAACACATCTCCGTGGCGCAGGAGCATGAACTGCTGGCCATTGCGCCGGCCACGGCGGACTTGATCGCCAAAATGGCGCACGGGTTGGCGGATGATTTTCTGACCACGCTGTGCCTGGCGTTTACCGGGCCTGTGGTGGTGGCTCCGGCGATGAACGTGAACATGTGGNNCACGCGGCGACGCAAGCCAACCTGGAGACTCTGCGCAAGCGCGGCTACCGCATGGTGGAGCCCGGCAGCGGATACCTGGCGTGCGGCATGACGGGGCCGGGCAGGCTGGCGGATCCGGAAGAAATCGTCGCGGCCATCGACAGTGAAGCGCGTAAGCGGCACGATCTGGAAGGCGAGACGGTGCTGATTACGGCGGGCCCGACGCAAGAGCCGCTGGACCCGGTGCGCTACCTGACCAACCGGTCAAGCGGCAAGATGGGGTACGCGCTGGCGGAAGCGGCGGCAGCCCGCGGCGCAAAGGTGGTTCTGATTTCGGGACCGGTGCACCTGGCGCCTCCGCGCGGCGTGGAAGTGATTTCCGTGCGCACGGCGGTGGAGATGCGGGCCAAGGTGATGGAGAATCTGGGGCCGGCGCATATCGTGATCAAATCGGCGGCGGTGGCGGATTTTCACCTGAGCAAAGTGCCCGATCAGAAGGTGAAGAAGACAGCGGCGCGGATTTCGCTGGAACTGGATCCGACGCCGGATATTCTGGCGGAGCTGGGGCGCAAGAAGGACGACCGCCTGCTGATCGGGTTTGCGGCGGAGACCCAGAATCTGGTGCAGGAAGCGCGGAGGAAGCTGGAGTCGAAAAACTGCGACATGGTCGTGGGGAACCTGGTGGGCGGAGCCGATGTAGGGTTCGAGTCCGACCAGAATGAAGTGATTCTGGTGCTGCGCACGGGCGAAACGATACCGCTCGAGCGCGCTTCGAAACGGGAAATCGCCGACCGGATTTTCGACCAGGTGTTGAAACTCCGGCTGGCACTGCATGCCGCCAATGGACGCTGATCTGCTGCGACAGTACCTGGAATTCTACCGGGACCTGGGAATCCAAACTCTATACAGGCAGAGTGGGTCAGACGCTTTCGTCGGTCAACCCGATCCTGACGCGCGCTTCAAGCCGGAGGTTCGTGAAGTGCTTCCAGATATGGCGCCGGCGGGCGATACGTTGACGGTGATCCAGAACGACATCGGGGACTGCAAGCGGTGCCGGCTGCACGAAGGGCGCAACAAGATCGTCTTCGGAGTGGGCAGCGAACGCGCTCCGCTGGTGTTTGTGGGCGAAGGACCGGGCGCGGACGAAGACGCGCAGGGAATTCCGTTCGTGGGGCGGGCGGGGCAACTGCTCACCCAGATGATCGAGGGCACGGCCAAAAAAGAGGGGATTGTGCTGACCCGCGAGGATGTTTACATCTGCAACGTAGTGAAGTGCCGGCCGCCCGGCAACCGCACTCCCGAACCGGACGAGATGGAGACTTGCGGGCAGTTTCTGTATCGCCAACTGATGACCGTCCGGCCGAAAGCGATTTGCGCGCTGGGGGGCACGGCGGCGCGGGCGGTAACGGGCCACAAGGAAGGCGTTACGAAGCTGCGCGGCAAGTGGCTCCAGTGGCGCGATATTCCGGTGATGGTGACGTTCCATCCTTCATACCTGCTGCGGCCGTACAACCAGGAAGCGAAGCGCGAAGCGTGGGAAGACCTCAAGAAGGTTTTGCACTTCGTGTACGACTGAGCGTCCACCATCCCATAACGTGATAAAATACGCTTTCGCCCTTACAGAATGCTGCTTGCCAGAGAATTCGTCACATACATCTCCAAACAACTCGTCAGGAAGTTGACGCCGGGTGTGATTGAGACTCCGTCGCCCGATAGCGTGGCGGAAAAGATCAACACGGTGATCAGCGAGGAACTCGCGGTAGAAGACCGCCTGAACGACGAAGTGCGCGACTTGCTGAGCCAGTACAGCGAGTACATGCGGCGTGAAGGCGTGAGCTACCAGGAGATGTTCCGGCGGATCAAGAACACGCTGATTTCGCAGCGCAAGGTGATCCGCGCGTCGGGGCGCGACACCCATGACGCCATGAAGCTCTCGCGCGACAAGGTGAGCGAGATCTCTCATAAGCTGGTGGAGATGCTGCGCAAGAGCCGCGAACTTCGTCTGAAGGACAAAAACACCAACAACATTCGCCTGGAAATCGTGCGGGTGATGACGGAATTGCTGATGGCCGAGGACAAGGTGGACCAGGCGGCGCGCGCCAAGATCCGCACGCAGAAGCGCGAGATTCCCGAAGGCAGCGAAGAGTGGGACCTGCTGCACCGGCGGTACTACTCGGAAGAGTTGAAGAAACTGGGAATCGACTTAGCGAGGAGCTGAGTCGGCTACCGTTTGTAGCCGATCATGCGCAGGAAGGCGCGGCGCTTTTCGGCATCATCCGGCGTTTCCACACCTTTGGGCGGGAAGCCGTCGATTACTCCCAACACGCCGCGGCCCTGATCGCTTTCGGCGATGACGGCTTGGACCGGGTTGGCGGTGGCGCAAAAAATCGAGCAGACTTCGGGGACGTTCTTGATGCAACCCAGAATGTTGATCGGGTAGCCCTCGCGCATCACGACGACGAAGGTGTGGCCGGCGGCGATGGCAGAGGCGTTCTTCGCGGCCAGCGCTTTGAGCGAGTCGTCATTGCCGTCCACGCGGGTGAGGCAAGGGCTCGAGGCTTCATTGAAGGCGACGGCGAATTTCATCTGCGGGACGGTGTTTACGATGGCCTCGTAAATATCCTCAACGGTCTTGATGAAGTGCGACTGGCCCAGAATCAAATTGCCGTTTTCGGGGACTTCGAGCGGTACCAATTTCAGTTCCATACGAAATCACAATGGTAGCAGTTGCCGTGCGTCGTGCAGCCGCGCGGCGATGTCGAGGAGCAGTTCGTCTTCATAAGGGCGGCCGAGAAGTTGGACTCCGATGGGCAAGCCTTCGCGCGAGATCGCCATGGGGAGCGAGAGGCTGGGGAGCCCGAGAACATTGGCGAGGACGGCGGGCATCAGAGCCTGGAAGAGGCCGATCTCGCGGCCGTCGATTTCCCATTTGCGCTCGCCGTGACGGAAGGCGGTGATGCCGCAAGTCGGCATGACGATGACGGGGACGCGCTCCATCTGGCGCAGCAGAGCGGCGCGCAGGTGGTCGCGCGCGGCCAGGTTGGTGAGCACCTGTTCGGCGGTCACATCCTTGCGATAGAGCGTTTCGCTAGCGGTCCAGTGGGTTTCGGACTCACGGCCCTCGATGAGCTTGCGTGCCGCGGGCGCGGGCCATTGGCTGAAAAGGAAGGCCCAGACGTTGGGGGCGCGCTCGAGGCCGCGGGGCTCGAAGGGCTCGATGGGGTGGCCCAGAGATTCCAGCAGCGCGGCGGCGCGGTGAACGGCGGCGCGGATTTCCGGGTCGATGGGGACACTGTAAAACTGTTCCCAGAGCCCGATGGGGAGACTGGCTGCGGGGAGGTCGCGCAGAGGGACGGGAGTAGAAAATGGGTCCGCGGAATCGAAGGCGGCGAGCGCTCGGAAGAGAAGGCGGAGGTCGGCGGGGTTGCGCGCCATGGGTCCGGCGACGGTATTGAGGCCCAGGGGATAGCCGAGGGAAGGGAAGTGGCCGGTGGTGGGGATGCGGCCGGGAGTTGGCTTGAGGCCGGCGATGCCGCAAAAATGTGCGGGCATGCGAATGGAGCCGCCCCCATCGCTGCCGATGCCGCCCGGCGAGCAGAACGCGGCGATAGCGGCGGCCTCTCCGCCGGAGGAACCGCCGGGAGTGCGCGCGGGGTCGGAGGGATGGTTGGTGCGGCCGGTGATGAAGTTGTCGGTTTCGTAGCTGGCGAGCAACTCGGGTGTGTTGGTCTTGCCGAGGAGGATGGCGCCGTGGCGGCGGAGGAGCGCGACGGCTGCGGCGTCGTCGGAAGCGCGATGGCCGATGCGCAGGCGACTGCCCACCTGGGTGGGAAGGCCCGCAACGTCGAAGCAGTCTTTGACCGTGACGGGCACGCCGTGCAGTAGTCCCAGGGGCTCGCCGCGTGCGGAGGCGCTTTCGCAGGCGCGCGCTTCTTCGAGAGCGCTTTCGGCTAACACCATGGCGAATGCGTTGATGGACGGATTGCGGCTTTCGATCTGCCGAAGATGGGCTTCGACAAGTTCCACCGGCGAGAGAGAGCGGGTGCGTACGCGAGAAGCCATTTCGACGAGCGAAAGCCGGTTCGGCACGAGCACAGTGTAGCAACCCGTCATAATGGATTCATGGCCCCGCTGACATTTGCCGAAGCGCGCGGAAGGGTGATGGCGGAAGTGCGCGACGCGCGGAGAATTCCGACGGCGGAAGAAGTTGGATTGGACCGGGCGGCGGGACGCGTACTGGCCGAAGCGGTGGCGGCCGATCGCGATTCGCCCGTGGTGGCTCGCTCCGTGCGCGATGGCTATGCGGTACGCGCGGTGGATTTGCCCGGCGAACTCCTGGTCATCGGTGAAGTGCGCGCGGGCGAGCGTTTCACTGGCACGGTGGGGGCGGGGCAGGCGGTCGAGATCATGACCGGCGCGCCGATCCCGGCGGGCGCGGATGCTGTGGTGATGGTGGAACACACGCGGCGTGCGGGCGGACGCGTGCAGACTGACCGCTCGGCGGAGCCCAACCAGTTCATTAACCCGAAGGGATGTGAAGCGACGGCGGGGGAGGTTGTGCTGCGCGTTGGCAAGCGGCTGGACTATAGCGACGTGGCGATGCTGGCGGCTTTTGGCCGGTCCAGCGTGAAGGTCTACGCGCGGCCGCTGGTAGCCATCATCGCGACGGGCGACGAAATTGTGGAAGTGGACCAGAAGCCGGAGGAATTTCAGATTCGCAATTCGAACGCGCGGTCGCTCGAGGCTCAGGTGGTGCGCGCGGGTGGTGTGCCTCTGGTGTTGCCGGTGGCGCGTGACACGGTGGAGCACACGCGGGAAATCATCGGGCGCGGGCTGGCGGCGGATCTGTTGCTGCTTTCGGGAGGCGTCTCCGCGGGCAAGTACGATGTGGTGGAAGAAGTGCTGGCGGGGTTGGGTGCGGAGTTTTTCTTCGACCGCGTTCTGATCCAGCCGGGGCAACCGCTGGTTTTCGGGCGCGTGGGCCGGACCTTTTTCTTCGGGCTGCCGGGCAATCCGTCGTCAACCATGGTGACGTTTGAAGTGTTCGCGCGGGCGGCGCTGGAGTTGCTCGCGGGGCAGGAAGAGATTACGTTGCCCATGCCGTTGGCGCGGTTGACGCGGGAGTTCCGTCATCGCGCGGGATTGACTCGCTTTTTGCCGGCGCGATTGAGCGCGGATGGAGGCGAGGTGACGCCGGTCGCGTGGCACGGCTCCGGCGATGTGCCGGCTTTGACGCGCGCCAACGCTTTCCTGGTGGCCGATCCGGACCGCCCCGAGTATGCGAGCGGCGAATTGATCCGGGTGTTGATGAAATGAAAAAACTTTCTCATTACGATGCCGCCGGCAGTCCGCGGATGGTGAATGTTTCCGGCAAAGCGGAGACACGCCGCAGCGCACGCGCCCACGCGTTTGTGAAGATTCGGCCGATGGTGTTGGCGAAGTTGCCGGAGAATCCCAAGGGGAATCCGCTGGAAATCGCGCGCACTGCTGGAATCATGGCCGCCAAGCGCACCTCCGAACTGATTCCCCTGTGCCATCCGCTGATGCTTACGCACTTGGATGTGGAAGTAGCGGTGGAGAAGAAGGGCGTACGGATTACGGCCAGCGCGGCGACGACGGGGCAGACGGGCGTGGAGATGGAAGCGTTGACGGCCGCGGCGGTGGCGGCCCTGACGGTTTACGATATGGTGAAGGCGCTCGATAAAGGAATCGAGATTCAAGACCTGTACCTGTTGGAGAAGACCGGCGGGAAGAGCGGGGATTTCAAAAGAAAACCATGACGAACGCAGCGGTTTTGACGATCAGCGATTCGGTGAGCGCGGGGACGCGGGTGGACGGATCCGGGCCGGCGGTGCGTGAACGGTTGGAACAGTTGGGCTGGAATGTCTCAGCGATGGAAGCGATTCCGGACGAGACCGGCGAGATCAGCCGGCGGTTGGCGACATTGGCGGATGGCGGCCAGGTCTCGGCCATCTTTACAACTGGTGGGACCGGCGTGGCGGCGCGGGACGTGACGCCGGAAGCGACGCGGGCCGTGCTGGATCGCGAAATCCCTGGGTTTGGAGAACTTATGCGCGCGAGGGGGCTCGGGGCGACGCCGCTGGCGGCGCTCTCGCGGTCGCTGGCGGGGACGCGCGGAAAGGTACTGATTGTCAACCTTCCGGGATCGCCGAAGGGTGCGGTGGAGTCTTTAAATGCTATTGTGGAATTGGTGCCACACGTGCTGGAGCTACTCAGAGGGCAAACAGAACACGTGACTGCGCCGAGGGTTTAATGTGAAGCGACTTCTCTTGTGTGTGTCCTTGTGCGGGCTCCTGGTGGCGCAGCAGGAACAGACGACGCTACCCAAAATCATTACCACGGTTGAAAACGTTCTGGCGCCGGTGACAGTTTACGACCGCAACAACAACTACGTCCACGGACTGATGCCCGACCAATTCCGGGTCTTCGACAACAACAAGGAGCAGAACATCCACCAGGTGGATGTGACGTTCACGCCGATCTCGCTGGTGGTGGCGATCCAGGCGAATGCGCGGGCGGACAAAATTCTGCCGGAAGTCAACCGGATCGGCTCGATGCTGAAGCCGATTATGCTGGGGGACCAGGGCGAGGCGGCGGTGGTGGCATTCGATTCGCGTATCCGGGCCCTGCAGGACTTCACGCCGGATCCGGACAAAATCACCAAAGCGATTAAAACGATCTACGCGGGCAGCACGTCAAGCCGGCTGGTGGATGCGGTGGAGGAAAGCGTCCACATGTTGAAGACGAGGAACAAAGACCGGCGGCGCATCCTGCTGGTGATTGGCGAAAGCCGCGATTATGGCAGCGAGGCGCGCGGCCGGGAAACCCTGATCGAACTGCAACTGGCGAACATCACGGCGTACTGGGTGGACATGTCGCACCTGCTGGGCACTCTGACGGCGCCGACGCCGGATCCGCGGCCGGATAACAGTCCGCCCGCGATGCACCCGCTGCCCGGCGGCGTACCGTCCACGCCGACCACGGTGCAGCAAATGTACGGCACCAACGGCTCAAGCGCGGAGTTCATACCGTTGATGGTCGAGATCTTCAAAGATGTGAAGAACATCTTCAAAACCAGCCCGGCGCAGCTATTCACGCGCGGTACCGGCGGCAACGAATTCAGTTTCTATTCGCAGAAGAGCCTGGAAGCGTCGATCCAGGAAATCAGCGACCAGTTGCACAGCCAGTACACGATCAGCTATACGCCGAACAACCAGACGGAAGGCGGCTTCCACCAGATCTCAGTGATCGTGATCGGGCACGACTACAAGTGCGATACGCGCCCGGGATATTGGGTAGCGGCGAAGCCACAATAGGGCGTTACTTGCCCTCCACGCGCAGATTATTGGTCACGGAAAAGACACCGCCGACTGTGCCGGCGCGGAGGTTGGCGAGATCCTTGTCGGACTGCGTTGCCACCACGCCTTCCAGCGTTACCT
>PLZX01000306.1 GCA_003152325.1 Bryobacterales bacterium | reverse complement strand
TTCCCGCATAGCGGGTTAGTACATTGGCCGATAATGCTTGCTCACCGAGCGACGACTTTTGCAGAGCCGGAGGCCATTCCCAAGGGTACTTGGTCTTCGCTTCGGCCTTCATGGCGCCCTTCCCACCACGATCGGGAGGGTCGAGCCATCGGATCGTGCCCATCGTCAGTGTCTGCGGGCGCTCTCCTGCCGGGCGGCGGCCCGCCTCGTTGAAGCCATGCGGGTCGCCACGCGCATGGCCTGTTTCATGCTGCGCGGATCGGCCTGGTTCTTGCCGGCGATATCGAACGCTGTGCCATGATCCACGGACGTGCGGATGATCGGAATGCCCAGGGAAATATTGACCGTCCCTTCGAAATCGATTAGCTTCATGGGGATGTGGCCTTGATCGTGGTACATCGCAACTACCAGATCGTACGCGCCTCGGGATGCCTGGAGGAAGACCGTGTCGCCCGCATGTGGGCCGCTGCACAAGATGCCCTGGCGGCAGGCTGCCTCGATGGCCGGCGCGATGCAGCGCTCCTCATCATCGCCGAACAGCCCGTGCTCGCCGGCGTGGGGATTCAGTCCGCACACCGCGATGCGCGGCCGCTCGAACCCGAGCAGTTTCATGGCTTCATTCCCCAGCTCGATGGTGCGGAGGATGCGCGGTGTGTCCAGGTCGCAGGCCTGCCGCAGTGCGACGTGCGTTGTGACGTGAACAGTGGAGAACCGTTCGCTCGATAGCAGCATGCGAGACTCCGTAGCGCCACACAGTTCCGCAATGTACTCGGTATGGCCGGAAAACCGTCGGCCGGAGAGCGTTACGGCTTCCTTGTTGAGAGGCGCCGTTACCATGGCGTCGGTTTCTCCGCGTAGACACAGTTCCGTGGCGATGCGGACGTACTCCACCGCCGCGATTCCGCAGCGGGCGTCCAACCGGCCGAACGTGAACTCCTCAATGCCGGTGAGAGCCCTGACGTGGCGAAGTCCCGCAGATTGCAGCTTGAGGCCGGCAACCCGCTCCGCCCTTTCCAGGACGCGGGCATCTCCCACCACAATCCAGCGGGCCAGCGGCGCGACTTGCGGATCGGCAAGGGCCTTGACAATGATTTCGGGGCCGATTCCGGCTGGATCGCCCATACTTATCGCAATGGCAGGCAAGCTCTCTATTGGTTCAGGCATGTAAAATAGTCTGCTACTTGAATTAGAGCATCAGGATCGCCGAATCCGCCGGATTTGGTGGCGGCTAAAATCCCATCGAACTCGCCTCCGCGAATCACACCGCAAGGAACTCCTGGAATGATTTCAGCAAAAAGATCGATACGCTGCACTCCGGCGGCTCGGCAAAGGAGCGAAGCCGTGCCGCCACCGGAGAACACAAGCGCGGAGGCGGGAGCGCCTGCGATCAGTTCCTTCAACCATTCCGCGGAGACCTGACCGTGTGGAACGCGCAGCATCACGTGCTGGCCGCGACCGAGCGCGGCTTCAATGCACTTTGCGTTGGTCAGCCCCGCGTGAGCCAGCAGCGCTTGGCGTTGGCCCACTAGAGCAGTCTGCTGCGCGACTGTTACTCGGTGATCAGATCCGATACAGAACAGGACGGGGCCTTTGGGCGTCGGTCGAGGACGAAATTGCGGCCTGGCCGGCAGCGTGCGTGCCAGCGCCGACGCGAGGCCTGCCGAACCCGCCCACAGAACGCGCAAATCGAGCGCCAGAGCCGCGGCGACGATTCGATCCAGATCGTCATCGCAAACTGCATCGAGCACCACAATTCGAGCGCCGGCAGAAATTGCCTGCGGGATGGCTTCGCGCCCGGTGTACGCGCATCCCTCCACCCCCTGCGCGCGAAGGTGAGAGACGACTTCGATCGGCGCAAAATCCGCAGCGCCACGGACGCGCAAGTATCCCGCCTCCACGATACGATTCATCCGAGGAAAAGCAGGGCAGACCACGGCGGCATCGCAACCAAAGGCTGTGAGGGCCGCCACGATCTCCACACCGGAATGGCCCCGCAGCGTGGAATCGATCTTTTTGAAGAGAATCGACGGCAAACCGATCGCCAAACTTGCGGCTGCGGCTGAGATCACGTCCCGGTCAGCCGCGGGTTCGAGATCCCGGCTTTCTGTACTGATGGCGACGACGGTCGAGTCCGCGAGTTCGGCACGCGGCGCAATCGGCACGGTTGTCCGGCGCCCACGCATCGCGAAATGAACGGCGGCATCGCAGGCACCCGTCAGGTCGTCCGCGATGAGAAAACAGTCGAGCGCCGCCAATGAGCCCGAAGCCTTCATTGCGTGCCCGCGGGGCGCTTTAGGTTGCTGTTCACAGATTCGTGCTCGTCCCTGATGTTGCCGGCCGCGGCGGCGGCCGAGATTCGGAAGGGTTGCGATGAGCAGGCTTCCTGGATCACGTCGGCTACCTATTAAAGGATTGTTTCACGGTTCACCGCGGGGCGAAAGCGGGGCTGCCGATAAGGGCGGATATCGCGCCTCGCGGAGCGGGAAGGGGTATGGTGAAAGCATGCCTGCTCCGCAGGATGATGAGCATGTGGAACCGTCCGCGGAAGCGTGGGCTTCACGCGCGCGCCAATGGTGCCGTGGAGCGCTGGCTCTGGCGTTTCTCTTCGGCAGTTTGCCACTTGCAGGCAAGCTGTTTCTGGGCAGTTGGGGGTTCGACGGCGCGCCGGGCATAGCGTGCCTGTGCCTGGTTGCGGCGGCGTATCTCCACTTTGCCGGGCGAGAGCGCCGGCAACCGATCCCCGATTCCGCCGCGATTCTCGACGAGGCCATCCGGCTGGCGGCGTCGGGGGAGATCGACCGTGGACTCGCGCTGCTGGATGAAGCGCTTCGGCTGAGCCCCCGTCTCTGGCAGGCGCGGCAGTACCGCGGCCAGATGCGTCTCGGAGAACCAGATGCCGCTGAGTCTGCGCTCCAGGACTTCACGGAGGCGCTTCGGCTGGCACCCGACGAGCCGCACCTGTATATCCTCCGCAGCCACGTCTCCACCCTGCTCGGGCAGGAATCGTCCGCGCGCGCCGATCTGGAAGCCGCCGCCCGGCTCGGCGGAGACACCGAGGCACCGGCTGGACCGTAGCGCCATTACGAAACAACGCTGCCACGCCGCGCCGGGTGCGGGCGAAAATCCATTTTCGGTGTGGCCGACGATATCGCCGGGGGACGCCAGAGAGGTCCCTTCAGCAAGTCGCGCAATTGACCTCGAATCCAGGTTGTGCTAGTTTTTTAGCATGTACCGCTCAGTCGGGCGCGTCTACTGATATTGCAGCAGGTGGTGATTGTGAAAGTCGATTTCGCGAGGACAGTGCTCATCGCCGTGGCCTCCGCGGCCGTCGTTTTCGGTCAGGCGCAAACTGTGGCGCCGCGCCGGGTGTTTGAGGTCGCATCGGTCAAAGCGAACAAGTCGGGCCCCCCATCGGGGACTTGGACCAGCCCAATTGCGTTTCTGCCCGGCGGCCGATTTACCGCGATCAATGTGACGCTGGTCGACGTGATCACACAGGTGTACATTACGCGACGGATCCAAATGCAGGGCGGCCCGGACTGGATCGATTCCGAAAGATTCGACATCGTCGCCAAGGCCGACGCGGCAGACGGAGAGGTGTCGCAGGCCCAGCGGCTTCAGATGGTCCAGGCGCTGCTCGAGGATCGATTCAAACTGGTGTGTCATCGGGAAACCAAAGACATGCCGGTTCTAGCGCTGGTCGGGAAACTCCCGGCAGCCTTCCAGGAGTCGAAGGAAGGCGAACCGGCTTCCGTACCTGGTGATCGTGGTAAGTTCACGTTCAGACATTGGCCGATTACCGGTTTGGTCAACCTTACCTCGAATCTGTTGCACACTCCCGTGGTTGACGGCACGGGAATCCGAGGATATTACGATTTCTCGCTCGATCCGATGCAATTTGCCGACACCGGCGCGGGCGGCACACCCGGACCGGCGCCGAGCTATGCTGATTTATTCGAGACGGCATTGCGGGAGCAACTGGGGTTGCGGCTGGAAAAGCGGAAGGCGCCGTTGGAGATTATGGTGATCGACCACGCGTCCAGGCCGACGCAGAACTAGCGCACTCATTGCAGGTTCACTCGCCTGTATTGTCGCCATTCCCTATAGCGCCTGCTCTGGGCAGTTCACGCGCCACTCGAAAACAGGTGAATAAGGTTGTTGTCCAAGGACGCTGCTATCCAAAGGGAGTCGGCGCCCATTGACCAAAAGCGGCATGTTCTGAATGGCCACCAAGGGGTAGGCTCTTCATCGGCGGATGACAGGGAGGAAGTCACCGCTCTTTGATCCACCCCACGATGGGGCGGATAACCTAGAAGACCCCAACTAACCTCGGACCCAGGGGCGGCCTTCCTCCACCGCCCTTGGTGTCCGTCTCGTCTAAAGGCGGCTTTCCTTCAGATCCGATCGGACCGCACGCCACTTCGTTACTGTGCCGGGACGCCCTTCACAAAGCGCCCGCACCGGCACAGGACTTTACCACACGCGTTGCATCGCAGACACCGCAAGAACGGCTTTGCCAGGCGTCCCAAATCAAAACGCC